>JAKSPN010000033.1 GCA_024404755.1 Clostridia bacterium | reverse complement strand
CAGGTTGGAGGTAAG
This sequence comes from Clostridia bacterium, assembly GCA_024404755.1. GTDB lineage: Bacteria > Bacillota > Clostridia > Oscillospirales > Acutalibacteraceae > RGIG426. Next base: position 17,156 of record JAKSPN010000033.1, on the reverse strand, counting down.
GAACTATGGCAGTAAAAATCAGACTTCGTCGCATGGGTGCGAAAGGCGCTCCGTTCTATCGCATCGTTGTGGCGGACTCCCGCTTCCCGCGTGATGGCCGTTTCATCGAAGAAATCGGCTATTACAATCCGATGGAAGATCCGGCGGATCTCCGTGTGGATACCGAGAAAGCGCAAAAATGGATCGCGAACGGCGCTCAGCCGACCGATACCGTGAAAGTCCTGCTCAAAAAAGCGGGCATCTAATTTGTAGGCAAAGGTTATTATCGCAGTAAAGGAGGTTAAGGGCAATGAAGGAACTGTTGAAGTTGATCGCTCAAGGTTTAGTCGATGATCCGTCCGCTGTCGAAGTAGTGGAGGACGAGCCGAACGAAGAAGGCGTCATCGTATTCCATCTGCACGTCGCAGAAGGCGATATGGGTCGCGTGATCGGCAAACAGGGACGAATTGCAAAAGCTCTCCGAACCGTCATGCATGCTGCTGCTGCGCGTCAAAGCGTTAAGGTCTCTGTGGAAATCGACTGATACTGCGAACAGACAGACTCGTGAGCAACCTCACGAGTCTGTTTTGTTTCCTGCGCCTTTTTGCGGGAAATTTTTACTTTTTTAAGAAAGAAGGTGTCGTCCTTGAACGGCTACGTGCTGTATAACGGGTTTTGGAACGAAAATACCGTGCCGGATACCGTATCGCGTTTGTGCGAAGAGGGGGCGGCACTCGGATATACGCTGACTCCGCGCAAAAACACCTCGTTTGCCGCCGCGTGGAGTGAGCACGGTGCGCGTGTTTGCGGGGTCGGCGGCGAAGCCGACGTGCAAGCGGGCGACGTGGTGTTTTGTTTCGATAAAGACACCCGCCTGCTGACCGCAATGGAAGCCGCCGGCGCGCGGGTGTTCAACTGCGCCGAAGCGGTGATTTTGTGCGACGATAAAGCCAAAACCCACGCGGTTTTGGCGGCGGCGGGTGTGCCGATGCCGAAAACGCTGGTCGCGCCGATGACTTACGTGGACTATACCGCGGCGGGCGACGGGTTTTTGGCGTTCGGCGCAAAAGAATTGGGCTTTCCGCTGGTCGTCAAAGAATGCTTCGGCTCGCTCGGCGAGCAGGTATACCTTGCGCGGGACGAGCAGGAGCTGAAAACGCTCGCGGGGCGGATGAAACACCGCCCGTTTTTGTTGCAGGAATTTATCGCCGAATCCGCCGGAACGGATAAACGGCTGTACGTGGTCGGCGACCGCGTGGTGGCGGCGATGCGCCGCCGTTCAGCGGGCGATTTTCGCGCCAACATCGGGCTCGGCGGCGCGGGCGAGCCGTATACGCCGACTGAAGAAGAAATCGCGCTCGCGCTTGAAAGTTGCCGGCTGACCGGACTGCAGTTCGGCGGCGTGGATATTCTGGACAGTGACCGCGGGCCGCTGGTGTGCGAGGTCAACTCCGGCGCGCAACTCAAAGGCATTACCGCCGCAACCGGCGTGGACGTGGCGACGGAAATATTACAATATGTAAATTCGCTTCTTTGATATACGATTTGTAAAGGGGAAATGACGATGAAAACCGCGTATAGCAACCGCACGCTGCTGATTTGGGCGCTCGCTCAACTGGTGTTGGCGTTCGCGTTGGTCGTTCCGTTTTCGCTGACTCCCGCCACGTGGGGCGGGCTTTTGGGTTTCGGCGTGTTGATGGTTGTGCCGGCGATGCGCTTCGACCAAAAAGTACCCCGTGTTTTGGCAAAAATCCTGTGGGCGCTGGTCGGATTGCTGCAAGCGGCGCTGGTGGTGTATCTTGTGTACGCGCTGTTTTTCTTTGCGCCGGACGCGACGGCGGGCTACACCGCCGAAAGCCGCGCGGACATCTTTGCCGCGACGCTGGTGCCGCTGTCGGCGCTGTGTGCCGTGACGTTGCCGTCGCAGGCGCTCGTCGCCTGCCGTTCTAAGGCGGATGCGCGCCGCGTAACGGTGCTTTCCGTGTTCAACGTGGCGGTGGCGGCGGCGCTGTATGGCTACGAAACGTTCGCCGTGAAAGCGGTGGTACTGTCGGTAGACGGCATCGTCGGGCAGTTGCTCGGCGTGGTTGGCGCGGTGATAGCCGTGGCGATTACCGCGGTGGCGTTTCGCGGACTGTTCGCCCAAAAAGGGCAACAAAAAACGGCTCCCGACGAGGTGTCGGAAGCCGCGGAATAAACGGTTTTTCTAAAAAACAAGGGGCAGATTTTGATTTTTGGGGGCAGGTTTTGGTTTTGGCTTATTCGTCCTCCAAAAGCCCTTCCGCCTTGCGCAGAAGATTGAGTAACGACGAAGCAAACATCGGATACTCTTTTTGGAGGGCATCCGGCAGAATAACGGGCGCGTTTTCGGGGGAGAGCCCCTCTTCGCCGTTCACTTTGCCGCCTTTGGAGAGATGCTCCACCTGCGCCGCGAGCCGCACCATATTGCCCGCCGCATCCGCGCGATAGAGGTATTCCGGCGCGGAGAAGAGCGCCGCGGGGTTTTTCGGGTTGGCGGCGTAGAGGTTGCGGAACATCACGTACACCGCGAGGGTGAGATAATCGGACACCTCGGTGGTGAGTTCTTTGTTGTTGCACCGTTGCAACAAATCGAACAGCACGTTAATCGAGTTAAAGAGCAGTTTTTTGTTGAGAACGGGGAGCACGCTGCCGCGCATTTTTTGATCGCCGCCGGCGTGTTCCGAATCGGGAATATCGTCCACCGCAATCATCGCGCCGGACTTATCCGCCGTTCTGCCGAGAAGGTAGTCACAGGAAACGCCGTAAAAATCGGCGGCGCGCACCACGAAATCCAGACCGCATTGGCGGATGCCCTTTTCGTAGTGGGACAACAGCGCCTGCGACACCTGCAATTCGGCGGCGGCTTCCTTTTGGCTGATGCCGCGCTCTTTGCGAAGCAGGGTCAGCAACCGGGGAAACGACGAGACCATGAAACTCCTCCTCTCTGAAAACTCCCGCATAGGGCGGGTAACGACTATTATACGCCAAATTATACGATTTGTAAATTGTGAGAAATGTAAAAAAGGGCAGGCGATTTTTGTGAAAACTTATAAAATTTATCTCATTCGTCACGGAATGACCGAGGCAAACGACAAGGGGCTTTACGTGGGCAAGCAGGATTTGCCCTTGTCTCCCAACGGTTTGAGCCATCTTTTGCAGATGAAAGAAACGTTTGACTATCCGTCGGCACGGGCGTTTTACGCCGCGCCCCAACTGCGCTGCCGCCAAACGCTCGAAGTGCTGTATCCCGGCTGCACCGTGACCGATGCGGCGGGGTTGCAGGAGTGCGATTTCGGCGATTTCGAGGGCAAAAGCGCCGCTATGCTTCGCGGGGACGAGGCGTTTCGTCGCTGGGCGACCGGCGAGAGCAACGAAATCCCGAACGGCGAGACCGCCGCGGCGTTCCAAGCCCGCGTGATGCAGGGGTTTGAGGCGCTCGTGAAAGAGATTCTTAAAAGCGGCGAAACCGAAAACGTGCTGTGCCTTCCGGGCGGCGTGCAGATGATGATTTTGGCGGCGTACGGACTGCCGCAACTCGAAATGCGCGAGTGGGCGGCGGACAGCGGCTGCGGCTTCGCGCTGCGGATTACGCCGGAACTGTGGATGCGCGAGCCGGTCGCGGAGGCGCTGTGTGCGATTCCGTGGGAAAAAGAGGACACAAAAAACTGACGGTTTTCCTAAAAATTTTCTTGAAAAAGAGGACTTTACGCTTTATAATAAGGGCGTAAAGTCTTTTTGTTTGGGGGAATCCTTAATGATTCGTGTAGCGATTGCCGGTTACGGCAACCTCGGCCGCGGCGTGGAACACGCGGTGGCGCAAAATCCGGATATGACGCTTGTCGGCGTGTTTACCCGCCGTGATCCCGCGACACTCAAACCCGCTTCGGGCGCGCCGGCGTTTTCGCTTGCCGACGTGGCGGCGCACAAAAACGATATCGACGTGATGATTGTGTGCGGCGGCAGCGCCACCGACCTGCCGAAGCAAACGCCCGCGCTTGCCGCGGATTTTTGCGTGGTGGACAGTTTCGATACCCACGCCAACATCCCCGCGCACTTCGCCGCGGTGGACGAAGCCGCCAAAGCGGGCGGCACGCTCGGCGCGATTTCGGTCGGCTGGGACCCGGGTCTGTTTTCGCTTGCCCGTGCTTACGGCGGCGCGATTTTGCCGGACGGCGCGGACTACACGTTCTGGGGTCGCGGTGTCAGCCAAGGCCACTCGGATGCCATTCGCCGCATCGACGGCGTGGTGGATGCGCGGCAGTACACCGTGCCGGTGGAAAGTGCGGTGGAAGCGGTGCGCGCGGGTAAAAACCCGACGCTGACTGCCCGCCAAAAACACACCCGCGAATGCTACGTGGTTGCCGCCGAAGGCGCGGACCTTGCGCGAATTGAGCGGGAAATCAAAGAAATGCCCAACTACTTCGCCGACTACGATACGACGGTGAACTTTATCTCACAGGAAGAACTGAAACGCGACCACGCCGGCATTCCGCACGGCGGCTCGGTCATTCGCAGCGGCAAAACCGCCGGCGGCGCAAACACCCACGTTGTGGAATTCTCGCTGAAACTCGATTCCAATCCGGAATTTACCAGCAGCGTGCTTGTCGCGGTGGCGCGCGCGGTGGTGCGGCTGCATAACGAGGGCAAAACCGGTTGTGTGACGGTCCTCGACATCCCGCCCGCGTATTTGAGCGCGAAATCCGGCGAGGAATTGCGCAAAACCCTTTTGTAAGTTGTACATTAGCCGCACAGCGGCTTTAATAGAAAGGAAGAATGAGATGAAAACGAAGAAGAATTTGAAATCCGTGCTGTCTCTTGCGCTTGCGCTGTTGCTGACGTTCGGCGGCGCGCTGGCGCTTGTTCCGGCGATGGCGGATGACGGACTTATCGAAACGGTGCTGTACGAGAGTACTTCCACCGGCAGCAAAACGGTTAAGCCCGAAAAAACCGATGCCTATTTCAAACAGATTAAACAAATCAAGGCGGACGTGAATGAAAACGGCGCAATCGACCCCGATGCCGGCGAGTATTACAAGTTGACTGCCACCGCGTCGGTAGACTGCGAAGAAGCGGAACTGTATATTGCCGAGAATAACTCGTGGGAGGAATACCACGGTCAGGCCGACGGTGTGTTTACCTCCACCGAGTCCACGGTTACGGTGATTATCCGCGAGCAGTTGTGGGGTATCGAAGGAGAACTGTATGCGGCGGCTCACGGCGACTATGGTTATACCATTAACTATTCGTACGTCAAGTGCAGCGTGTTCCGCAACCCGAAAGCGGAACCGACCGAAACCGAGGCCCAGCCGACCGATACCGAGGCCCAGCCGACCGATACCGGCGCTCAGCCGACCGAAACCGGCGCACAGCCCTCTGCGAGCGAGTCTGCCTCTTCTGTGCAGCCGTCCGGCACCACCCGCATTGAAATTCTGTATTACGGCGATGCAAACGCTGACGGCGACGTCAATATGAAAGACGTGCTGATTCTTCGTAAATTCCTCGCGGGTCTCGCGGGTATGGACGTGACGATTGCAAAAGAAGCCGCGGACGTGACGGTTGACGGCGAAGTCAATATGAAAGACGTGCTGCTTCTCCGCAAATTCCTTGCGGGACTCGTTGACCTTCCGGCTCCGAAGGAGACGGTGATTACCGATGCGGAAGAGACGAGTGGCTCCGAAACAAGTGGCTCCGAGACGAGCCAGTCCGGCACGACCGAGCCGACGCCGGTCAACCCGAACGATTACGACTACGTTCCCGACCAGATTACGCTGACCTTCTACGGCGCGAATTCGGTGGATCACGCCGTGACGTGGCACACCTATAAAGAGTCGAAAAATCCGGTGGTGCAGTTCGTGGCGTGCGCCAAAGACGCGACTCCGGATTTCAGCAAAGCGACCGCTGTTTCGGCGAAAACGACCGAGTACAAATCGCGCTCGATGCCGTACGATCCGGAGAAAAACACCTTTACCTACGGCAACTTCGAGGACAATCTCCCCGATTACAGCCACCAAGCGGTGATGAGCGGGTTGGCGTTTAACACCGCGTATGCTTACCGCGTTGGCGACCCCGACCTCGGCGTGTGGAGCGACATCGGCCGCTTTACCACCCGCGAGGAAACCGTGGGCGCGTTCTCGTTCGCGTATATGAGCGACACGCAGGTGTCCACCTCGCGCGAAACGACCCAGTATATGTATATGCAAAACGCGCTGACCGGCGTGTTTAAGGACGACCCGAACGTGGCGTTCCTCGTCAACGGCGGCGACGTCGTGCAATACGGTCAATACCTGCATCAATGGCGCAACGTCTTAAACGGCAACAAACAGTTCCTGATGAACAACGTCATGATGCCGGTCACCGGCAACCACGATGCGGCGTACAGCGAGTATTTGAGTTATGAGATTACCAAACACTTCTGCGTGGACTATCCGCAGGACGTGAACACGGTGCTCAACTACGGCTTCTTCTATTCTTACGATTACGGCAACGCCCACTTTGTGGTGCTCAACACCGATTCCATCAAATCGAGCGACGGCGTTATCGACGACGTGCAGCTCGACTGGCTCAAAAAAGATTTGGCGGCGACCGATAAAACGTGGAAAATCGTCCAGCTCCATCGCCCGCTTATCAGCGTGCGCGCTTCCACCCAGTCGCCGAGTTTCGCGCAACTCATCGGCGTGTTTAACGAGTGCGGTGTGGACCTCGTGATGCAAGCGCACGAGCACGTGTTCCTGCGCTCGCACCCGATTGACGGCGAGGGCACCATCCTCAAAGATTCCGCTATGGTGGAAGAGGGCGGCATTTCCTACTACAAAAACCCGCAAGGCGTGCTGTTTATGACGTCCGCAACCGGCGGCAAAGACGGCAAAGCGCCGTCCGGCACCGAAGTGGACAGCGCTTACTGCTATGCTTACGGGCAGGGTCAACCGTCCTCGTGGTCGAACATTACGATTGACGGCAACAAACTGACCGTGCACCAAAATTACTACGCCGCGACGAACGTCAAAACTTATGCGGACGGCGTGTGGGGCATCATCAAAGACGCGGAATAAGCGAAAACCCAAAAACGGAGCAGGATTTCCTGCTCCGTTTTTTTGTGGGTTTTGAAGGGACGTCGAGGGCGCCGTCCCCTACAAAGAGGTTGTAATTTTTCGAGCGCCGTGGTACAATACTTGCGAAAGGGGGCGAGGGAATGGACAAGGTATCGCTTAAAACGCTGTTTGGCACGTTTTTCAAAATCGGATTGTTTACGTTCGGCGGCGGCTACGCGATGTTGTCGCTGATTGAGGAAGAGTGTGTCGGCAAACACGGTTGGATGACCAAAGAAGAGATGCTCGATATGGTCGCCCTCGCCGAATCCACGCCCGGTCCGGTCGCGATTAACAGCGCGACTTATCTCGGATGCCGTCTGCGCGGGTGGAAAGGCGCGGCGGCGGCGACCGGCGGCGTGGTGGTTCCCTCGTTTGTGATTCTGTATCTTATCTCGCTCGTGTTCGATGCGTTTCTTAAAATCGCCGTGGTGCAAGCGGCGTTTCGCGGCATTCAGGTCGCGGTGGGCTTGCTCATTTTGCGGGCGGGCATTTCGCTTTTTAAAGGGCTTCCGAAAAAGCCGTTCCCGCTGGTGTTTGCAGGTATGGTTACGGCGTTTTTGCTGTGTGTCAACCTCTTTGCGTGGAACTTTTCCTCGCTGTGGTGCATTCTCGTCGGCGCGGTCGCGGGGCTTGCGGCGTTTGCGGCGAAAAAATCCTCCGAAAAGGGGGATGCGCCGTGATTTACTTAAAACTGTTTTGGGAATTCCTTAAAATCGGCGCGCTGTCGTTCGGCGGCGGTTACGCGATGATTGCGCCCGTCCGCGACGTGGTGATTCAAAACGGGTGGATGACCGATGCGGGTTTTATGCAGTTTATCGGTGTGTGCGAATCGACCCCCGGCGTGCTTGCCGTCAATATGGCGACGTTTGTCGGCAGTACGCAGGGCGGCTTTGTCGGCGCGGCCCTGGCGACGCTCGGTGTGATTTTACCCGCGTTTTGCGTGATGCTGTTGCTCGGCACGGTGCTGTCCCGCTTTCGCGAAAGCCGCGGTTTGGCCGCGGCGCTGTCGGGCATTCGCCCCGCCGCACTCGGGATGATTCTCTCCGCCGGCGCGTGGCTTTCGGCGCAAACGCTCGTGTTCTCCGGCTCGACACCCGCTTTTTCGCCTGACTTCAAAGCCATCGCCATCGCGGTGGTGCTGCTGCTCGTTATGGCGGTGTGGAAAAAGAAAAAAGAGAAAAAGATGCCCGCTGTGCCGCTGATTGGTATTTCGGCGGTGCTCGGTGCGGTGTTATACAGCGTGTAAAACAAAAAAAGACAAATATTCCGTCGAAAAACCCCTGTTTGTGCAAGAAAAACCACAAATAGGGGTTGCTTTTTTTATAAATCTATCGTATACTGACTTTGATTTCGGATTTTTTTACCTTATTATAGAAAGGGGCGTTTTTTATGGTACAATCGACCGAAAAACCCGTTGCAAAATTGCCGCTGTGGAAACGTCCCGCCGTGTGGCTCGGCGCGTGGTTTGTCGCCATGCCGCTTTGGTGCGAGTTGTTTTTGCGGTTGTCGTCCTCGTCGGCGAAACAACCGTTTTTCACCGTCGGCATCCCGCTGACCGTGTTGCTCACCGCCGCGATATTCGGGCTTTTCTACGGACTGTCGCTGCTGCTTCCCGCCAAATGGCGGTACGGTGTACTGACCGCGATTGTGGGATTTTGCACCCTCGTCTGTATGGTGCAGACGGTCTATTTTGAGATTTTCGATATGTACTTCGTGCTGTTTTCCGCCCGCGGATTGGGCGATGCCATCGGCGACTACGACAGCGTGATGTGGATAAACATCGCCAACCGCACGGCGTATCTTTTGGCAGAGGTCGCGCCGTTTGTTTTGTGGTGCGTGTTCGGATGGCGGCGGATGAAACCCGTGAAACCCGGCAAACGTAAAAGCGGGATGACGGTGGTCGTCTCGGCGGCGTTGTACGCGGTGTTTTTCGTGATTTTGGCGGTGCTTCCGCGCGGCGATTTGACCCCGTGGCACCTCTATTGGAACGCGCTCGAAATCAACCCCTCCGTTCGCAACTTCGGCGCGCTCAACAGTTTGCGGCTGGACGTGAAATACCAACTGTTCGGCGGTGCGGTGGAAAACGTGACCGACGGCCCGACCGACTTGCCCGAGATGTCGAAGAGCGACAAAAGCGAGCCGACACCGACCGCAACCGGCACCGCGCCCACGGCGACGACCCCCGCCACTCCCGCGTTTGTGGCGAAAGACCAGGTGATGAATCTCGATTTTGCCGCCCTTGCAAAAAGCGAGAGCAACGCCGACCTCAAAATGCTGGACGAATATTTTGCCGGCATCAAGCCCTCGAAAACCAACGAGTATACGGGGATGTTCAAGGGCAAAAACGTGATTATGGTGACCGCCGAGTCGTTCTGCTCGTTCGCGGTGGATAAAGAGTTGACCCCGACACTGTGGAAAATGGCGCACGAGGGGCTGGAATTCACCAATTACTATACGCCCATCTGGGGTGTGTCCACGCTGGACGGCGAATACGCCAACCTCACCGGTACGTTTCCGAAATCCGGCGTGTGGAGTATGTGGCGCGCGCGGGGGAACAACCTCTATTTCACGCTCGGCAACGTAGCGAAACGCGCGGGCTATACGACCATTGCCTACCACAACGGCACCTACGATTACTACGACCGCCACGAATCCCACTTTAACCTCGGTTACGACAAGTGGATTGCGGTCAATTCCGGACTCGAAATGCCGCACGATACGTGGCCCAACTCGGATATCGAACTCATCGACGTGACGACCGGCGACTATATGACCGCCGACAAGCCGTTTTCCGTCTATTATCTGACCATCAGCGGCCACGCGCCCAACACGTTTGACGGCAGCGCGATGGCCGAAAAGCACGAAGACGAAGTGGCGAACTTGCCCTATTCCGCCGAGGTGCGCGGCTACGTCGCCGCCAACTTGGAGTTGGAGGGCGCGATGAAGCTCTTGCTCGAACGCTTACAAGCGGCGGGCAAACTCGACGATACGCTGATTGTTCTTGCCGCCGACCATTATCCCTACGGTCTTTCGGAAGCGTCGCTTTCGGAGATGTACGGCGCGGGCTACGACAAGAATTTCGAGATATACCACAACACGTTAATGGTATATAACCCGCAATTTACGCACAAAGTCATCTCGAAGCCCTGCTACGCGGTGGATATTCTGCCGACGGCGCTCAACCTGCTCGGCGAGGAATACGATTCCCGCCTGCTGATGGGGTCGGATATTCTGTCCGACTCGCCGGGGCTCGTGGTGTTCGTCAATCGCTCGTGGATTACCGACTACGGGCGCTATAATTCGGTTACCGGCGTGTTCACCCCGAACGAGGGTGTCACCGTGCCGGACGGCTACGTGGATAGTGTCAACGCCGTGGTGTCGAAAAAGTTCACCGTCTCGTCGTTGATTCTGGATAAAGACTATTACGGAACGCTCTTCGGTCCTACGAAGAACCATCCGTAAAGAAAACCCGTAAACCCCCTGTTATAAAAAGGAGGAAGTAAAAATGTCCGTTTTCAAAGCCATTTTGGAACTGTTCGGCGGTCTCGCCCTGTTCCTGTATGGCATGAACGTCATGTCCAACTCGCTCGAAAAGCGGTCGGGCAGCAAAATGGCAAAGGGTCTCCGCAAGGTGACGTCCAACCCCGTCAGCAGTTTGTTGCTCGGTGCGGGTATCACCGTGGCGGTGCAGTCGTCGTCGGCCGTGACCGTTATGCTCGTCGGTCTTGTCAACTCCGGTGTGATGGAATTGTCGCAGACGGTCGGCATTATTTTCGGCTCGAACGTCGGCACTACGCTGACGGCGTGGATTTTGAGTTTGCTCGGTGTGGACGGCGACAGCAACTTCTTTGTGGCGATTCTTAACCCGCGCTATTTCACGCCGCTGGTGGCGCTGATCGGCGTTGTGATGACGATGGCGTGCAAAAAGCAAAAGAAAAAGGATATCGGTGTCATTCTCATCGGCTTTGCGGTGCTGATGTACGGTATGATTATGATGAGCGATTCGATGGCGCCGCTTACGGAAGAGCCGGCGTTTATGAATTTCATCAATATGCTGAAAGAGCCCGGCTTTATTGTAATTATCGGTGCGCTGATTGGTTCGACGCTGTTTACCGGCGTTATTCAAAGTTCGGCGGCGGCTATCGGTATGCTGCAAGCGCTGGTTATGGCGGAAAATGTAGAGATTTACTTCTTTGTGGCGTTGCCGTTGGTGCTCGGTCAAAACATCGGTACGTGTATGACCGCCATTCTCTCCTGCTTCGGCGTTGGCAAAGAGGGCAAGCGTGTGGCGGCGGTGCACTTGTCGATTAAAATCATCGGCGCGCTTATCGTGCTGTTCGGTTATTTTGCGCTGGATGCCGTTTTCCATTTCGGGCTTACCAATTTGAAGATGGGCGTGGTCAGTTTGGCGTTGCTCCATACCGCGTTTAACCTTTTGAATACCGTGCTGCTGATGCCGTTCAGCAAGCAACTTGTGAAACTTGCCGAGCGCATCGTGCCGGACAAAGAGGCGAAAAACGAGGAGATTTTCCTCGACGAGCGCTTGCTCAACACCCCGACCGTCGCCATTCAGCAATGCCGCAGTATGACGGTGGATATGGCGATTGCCGCCCGCGACAACCTCTTCTCCGCGATGGAGATGCTTAAAACTTACGATGCCGGCGGTGTGGACGACATCAACGCCGTCGAGGAACAGGTGGACCTGCGCGAAGACCGCCTCGGCACCTATCTTGTGAAAGTGTCCGCCAAAGAGTTGTCCGGCCGCGACAGCCGCGAGGTGTCGCGCCTGCTCCACTCCATCGGCGACTTTGAGCGTATCGGCGACCACGCGATCAACGTGCTCGGCGTTGCCACCGAATTGTTCGATAAAGAAACGAACTTCACCGCCGAAGCCAAAGCGGACGTGGCGGTGTTGTCCGAAGCCATCCGCGAAATCGTGGGGTTGGCGGTGGATGCGTTCCTTAAAAACGATACCGAGATTGCCAAACTTATCGAGCCGCTTGAGCAGGTGATTGACGACCTCATCGACGAGGCGAAACTCCGCCACGTGCGCCGCCTGCAAGCGGGCAAATGCACGCTGAAACTCGGGTTTGTGCTGTCCGACCTGCTGACCGATTTCGAGCGTATTTCCGACCACTGCTCGAACGTCGCCGCCTGCCTGATTCAGCTCGAAGCCCACGCGCTCGACACCCACGAATACCTGCATCAGGTCAAATCCGAGGAGAACGAGAGCTTTATGGCGGAATACAACGCGTTTGCGGAGAAGTATTCGTTTGCCACGACCTGAAAAAAATAAAAAAATACTTGACAACGGGTTTTGCATTCGCTATAATAGACACGTTGTCAAGATTTGGACGTTTAGCTCAGCTGGTAGAGCATTCGCTTGACGTGCGAAGGGTCAGCGGTTCGAGTCCGTTAACGTCCACCAAAAAATTCCGTTCGCTTTGCGAACGGAATTTTTTTATCCAAGCCGCAGGCTTGGTATATCATCACGCCGCAAGGCGTGCATATCATCCGCCGCAGGCGGTATATTAGCGAAAACGCTTCTGCGGTTTGATGAGATACCATTCCTTGCGGAATGGATGATATACAGCCTATGCAGGCTGATGATATACAACGCTTCGCGTTGATGTTCGCACTCGCTTTGTTTGACTTTGTAGGTCGGTGCTTGCCTATTGGGGTCGTCGAGGACGCCGACCCCTACAACACCCGCCCCCGTTTGCACACAACAAAAAAAGACCGTCTTACAGGAGACGGTCTTTTTCTTGTTCTTCGGTTTTATCGTCGGGCTTTTCTTCTTCGTCGGGGTTGGGTTGCCCGTCTTTCTGTTGTTTCGTGTTCGCCGCGCCGAGGCAGAGGAAGGTCGAGCCGATGCACATCCACACAACGCCGAGCGAGGTATCGCCGCCGCCGATGAAGTAGGAGAGAGCCGCGAGATAGTCGATTGCCGCCACGATATAAAACAAGGTGGCGGTGGCGTGCAGTTCGTTTTTCTTCTTGTCGTTTTTCATTTTAAGACCTCCTCAATCGGAAGCGGTTTCGGCTTACCGCCCTCAAACACGGTGATATAGCGGAAACCCGCTTTTGCCGCGAGCGCCACGCCGTCGTCGATGTTTGCGCCGACGTCCTGCATATAGTGCGCGTCCGAGCCGACGGTAACGAGTTCGCCGCCACAGTCGAAATAGCGCTGTATCAGCGGGAAGTCCGGCGAGGTCACGCCGATTTTTTTGCGCAGTCCCGACGTGTTGATTTCCATCGCTCGACCGCTTTGGGCAAGGGCTTTGAGAATGGTCGTGATGTGGTCGTCCCACCGCGCATAGTCTTTCGGGCGCAGGTCGTCGGGAATATAGCGAAACGGATAGGTGAGGTGGGCGAGGGTGGAGAATTTTCCCCATTTTACGATGTCGTAAATCCCCTCGAAATAGTCGTCAATCGTTTTGAGGATGTCGATTTGGGAAAAATCGAGAAAGTAAAAATCCGGATGCCGCCCGAGTTGGTGCAGCGAGGCAAGCACGTAGTCGTACGGGTGTGCCGCGAGCGTTTTCTCGGTCAGTTCCACGTCGAGAAGCGGCGAGCCGATTTCGATACCGCGCTCGACGCGCAACCGCCCTTCCACCGCCGCTTTTGCCGCGGTTTGTTCCGCCCACGAGCGCTCGGTGCGCTCGGCGTAGCGGTCGGTTTCGTAGTCGGGAAAGTCGAGGTGGTCGGTAATCGCGATATGGGTAATGCCCTTGGCGATTGCCGCCTCGCACATTTCGAGCGCCGAGGCGTTGCCGTCCGGCGACGAGTCGGTGTGCATATGAAAATCAAAGGTTGCCATAGTGTTTCCTCCATTTTTTAACATACCCAGTATACCACGCCTTTTTTCGCGATTGCAACCCCAAACACGCGACGAATTGTAATATTTTTGCTAAAATATACGAATTGTAAAACAAAATCGACGAAAATCGACGAAAAATTGGCTTTTCTTTTACGCGCAGGCGTGGTACAATAGGAGTTGACAGAAAAAAGAAAGGCGGGGATTGTATGCGCGCGATTATCAGCGTGATCGGTCACGACAAAGTAGGAATTTTGGCAAAGGTTACGGCGGAGTGTGCCGCGCGGGGGATTAACGTCCTCGACGTGACCCAATCCGTTTTGCAAGATATGTTTGCGATGATTATGCTCGTGGATTTGTCTACGGCGACCACGCCGATGGACGAGTTTGCCGACACGCTCGAAGCTATCGGCAACGAGATGGGGCTCGCCATCCACGTGATGCACGAGGATTTGTTCAACGCCATGCACACGATTTGAGGGAATGACTATGCATACGATTAACACAAAGGATATTCTCGAAACCATCACGATGATTCAGGACGAAAACCTGGATATTCGCACGATTACGATGGGTATTTCGCTGCTCGATTGCTGCGACAGTTCGTCGGACAAAATGCTCACCCGCGTGTACGACAAAATCACGCGCAAAGCCGAGCATCTTGTGGAAACCGGTGAAAAATTAGAGCGCGAGTACGGTATTCCGATTATCAACAAGCGTATTTCGATTACGCCGGCGGCGATGGTGCTTGCCGCGTGCGAAAACCGCGACCCGCTGGCGCTTGCCAAAACGCTGGACCGCGCGGCGAAAACCTGCGGTGTCAACTTTTTGGGCGGTTTTTCCGCGCTGGTGCACAAGGGTTTCGGCCCGGGCGACTCGGAACTGATTGATGCGATTCCGCAGGCGCTTGCCGAGACGGATTTCGTCTGCTCGTCGGTCAACATCGGCTCGACCAAAACCGGCATCAATATGGATGCCGTGGCGCGGATGGGCCGCGTTATCCGCGAAACCGCGGAGCTGACCGCCGACCGCAACTGTATCGGTGCGGCGAAACTCGTTGTGTTCTGCAACGCGCCGGAAGACAACCCGTTTATGGCGGGCGCGTTCCACGGCCCCGGCGAGCCGGACACCGTGATTAACGTCGGCGTTTCCGGCCCCGGTGTGGTGCGCGCGGCGCTCGCCAAAATGGACGGCGGCGATTTGACCGCGGTGGCGGATATGGTGAAGCGTACCGCGTTTAAGATTACCCGTATGGGGCAACTGATGGCGAGCGAGGCCTCCAAACGGCTGGACGTGCCGTTCGGCATCGTCGATTTGTCGCTCGCACCTACCCCCGCCGTCGGCGACTCGGTGGCGCATATCCTCGAAGAA
This sequence comes from Clostridia bacterium, assembly GCA_024404755.1. Taxonomy (GTDB): domain Bacteria; phylum Bacillota; class Clostridia; order Oscillospirales; family Acutalibacteraceae; genus RGIG426. The sequence goes on along the minus strand of JAKSPN010000033.1, from coordinate 1,880 downwards.
ATGGGGCTCGAACAATGCGGCGCCTGCGGCACGACAGCGGCGCTCGCGCTCTTAAACGATGCGGTGAAAAAAGGCGGCGTGATGGCATCCTCCCACGTGGGCGGACTGTCCGGCGCGTTTATTCCGGTGACGGAAGATGCCGGTATGATTGACGCTGCCCGCGCCGGCACGCTGACGATTGAAAAACTGGAAGCGATGACCGCCGTGTGTTCGGTCGGTCTTGATATGATTAACGTCCCGGGCGATACGCCGGCGGAAGTGCTGTCCGGCATTATCGCGGACGAAGCGGCGATCGGCATGGTCAACAGCAAGACGACTGCGGTGCGCCTCATTCCCGCGATCGGCAAGTCGGTGGGCGAGGAACCCTCGTTCGGCGGTCTGCTCGGCGCAGGACCGGTGATGAAGGTCAACACCGCCTCTCCCGCGAAATTCATCGGGCGCGGCGGCCGCATCCCCGCGCCGCTGCAAAGTCTTAAAAACTAAAAAGAGCAAACGAAAACCCCCGGTCAGCCGACCGGGGGTTTTGTTATGTGGTTTCGGGTGGATTTTCGCCGGCTTTTTTACGCTTTGGAAATGCGGCACGAAGATTAAAACCCTCGCCGTCGTCGGGATCAAGCGCGAGTAGATAGAGCAAAAACACTTCTTGGTCGACAGGATGATATTCCATAATGCATTTAAGAGCAATAACGGCCAAAAGCCCTAAACGAATGTAGTTCTTTTTCTGTTGTTCTCGAAAACAAGAATACACCCATATAAACATTAACGCGCAAAACGCAAGCGCACCATAGCGCAAAAGAACGTACAAATAGGTGCAATCCAAGAAGAAATATTCTTCAAGTGGCGGTTTTGTTGTGCCGCACAAACTGACCATGGGAATTTCCTGGCCGAATAAAGTGATCGGGTAACGTGCAAAACCGATATTTCCGAGGGTTAAACGATTGCTGGTCAGGCGGTCCAAAAAACGGAACGCAGAACTATTGGGGTTGAAGAACAGAGAGAGCAATGTCATTATCAGCGCAGAGATAGGGTAGGAAAGGAGACAACAGGTTTGCAGAGGTTTGGACATTATGTATTTTGCATTTTCGGGTTTTCTTGTGCGAATTTTCACGATAAAAAGCCACACAATTAACAAGGCGAAGCATAAAAAGACGGTTCGTGCATGGCAGGCCAGATACGAAAAAACGGCAAAAACGGCAAAAACGCCGATTTCACAGTAAGTGACGTTTTCTTTGCGAAGCCATATCCAAAAAATAGAAATAAATAGCAAGTGTGTCGGTGGCCACGTAACGTAATTGAAGCCAAACGAATGGCGTGAAGTGCCGTCTCCCCGAAAATACACCAAATCGGGAATGATGCCGGTGCAACCGCAAATGAAAACGGCAACAAACAAGATGACCGAAAGGACAAGGAAGATTTTTAAAATTTTTCGGAAATCAATCTTGTGAGCACAAAAAACAAAGACTGCGATCCATAAAAGTTGATCGTACCCCCAAAAACGATACGGAAGATACAAAAGAAGGCAGCAACTTGCACCCACGAGAAATTCCGAAAGTGTCCAAGTGAATTGCGGTGCGGTTAAGTGAAAAGCAGACAATACCGCACAAACGAGGTTGAAGATGACAAGAAACGGGATAATCAGGTTTGAAACAAAATAAATAATTTCGTATAATGAATGGATTGCCGGAATTGTGTTTCCGAACATAGTGGAATCATAATAGCGGACAGTAACGGAAAGAACCAACGCCACAAAATACGCAATTTGATATATTTTCCATAGCGGTTTTTCATATTTTGCAAAAACATTTTTCTCCTTTAGGGACTCGAACACGGATAACCCCTCCTTTTCTCGCTTATTTTAGCATATATTTTTCGGTTTGTAA
>JAKSPN010000032.1 GCA_024404755.1 Clostridia bacterium | reverse complement strand
ATAGCCCGCCTGCGAGGTGTCCGCCGCGCCTTGCGAAAAAATCTTTCGCCGATGCAGGAAATGGTTTTCCGCAATTTCACGACGGTCACCCCTTGACGGGCACATAGCCCGCCTGCGAGGTGTCCGCCGCGCCTTGCGAAAAAATCTTTCGCCGATGCGGGAAATGGTTTTCCGCGATTTTACGACGGGCGCCTCTTGACGGGCACATATACATCAACAAACACAGAAAGGCGGTGAGCCAATGAACCAACCGAAGAAAAAACCGATTGCGGCGGGCGTTTCCAAAAACGCCGGCGAACAAGCGTTCAAGAAAAAAATCAAAAGCGATTGGGCGGAATTCGTCGCGTGGTTGAAAGAACCCTTTTGGCGCACCGTTTGTCTGCTTGTGGCGATTTTGTTTTCCGTCGGACTTTGTCTGCCTGCCATCCAAAACTGTGACGTGGTAAAAAACTACAACGGCCAGAGTTGGTATTTGTTCAGTCAGCCGGACTACGTGCAGGCGGCGGATGCCGTGATGAAAGGGCAGGTCTATTTGGATATCCAAGCATCGGACGAACTGCTGGCGCTTAAAAATCCCTATGACCCCGGCTCGCGCGAAGGTGTGCTGTATTTGTGGGACCACGCGTTCTACAACGGCCACTACTATATGTATTTCGGGCTTGCGCCGGTGTTCACGGTGTATTTGCCGTTTTACGCCGTGACGAGCGAAATGCCCAACAACGTGCTTGCGTGTATGATTTTGGCGATTTACTGTTGCTTTACCATTCCGTTGGCGCTGTTTGAATGGGCGCGGCGGTTTGCACCGAAAACCTCGCCGTTTCTGTTGGGGTTTGCCTCGTTTGTACTGGTGGCGGTCAGCGGCGTGTATCTCCACGTCAGTTACTCGAAACAGTACCAAATCCCGATTTTGTCCGCGACGGCGATGGGCTTTTTGTTCTGTTACCTTGTGTTGCGGGCGCTGCGGTGCAAAAAGGCGTGGAAGCGCTACGTGGTGTTGGCGCTTGCCGGCGTTTCTTACGTCGCGACGGTTGCCTCCCGCCCGACCATGGCGCTGATGTTCTTGGCGCCGCTTCCCATTGTGTTTTTTGATATTCTCAAACCGTTTGAACTGAAAAAAGCGGCGAAAGATTTGTGCGCGCTCGGCATTCCGGTGCTTATTGGCGCCGTGCTGATTATGTGCTACAATTACGCTCGTTTTGGCAACCCGCTGGATTTCGGGCAAAAGTATCAGTTGACGGTACACGAGGTATCGCTGTATTCGCTTTCCGGCAGTATGTTCGGGTATGCGATGATTCACTATTTCTTCCAAATGCCCACGTTTGACGGCACGCCGACACTTCCGTGCCGCAGCCTTTTGCAGATGAACTACGGCCGCTACGTGTACGTGGACCGTTCGATCGGCGTGTTTGCGTTCCCGACCACGCTCGGCACGCTGTTTTCGGCGGCGGTGATTTCGTTTAAGAAAGACCCCGGCAAAGCGATTGCCTACGTCTTTATCCCCGTGTGCGCGATTGCGCTCGCGTTTGTGGATTTCTGTCTCGCGGGGGTGCATCTGCGGTACGTGTTCGATATCGTGCCGATGATGACCTTCCTCGGCCTGCTCGTGTGGATTGAACTGTGCAAAAAAGCCACCGGCAAGAACAAAGCGGTACTCACCTGTGTGGGTATTGCGTTGTGTTTTGCGGCGCTTGCGGTCAGTTACGGACTGGTGATGACCCACGGCGGCGCGGGCTCGCAAGAGCCGGAATGCCTGTTCCACAAGTTATAACCGAAAAGCAAAAGCGGACTCGTTCGAGTCCGCTTTTTTCTATTTATCGCTTTGGTGCGGCCAAAGGGGACTGCCGCCCGCCAATTCGTCTAACCCCGCGCGGGGCGAAAACCCCGTTCCGGGATAGCGGCGCGCGTCGCCGGGAATGCCGAAAAATCCGGTGGTGGCGTTTTGCTCCTGCTTGCCGCCGAAAATCACGTCCGGTGCATCCGACGGCTCGCGCTGCCACGGACGCGGTTTTTTCTTACGTTCGTTCATTGTTGTCCCTCCTTTACCCGTAGTATGTGTACGAAAAACGGGATTTACGCGTGGAAAAATCCGCTTTTTTTCGATTTTTCTTGATTATTCCGAAACTGTATGTTATACTATATCTTGTATATCTGCGTATTTTTCGGGCATCCTACTCCCAAAGGATTTGGGGGAGGAACGAAAAATGGACGAACGCGAAACCGACCTGCCGGAACAAGACGGCGCGGTCACCACCGAACACGCCGGACGGCGGGTGTATACGCTGACGATTATCGGACAAATCGAGGGGCATTATACGCTGACCTCCGAAAACAAAACCACCAAGTACGAACACGTGATTCCGCAGCTCGTGGCGGTGGAGGAGAGCCCCGACGTGGACGGGCTGTTGTTGCTGCTCAACACCGTCGGCGGCGATATTGAAGCAGGGCTCGCGCTCGCGGAACTCATCGCCGGAATGGAAAAACCCACCGTGTCGCTGGTGCTCGGCGGCGGGCATTCGATTGGCGTACCGCTTGCGGTGGCGGCGAAACGCTCGTTTATCGTGCCGTCCGCGACGATGACGGTGCATCCCGTGCGCACAACGGGCTTGGTACTCGGCGTGCCGCAGTCGTTTGCGTATTTCAAGCAGATGCAAGCGCGGATTACGCGGTTTGTGACCGCCCATTCGCACATTTCCGAACAAGACTTTTTGCGCCTTTCCCAAAACACCGACCAACTCACCACCGATATGGGTACGGTGCTTGAAGGGGAAGACGCCGTGGCGCTCGGGCTGATTGACGAAATCGGCTCGCTGTCCGCGGCGCTGGCGGCGCTGTATAAAATGATGGATTGACAAGAAAAGGAGAGGTTTTATGGCTCAGAAAAAATCCTCGAAAAAGGCGCAAGCCCAAAAACAACAAGAGAAAAACGCCGGTCGGCAGATTGCCGCCGTGCTGTTGTTCGCGGGAGCGCTTTTGGTGTTGTTTCTCTCGATTATCGAGGGGGAAGCGGTGTGGTTCTTCTTACATAAACTTCTGCGCGGACTGTTCGGCATCAGCGTGTTTTTGGTGCCGCTGGTTATGGCGGGCGTGGCGATCATTCTGTCGATGGACAAAGCCATCGGCGGGGTGAAGCTGAAAATCACCGAGGGCGCTCTGTTTATGATTATGGTGAGTGCCGCGCTCCAAATTTTCTTCCAGACTACCGAGGGATTCGGCTTCTTCGAGGCGGTCGGCGAAGCGTTTGAAGAGGGCAAGATTTTGCGCGGCGGCGGCGCTATCGGCGCGTTGTTCGGCTACTGGCCGGAGCGTTGGTTCGGCGACACCTGCGCGAAAATCGTGGTGCTGCTTCTCGTGTTCGTGTTCTTTATGCTCGTGACCGGAACGACGCTGATCGGCTTGTTCCGCACGATGGGCAAACCGGTGCAAAAGACCCGCGAATCCTTAAAAACCGCTATCAACGACTACGGCGAACGCCAGGCGGCGTTGGCGGAGCAGGCGGACGATTTGGAGCCGGTGCCGACGGTGATTAAAGCCCGTCGCGGCAAATCGAACATTGACGTAAAAATGGACGAGCCGAAATCCAAAATCGATATCGATATGGGGGACGGCTATCGTACCCTCGAAAGCGATTACCAAAAAGCGAGCGACGACGTGGACCGTCGCTTGGCGGAACTCGACCCCGAAGCGGCAGAACGGCTGAAAGCATCGCAGGCGGCGGCGAAAAAACCGCGCCGCACCCGCAAAGCCGCCGAAAAACCTGCCTCGGGCATCGACGTGCCGCTGGACGGCGAAGCCCCTGCCGAAGCAGAGGAGGAAGCGAGCGTTTCGACCTACCGTTATCCGCCGCTGTCGCTTCTCGATATGCCGAAAAACAGCAAAAACGCCTCCTCGGTGCAGGAACTCAACCAAAACGCCGAACGGCTTGTGCAGACGTTGCAGGAATTCGGCGTGGATGCCCGCATTTCGGACATTGTGCGCGGCCCGTCGGTCACGCGGTATGAGTTAGAGCCGAACGCCGGCGTGAAAATCAGCAAAATTACCGGTCTTGCGGACGATATCGCCCTGCGCCTTGCCGCGTCCGGCGTGCGTATTGAAGCGCCGATTCCGAACAAGGCGGCGGTGGGCATTGAGGTGCCGAACAAGACCCGCACGAGCGTGTGCTTGCGCGAACTGATTGACTCGCCGGAATTCTCGTCGGCGAAAAGTAAGTTGACGGTGGCGCTCGGCAAAGATATTTCCGGCAAAATCGTGTTGGCCGACCTTGCGAAAATGCCGCACTTGTTGGTGGCGGGTACGACCGGCTCGGGTAAATCCGTCTGCACCAACTCGATGATTTTGAGTGTGTTGTATCGCGCCTCGCCGGAAGACGTACGCATTATGCTTATCGACCCGAAACGCGTGGAATTCTCGGCGTATAACGGCATTCCGCACTTGCTCGTTCCCGTCGTGACCGACCCGCGCAAAGCGGCAGGTGCGCTCGGCTGGGCGGTGACCGAAATGCTTCGCCGGTATCAGGTGTTTGCTGCGCATAACGTGCGCGACTTGATTGACTATAACGAGATGGCGGAAAAGAGCGAAGACCTCGAAAAAATGCCGCAAATCCTCATTGTTATCGACGAATTGGCGGACTTGATGATGGCGGCTTCCAAAGAGGTAGAGGATTCCATCGTCCGCTTGGCGCAAATGGCGCGTGCCGCCGGTATGCATATGGTTATCGCCACCCAGCGCCCGTCGTCCGACGTGTTGCCGGGTCTGGTGCGCTCGAACATTCCGAGCCGTATCGGTTTGACCGTCGGTAAAGCCACCGAGTCCCGCATTATGCTGGACGAGGGCGGCGCCGAAAAACTGCTCGGCAACGGCGATATGCTCTTCCGCCCGATTGGTACGATTAAACCCGTCCGCATCCAAGGCGGCTTCGTCAGCGACGACGAGCGCCGCAAGATTGTAGATTTCTTAACGCCGGACGAGGCGGTGGAATACGACCACGAGATTATGAACGAAATCGAGAAAAACGCCGCCGCAACCGGCAAATCCGCCGCTTCCGCCGCGGTGGACGGAGACGATGGCGACGGCGAGGCGGACGAGATGCTGCCGAAAGCCATCGAGGTCGTGCTCGAAGCGGGCGAGGCCTCTACGTCGATGCTTCAACGCCGCCTGCGACTCGGCTATTCTCGCGCGGGTCGGCTGATTGACGAGATGGAATGCCGCGGCATTATCGGCCCGCACGAGGGCAGTAAACCCCGTCAGGTGCTGATTACCCGCCAGCAATGGCTGGAAATGAATATGAACGAGGAGTGATGGGTTTGAAACGGACCGTATCTCTGTTGACGGCGCTTGTATGCGCCTTGATGTTGTGCCTTTTGTGCGGTTGCGAGGTGGAATTGCCGGAGGTTTCCGAGCCGGAACCCACCCGCACGGCGCTGGTGCTTCTTGACGTGGATATTTCCACGTTGCTCACCAAAGCGGAGTTGGAGGAAGCGCTGGACGTGACCTTGCGCGAGCCGCAGGTGAGTAACGAGGGGCGGACGTTGTTCGCCATTTCCGAAGGGGGCAAGGTGTCTGTTTCGGTGAGCGTGGAAAAACGCACGTTAGAGCAGTTCCACGCCGCACTTCCCAAAGCGGAGGAGGGCGATTTGCAAGCCGCACCCAACTTGGGGGATGAGGCGTGGTGGCTTTCTTCCGGAAGCACGTTGTTTCTTTATGCCCACGGTTATATCGTGTCGGTGACGGTGTCCGACCGCACGGTGGACGAGGAAACGGTGTTGCTTTCCGCCCGCAGTATTGCCGCGCTTGTGTGTAACCGCCTGCCGGTAGCGTAATCTGAGAGAAAAAAAGAGGGGTTTTAACCCCTCTTTTTTTATTGCGCGCGCGGGATTTGACTTTTGTTTTATTTTATGGTATACTACTTTCCGTATGAGACTTTGAAAGGAGGTGGGCGCGTTGGCGCGGGAAAAGACCTCTTTGGAAACCGTTGATGAAAGCGGTGCGGCTGTTGCGCCCGCTTCTCATCGAATAACCGACGAACTCGTCCGCGTGTGGTTTTCGGCGGTGGACGGGCTGTATCCCGTTTGCTACCGGATGGGTATTCGTACCATGCGCGTGGCACGCCGCGTGTGGCGCGTGGGGCGGCGGGTGTTTGACCCCGTGTTTGCGGCGCTTCAAAAGGCGTGGGAGTTTGTAACCCGCCCGTTCCGCCGGATGAAACAAAGCCGTCAGCAGGCCGCAAAAGAATGGCGGCGCGGCAAGATTTGGGTGAGCCGCGGTTGGCGGCAAAACAAACTGAAAGGCGTTTGCCGCGCGGTAGCAATGCCGTTTGTCGGCGTGTATAAAGCCCGCCACGCCATTGCGCGCGGGTTGACCGTGTTGTTCCCGCTGTTGGCGGCGGTGGCGGTGGCGCTTGTGCTGCGCTATTGGTACTCGTCCACCTTCGCGTTGCGGCTGACCTATATGGGTCACTACGTGGGCGACATCGCGGATGAGGACGTGTTTGACCGCGCGGCGGATTTGGCGGAAGGCCGTGTCGCCGGCGTGGATTCCACCTTTGCGGTGGACCGCACGCCCGAATTGGAACTGACTTTCTCGCCGAAAGACGATTTGCTCACCGAAAACGAACTGTGCGACCTGATTCTCGGCTCGTACGGTGACAAGGTGGAGGAACTGTGCGGCGTTTACGTAGACGGCAAGTTTGAGGGCGCGGTGGATTCCGAAAAGAAACTGACCGTGTTGCTCAACTCCATTTTGGCGAACTGCGCCGATACGTACTCGAACTTGGCGCTGTCCGACGTGGATTTGAAATTCGCCCAAGACGTGCAGACGGTCAACGGCTTGTATCCCACGTCGGCGAAACTGTCGCTGACCGAGATGCGCACGTTGCTGACCGACCGTGCCGCCAGCCAAAAATGGATAACGGTACAAGCAGGGGACACCGCCGCTTCGGTTGCCGAGCAAAACGGCATCACCCGCAAACAACTGCTTTCGCTCAACACCGACGTAACGCCCGAATCGCTTACGGCGGGCAAGCAACTGCTTGTGCAGGAGGCGGGCGCGTATCTCGACGTGGAAATGACCTGCACCGAGATTGAAAATCGCTCGATTGCGTATAAATCCGAAACGGTGAAAGATCCGTCCCGCTATATCGGCGACAACTACGTCAAAATCAAAGGCGTGCCCGGTGTGCGCCGCCTTACCTACGCCGTTACGTATATCGACGGCAAAGAGGTGTCCCGCAAGAAACTGTCCGAAGCGGTGACCAGACAACCGGTGACCCAAGTCAACGCGGTCGGCGCGTTGGATGCGGGCGGCGGCAGCGGCGTTGCCGGCGACGGTATCGCTCGCGGTATGATTTGGCCGCTTCCGAGCAGTTACAGCGTGGGCGAAACTTACGGCCCGCAGTACGGCCGCTTCCACAACGGTATCGACATCTACGGCGATTACGGTGCGCCCATTATCGCGGCGGACGGCGGCGTGGTGGTCGAAGCCAACTCGTCCGGCTATAACGGCGGTTGGGGACTTTCGGTGCTTGTGGACCACGGCAACGGCTACCAAACCCGCTACGCCCACTGCTCGGCGGTGCTTGTCACTCCGGGCGAGCGCGTGTCTCGCGGACAGGTTGTCGGCCGTGTCGGCTCTACCGGTTACAGTACGTGTAACCACTTACACTTCGAGGTGTACCGCGATGGCGGTCGAATCGATCCTTATCCGCTTGTGGCGGGTTAAGATAAAATTTTTTGGAGGATTAGTGAAATGAAAAAACTGGCAACACTCCTGGCAATCGCACTTTTACTCACAACCTTGTTCAGTGTGGTGACGTTATCGTCCGCCGCGGAGAACACCGAAGTGACCGGCGGCTACGGTTATTACTATAACCAGTCCGGCAAACCGATCATGGACTTCGTCGATCCCGCTGACGGCGCGCAAGTCGGTACGTGGTGGTGGTGGACGGACGATGCGTTTGTTACCAACACCCGCGACAAGTATTTGAACTTCTTGGAAGAAAACAGCATCAACGAGATTTACTACTACGGCTATTATCTGCTGCAAAGCAAATCCAACCGTACGAAACTCCACGGCTTTGTGGAAGAGGCCAACCGTCACGGCATTGCGATTTCGTTCATTTATGAAGAAAACGACACGCTGAAAGGTTCTTCTTCCGCGCTTGACCGCGTGTGTACCGAATATCTCACCTACGTAGGCGAGTATCCGAACGACAAACTGAACGGCATCCACTTCGACGTGGAGCACGAGAGCGTTACGACGTTTGCGAACAAAATCGTGTCCCAGTTCCCGAATGCCCGTTCCCGCGGCGTGCCGCTGTCTATGGACGTCAACTGCCAGATGGACACCAACACCCAAGTGTCTGCCGGCGGTGTGACCGGTAACATCTACGAGGTTATCGCGGCAAACGTCGATACGCTGACGCTGATGTCCTACAAAGACAGTTACAACGCGATTTGGAATTTGGGCGCGAAAGCGCTGGCGGCGGCGAAAGCCAAGGGTTGCCGCGTCGTGTTCGGCGTGGAGACCGGTGACTACAGTTCCGGCGCTGCCCCGCACAACGCCACCTTTAACAGCCCGTCCGACGAGTTCGCCCAAGAGACCAAAGAGTATATGTACGGCGAATTGGCGAAAATTTACGAGTCGTTGCAAAAAGACCACCCGACGGGCGGCTTCGGCGTGGCGATTCACCAACACGAAGACTGGTATAACCTGAAACAGTCGGACACCCCGATTACCACCGCCGGCTCGGGTAAAACCGAAAAACAGACGGTGAGCCACGCTTCCGTTTCGGAAGAAACCACGCAGACCACCAAAAAGACCCCGTCCACCCCGATGGAAGAAAACGTGCTGTGGTCGGGTAACGTCAACCAAGACGTCATCGTCGGTCGTCCGGATGCGTATACCGGCCGTCTTTCCGGCAGCGTGGCAGAGGAAATCAACGCCGCCATTCGCGCGGATTTGGCGAAAAACGGCACGATTTCCGGCGACGAGTATTATGAGATTACCACCGTCGGCTCGGCTTCCGGTGCGAGTGGCTACGCCACCACCGGCTTTGTCGTGAACGGCGAAGACCAACTGTGGACCGAGGGCAAAATTGCCGGCACGTCGCTTTTGCAAGGCGAAAAAGGTACGTATAGCCAGCGGCTTTACGGCACGACGACCGACAAAGGCGGCATTCTGCTCGCTCCGCAGATGAACGACACCACCGAATTCGTGTATTTCAGCGATGCTTCCGGTTATACCGACACCGTGTCGGTGGACAGCGTTGTGATTAAGGTCTATCGCCACGCGCCGTATACCGGCACCGAGACCGAAACCACGCCGAGTTCGAGCGAAACCACGCCGAGTTCGAGCGAAACTCAGCCGAGCGCGAGCGAAACCCAACCGAGCTCCAGCGAGACCACGCCGAGTTCGAGCGAAACCACGCCGAGTTCGAGCGAAACTACGCCGAGTTCGAGCGAAACCACGCCGAGTTCGAGTGAGACCCAGCCGACGAAGCAAATCAACTACACGTTTATCGACGAAAACGGCAACACGGTGATTGTGTATGCCGACGGCACGGTGGACATCATCCCGAAATCCACCGAAACCTCCGCGACCGAGTCCGCCGCCACCGAAACGGGTGTGCGCGAGATTTTGCTCGGTGACGCGAACGACGACGGCTCCGTCAATATGAAAGACGTGCTGGTGATGCGCAAAGCGCTCGCGGGTATCGAAGTTTCCGTGAACAATTTTAACGCCGACGTGAACCAAGACGACAGCGTGAATATGAAAGACGTGCTTCAAATCCGCAAATTCCTTGCCAACATTATCGACAAATTCTAAAAATTATGAGTTACCGGACAACGAACGTTGTCCGGTAATTTTTTTGCGGGAAACCCCTTGCGCACGGCGATTTTCCGTGATATACTATATAGGTTAATGAAATTTTTACAAAACAAGGGAAGCGAACTTTATGCAAAAACGAGAAGACATCCGCAACGTCGCCATCATCGCCCACGTTGACCACGGCAAAACGACGCTCGTGGACCAACTGCTTCGCCAAAGCGGTATTTTCCGCGATAACGAGCAGGTGGCCGAGCGCGTGATGGACTCGGGCGACCTTGAACGCGAGCGCGGCATTACGATTTTATCGAAAAACACCGCCGTGAAATACGGCGATACCAAAATCAACATCGTGGACACTCCCGGACACGCCGATTTCGGCGGCGAGGTGGAGCGTATTCTCCTCATGGTGGACGGCGTGTTGCTTTTGGTGGATGCGTTTGAGGGCTGTATGCCCCAAACCCGTTTCGTGCTGAAAAAAGCGCTCGAAGCGGGCAAACGTCCGGTGGTCGTTATCAACAAAATCGACCGCGACGGTGCGCGTCCGGCGGAAGTCATCGACGAACTCATCGACTTGTTTATCGAATTGGATGCGGACGAAGACCAACTCGAATTCCCGGTGGTGTACGCCTCGGCAAAAGACGGTTACGCTTCGCTTGACCCGACGGTGCGCTCGGGGGATATGCAGCCGCTGTTCGAGGCGATTTTGCAAAACGTCCCCGCGCCGGAAGGTGAGTCGGACGGCCCGCTGCAAATCCGCTTTTCCAACATCGACTACGACGATTATATCGGCCGCATCGGCATCGGTCGCGTGGAGCGCGGCTCGGTGAAAGTGGGGCAGGCGGTCACGATTTGCAAAGAAGACGGCAAGACCCAAAACGCCCGTATCGGCAAACTGTATCAGTTCGAGGGGCTTGCCCGCGTGGAGTGCGAGGATGCGAAACTCGGCGACCTCGTGTCGGTCAGCGGTATTCCGGACCTCAACATCGGCGAAACCGCCTGCGACCCCGAACACGTCGAGCCGTTGCCGTTCGTGCATATCGACGAGCCGACCATTTCGATGCTCTTTATGGTCAATACCAGTCCGTTTGCGGGCAAAGAGGGCAAATTTGTCACGAGCCGCAACCTGCGCGACCGCCTGTTCAAAGAAGTGGAGACCAACGTGAGTATGCGCGTGCGCGAAACCGAAACGACCGATGCGTTCGAGGTGTCCGGTCGCGGCGAACTGCACTTGTCCATTCTTATCGAGCAAATGCGCCGTCAGGGCTATGAATTCGCGGTCAGCAATCCGCGCGTCATTATGAAAAAAGACGAAAACGGCAAGTTACTTGAGCCGATGGAACTTCTTATGATTGAAGTGCCGGAAACCTACGTCGGAAGCGTGATGGAACGGCTCGGCAATCGCAAAGCGGAACTCATCAATATGGGTACGCGCGACACCGGTATTTCCCATCTCGAATTCCGTGTTCCGTCGCGCGGTCTTATGGGCTATCGTCAAAAATTCCTGACCGATACGAACGGTCACGGCATTATGAACAGCTTGTTCGACGGCTACGATGAGTATAAAGGCGATATTCCGCAGCGTACACAGGGTTCGCTCGTTTGCTTTGAGACCGGCGAAACCACCGGCTACGGGCTTTGGAACGCCCAAGACCGCGGTGCGATGTTTGTGGGACCCGCGACCCCGGTGTACGAGGGTATGATTGTCGGCGAATGCCCGAAAAACGAGGATATCACCGTCAACGTGTGCAAGAAAAAACACGTGACCAATACCCGCGCTTCCGGCTCGGATGAGGCGCTTCGCCTGACCCCGCCGGTCAATCTGTCGCTCGAACAGTCGCTCGAATTCATCAACGACGACGAGCTCGTGGAAATCACGCCGAAATCCATTCGTCTGCGCAAACGCATCTTGTCCCACGAACTGCGGATGAAAGACCAGTTCCGCAAAAAATGAGCATCTTTAAGCGCCCGCTGTTGGCGCTCGGGGTTACCGGATTTTGTGCGCTTGTCGCCGCCGCGTTGCTGCCGTTTTTCGTAACGGTGAGTGTGTGCATGCTGTGCGCCGCAATCGGGCTTTCCGGTCTGCTTTTGAAAAACACCCGCAAAATCGCCGTCTGCACGCTTGCGGCGGCGGTGGCGCTTTCGGGGTTTCTCGTTGTCGAGACCATGCAAAGCCGTCCGCTTGCGGAGTTTGACGGCAAAACTGTCGCGGTGGTCGGTACGGCCACCGAAACGGGAAGCGTTTCGCACAACGTGGTGTCGGTGACGGTGAAAGTGACGGGCGGGGACTTGCCCGCCGGCACAAAGGTATATCTGCACGCGCCGTTTGCCGACCTGCCGCCGGTCTACGGCGACGAAATCCGCACTACCGCGACCCTCTCGCGGGCGGATATCGCCGACCGACTCGTCTTATTTGACCCCGCGAAAGCCAACCGCACGTTTCTTTCCGGTTGGACGGAGGAATCGACGGCATTTCGTGTGTTGCGGCGGGATTCTCGCTCGTTTGGGAAATCGCTTTCGCTTGCCAAATCCGCCGTTTCCGAGGCGTTGCTTTCCGGTATGACGCAGGATGTGCGCCCGCTTTTACGGGCGATGTGCCTCGGGGATAAAGGCGATTTGCCCGATGACATCATCGCCGATTTTCGGCGGGCGGGCGTGTCCCACTTGCTCGTGGTATCGGGACTGCATACGTCCATTGTTGCCATGGGACTTTACGGGCTGCTACGTAAACTGCGCGTTACCCGCAAAACCGCTTCGGCGGCGGCGCTCATGCTGTTATGGGCGTTTGCGCTTCTCGTCGGGTTTCACCCGTCGGTGGTGCGGGCGTGTATCTTAAATACTTTGGTGCTCTCCGGCAACCTCTTTCGCCGCCGTGCCGACGGACTCAACTCCCTCGGCGGCGGTTTGTTACTATTGTGGCTTGTGAATCCCTACTGTGTGTGCGACGTGGGGCTGTGGTTGTCGTTCGGCGCGACCTACGGTCTTTTGCGGTGGTTGCCGCCGATGACAAAGGTGTGCAACGACTTTTTTGAGAAACACAACACGGGTAAAGCCGAACGCCCGCTGCGCTTCGTTTTTGAATCGCTGTGCGTGACGCTTGCGGCAACGCTTCCGATTTTGCCGATTTGCGCGGTGGTGTTCGAGGAAGTTTCGCTTGTTGCGCCGCTTTCCAACCTGCTTTGTGTGTTCGCGGCTACGCTTCTTTTGTGGTGCGCCGCCGGTGCGCTGCTTTTGAGCGCCGTTCACCTCGGCTTTCTCGCGGGCGGGTTGCGGCTTATGGCGACTGCGCTTTCGCGGTATCTTCTGTGGGCTACGTCGCTTTGCGGCGGGTTTGCGGGGGCTACGGTATCCACCGACGAGCCGTATCGCAAAGGGTGGGTTGTCGTCACCCTTTTGGCGGTGGTGCTTTTGTGGAAATGCCGCGGCAAAAAGTCGGCGCTCGTCGGACTGTCCGTGATGTGCGCGGGGCTTGTGGCGCTTTGTGTCGGCGACACCCTGCTTTCCAAAGGCAAATTAGACGTATCGCTTACCCGCGCCTACGGCGACAACGCCGTGGTACTCGAAAAAGACGGAGAAATCTGCCTTTTGGTGGATGGCGGCAACGGTTGGACAGCGGCGAAATCGGCGCTTGAGTGTAAAAACGTCGCGCGGGTGGAGTGTGTCGCGGTGCTTGACCCCGCGCGCAAAATCACCCGCAAATGGCGTGAATTCAGCGACCGTGTCGAGGTGGAACGCTACGTGCTGTTCGGCGACAACAAAACCGCTGTTGCCACGTTCAAAGGCGACGGCAACACCGTGGTGACGGAAAACGAATTCTCGCTGTTTGACGGCGCGGTTGCGGTGAAACTCGATGGAGAACGGGTTACGGTGACCACCGCGGCGGGAGAAACCAACACGATAGATTTAACCGACACGAAAGACGTGTCGTTTCGATTACATTGACTTAAAAAGGAGGGGGAGCGCATGGTGTACAAGGAAGCGGACCTCAAAAATCAACTGAAAAACGAGCCGCTTAAACGCCTGTACGTCTTGTACGGGGAAGAGAGCTATCTCACCGCGTTTTACGCGAACAAAATCGCCGCGCTCGCCGTCTCCGAAGACGAGGCGGATTTTAACCTCGACCGCTTGGACGGTACGGCACTGTCCGCCGACGAGATTATTGCCGCGGCGGAAACGCTTCCCGCGTTTGCCGAGCATCGCGCGGTGGTGGTATGCGACTATAACGCCGCGACCGACCAAACGAGCGATGCGTTCGAGGAGTTCTTTGCCGACCTGCCGGAAAGCACCGTGCTGGTGTTTTGGTATTGCAGTATCGTGCCGGACGGGAAAGCCAAATGGAAAAAATTTCTCACCGCCGCCGGAAAAGCCGGTTTTGTCACCGAATTTCCGCACCCGTCCGTCAACGAAGCGGCAAAACTGCTTTGCGGCGGGGCGAAAAAGCGCGGGTGCGCGTTGTCGGACAAGGTGGCCGAGCAGTTGGCGACCCGTTGCGGCACCGATTTGCACACGCTGTTAAACGAACTCGATAAACTCTGCGCCTGCGCGGGGCAGGGCGGCACGATTACGGCGGAAATGGTGACGGCGCTCACCCACGAAACGCTGGAAGCGCGGGTGTTCGACCTCTCGAAAACCATTTGGCAGGGTAACGCCGCGCGCGCCTTTACCATTTTGCATACGCTCAAAGCGGACAAAGAAAAACCCACCGGCGTGTTGGCGGTACTCTCGTCCGCTTACGCCGATTTGTACCGCGTAAAAGTCGCTTCCGCGGCGGGGGAACGCCCCGAATCGCTCACCCGCGATTTTGCCTACGGCAAGCGGGAATTCGTGCTGCGCAACGCCGCACGCGACGGCGGACGTATGGGGCTTGCGACGTTGCGCGGGTGCATCGCGCTTCTCGCTAAAGCGGATACGGGGATGAAATCCTCGTCGATGGACAACTGGTGGATTTTAGAGCGCACCGTGTCCGAACTGCTTGCAAAAGCGCGGGGGTGAGCGTATGTTGCATATCCGAGAAGTCGTGGTGGTCGAGGGCAAACACGATGCCGTGAAACTCGCCGCCGTGACCGATGCCGTGGTGTTCCAAACCAACGGCTTTCGCATTTTCAAAGACACCGCGCGGCTCGCGGAATTGCGGGCGCTCGCACAAAAATGCGGGTGCGTGCTTTTGACCGACAGCGACGGCGCGGGGTTTGTCATTCGCAACTATCTGAACGGCGCGCTTCCGGGAATTGCCGTGAAACACGCGTTTATCCCAGAAATCAAAGGCAAAGAAAAACGCAAGTCCGCCCCCGGAAAAGAGGGGCTTTTGGGCGTGGAAGGCATGGACGAAGAAACGCTCAAATCCGCCCTTTTGGCGGCGGGCGTTACGGTGGACGATACCCCGCAAAAGGGCGGATTTATGACCAAATCCCGCCTGTTTTCGGACGGGCTGACCGGACGGGAGGATGCCGCCGCGCGCCGTGCCGCGTTTTCAGCCCACTTCGATTTGCCGCAAAAACTGTCCACGGCGCGGCTGATTCAGTTTATCAACGCGGCGCTTTCCGAAGAGGAATACGAAGCCGTTTTGGAGGAACTTCCATGAAAACCGTAACGCTACTCTGTGTCGGAAAATTGAAAGAATCCTATTGGCGGGATGCGGTGGCGGAATACCAAAAACGCCTCGCCGCGTTTTGCAAGTTCGATATCGTTGAAATTGACGAGTGCCGCCTGCCGGACAATCCCTCGAAAGCGGAGATTGAAAAAGCGCTCGAAACCGAGGGTAAAGCGATTTTGGCGAAAATTCCCGCGGGGGCGGCGGTGATGCCGCTTTGTATCGAGGGAAAACCGCTGTCGTCGCCGGATTTATCGGCGCTTTTACAAAAATGGGCGGTAGAGGGCAAATCCAAAACCGTGTGTATCATCGGCAGTTCGTTCGGGTTGTCGCCGACGGTAAAAGCCGCCGCAACCTTCAAACTTTCGATGTCGCCGATGACTTTTCCGCACCAATTGGCGCGGGTGATGCTGTGCGAGCAACTGTACCGCGCGATGCAAATTGAGGCGGGCGGGAAATACCACAAATAAGCGTGTAAAGAAATAATACTTGTCAAAACGGAAAGAATAGTGTATACTGAAACCAGCTACAACGTCTTGTCGGAAAGGAGGGGAAACCGTGTCTTTGGATTTTCCGATTTTCGTGAGTTTGGAAAACAACACCTGCACATTGGTCGGCGGCGGCGAATACAGCGCCGATGCCGCGGAATTGCTGTTGTCTTTCGGCGCGAAAATTACCGTTATCGCGCCGGAACTGTGCCCGCGTTTGCGTGCGCTGGACGAAGCGGGACAAATCCGCCACATTCCCCGTAAATTCTTCCGCGGCGACACCGCCAACTGCTATATGTGCGTAGCGGCATCCGGCGACAAAAACACCAACATCGCCGTAGCGGTGGAATGCAAGGCGCGTCACGTGCTTGTCAACGTGGAGGAGCCCGCCGAATACGGCACGATGACGTTGCCGAAAATCGTGCGCGCCGACGGACTGGTCGGCGGCTTTGCGGCGCCGGAATCTGCCGCGCTGGACAACTTTTGCACCGCGCTGCAAAAGAAATTGCCCGACGTGTGGGAACAGAGCGAGACTCGCGCCAAACGCTTACAAAACGACTGAAAAAAGGAGATACGCCGTATCTCCTTTTTGAGAAAACGGAGGAATTGCGATGACCATTCGTCCCGCTGCCGTCGCGGATACCGACGGCGTGTTGGAACTGCTTCGTCAGGTCAACAACGTCCACGAAGCGACCCGACCGGATATTTTCATCAAGGACAAAACGAAATATACCGCGCCCGAATTGGCGGAGATTTTCGCCGATGAACGTCGCCCCGTGTTCGTGGCTGTAAACGAACAGAACGCGGTGCTCGGGTATGCGTTTTGCGTGTTCGAGCCGCACGGAAAGAACAATCTCCGCGACTTTGTAACGTTGTATATCGACGATATCTGCGTGGGCGAAGCCGCCCGCAAAAGCGGCGTCGGCACGGCGCTGTTCGAGCACGTGCGCGCGTTTGCGAAAGCGCACGGCGTGTATAATCTCACGCTCAACGTGTGGGACAAAAACGAGGCGGCGCAGGCGTTTTATGAAAAATGCGGCTTCCATATCCAAAAATTCGGGATGGAAACGATTTTATAAGTAACCTTTTTGCGAAAATCACCCTATTTCTGACGAAAACCCCGCAAAACTGATTATATTGGAAGAAACAACGATGCTGACACAAGGAAAAAAGGAGAGAGGATTTACTCTCTCGAAGAAAAACGCGAACTTATTGAGAAATTGACCGTGCTGCGGCAAAGGGGTCATCAGAATTTGGCTTATGAGAGTGCCGAATTTAAGGCCATTATGGAGCAAATGGCGGAAGCGGGAATGCTGACCGAGTGTCCGTCCGGCACTCCTC
>JAKSPN010000031.1 GCA_024404755.1 Clostridia bacterium | reverse complement strand
GACCCCTACGAAATCACCCAAAGCGAGTGCAAATCCTTACGCTTTTTTCTTTTTCTTCTTTTTCCCGAAACAAGCGTTGAGCAAAATCGGGCACAGCACCGACGAGGTCAAAATCAGGAAAATGGTCGCGGCAAGCGGGTCGATACCGAGTAATTTGCCGTCCGTGTTCGTATAAATGAGCGACGAGCCGGCGGCATACACCGCCAAAGCGACCTCGCCGCGCGCAATCATTCCGCAGCCGACGGTTGCCGCCTCTTTTCGCGGCATTTTGCAGGCGCGCCCGACTCCCGCGCAACCGAGAATTTTGCCGGCGATACCGAGCAGCACGAACGCGAGGCAGAACCACAAATCCGACAGCCGGAATTGGCTGAAATCGGCGCTGATGCCGATATAGGCAAAGAAAATCGGGGTAAAAATCATATAGCCGGACACCACCACTTTGCGGTCCACAAACGAGGTGTCTTCGAGTCCGCTTAACATAATGCCCGCCATATACGCGCCGGTAATCGCCGCTACGCCGAAATATTCCTCGGCGTAATACGCGAACAAAAAGCACACGCCGAGCGCCAAAATACTGGTGCGGCGGCGGTGCGGGCGGGTTTTGCCGAGCCAGCGGAACAACGCGCGGAACAAAAGACCGAACCCGACGGCAAACGCAAAGAAGCCGACCGTGCGGCCCACCGTTGTCCAGATACTGCCGCCGCTTTTGAGGTTGGTCACCACGCTCAAAACAAGAATGCCGAGAACGTCGTCGATAATCGCGGCGCTCAAAATCACCGTACCCACCGGCGTTTGCAGTTTTTTGAGTTCCCGCAGGGTTTCCACCGTAATGCCCACGCTGGTCGCGGTCAAAATGCACCCGACGAACAGCGCGTTATACAAGACGTGCACGTCCGCAGCGGCGGAAAAGCCGCCCATAAAGAGGAGCGCGCCGCCCGTACCGAGAAGCAGCGGCACCGCCACGCCGCCGCAGGCGACGAGGGTGGCTTTCAGTCCGCTTTTTTTGAGTTCGGTCAGGTTGGTTTCGAGTCCGCTGGAAAACAAAACGAGACACGCGCCCACCTGCGCGAACGCGTGGAGCGCATCCATCTCCGCTTCCGTCGGAGCGATAATGCCGTCGATGCCAAGCGGCAACTGCGACACGATAGCCGGGCCGATTAAAAGCCCCGCAACCACCATACCGACCACTTGCGGCATCCCGTAATGGCGGGTAAGAAGCCCGAAAAATTTGGTGGCGAGCAAAATCACCGCCAAATCAAACACGACGTTCATCACGTTAAAGTCCATTCTGCTCGCCTCCTTCAAAAAAATTCCATAGGAAAACCCCCGAACCGAAATTCGGGGGTTGGAGCTACTGATCCGATTCGAACGGACGACCTGCTCATTACGAGTGAGCTGCTCTACCAGCTGAGCCACAGTAGCATCTGAACATCGTCCATTATAACAAACCGTTTTCGTTTCGTCAAGGATTTTTTTGTTTTTCTTAAAAGAAAGAGAAAAGCGCCCCGAACGACGTTCGGGGCGCTTTGGAATTCGGGAAGATTATTCCTCGACTTTCGCGGCTTTTTTGTTGCCCGTAATCAGTTTGATAACGAGCAGCGTGCCGACCATCAGCACAATGCCGATGGGCAGAGCGATGAGCCAGGATTTCACAAACGGCGCGATGAGGTAGCACACGAACGACACCGCCGCCACCGTCAGCGCGTAAGGCAACTGGGTGGACACGTGGTCGATGTGGTTACATTGCGCACCGGCGGACGCCATAATGGTGGTGTCCGAAATCGGCGAGCAGTGGTCGCCGCAGACGGCACCGGCCATACACGCGGACACCGCGATGATGGTGACAACGCCGTCCGCACCGGAGAACACGCTGAGCACGATCGGAATGAGGATGCCGAACGTACCCCACGACGTACCGGTCGCAAAGGACAGGCCCACGGCAATCAGGAAGATAATCGCCGGCAACAACAGCTGGAAGCCACCCGCCGAGCCCTCGATCATCTGGGAGATGAACACTTTCGCACCGAGGGAGTCGGTCATGGTTTTCAAGGTCCACGCGCAGCAGAGAATCATAATCGCCGGGACCATGGCGTTGAAGCCCTCCGGAATGGCGGCCATGCAATCCTTAAAGGAGATGACACGGCGGCAGAGGAAGTAAATCACCGCGAAGATGATGGTGATGAACGCGCCGAACACAAGACCGACGGAAGCATCCGAGTTGGAGAACGCGGTAATAAAGTTTTTGTAGCCGTCCTCGCCGGCGGTGAAGAAGCCGCCGGAGTAAATCATACCGATAACGCAGGCGATGATGAGGAACAACACCGGAATAATCAGGTCGCACACGCGGCCTTTTTCGTTTTGCATATTGAACTCTTCGTCCACTTTTTCGAGTTTGGAGGTGGTGAAGAGGTCGCCGTTTTCGACGGCGTTTTTCTCAAATTTCTTCATCGGGCCGTAGTCGAAGCCCAAGAGGGTGATGGTAATCATCATCACGAGGCTGAGAATCGCGTAGAAGTTATACGGAATGGCGGAGATGAACAGCGACATACCGCTTTCGGCACCGGCGCCTTTGGCGAAGCCGGCCACCGCCGCCGCCCACGAGGAAATCGGGGCGATGATGCACACCGGTGCGGCGGTCGCGTCGATGAGATAGGACAGTTTCGCGCGGGAGACGTTTTTCTTGTCCGTAACCGGGCGCATAACCGAGCCGACGGTCAGGCAGTTGAAGTAGTCGTCCACGAAAATCAGCACGCCGAGCAGGACGGTGCAAAGAAGCGCGCCCACACGGGTTTTGATGTGAGTCGCCGTCCAGCGGCCGAACGCCGCCGAGCCGCCGGTGCGGTTCATCATGGCGACGAGCGCGCCGAGCAGCACGAGGAAGATAAGAATACCGATGTTATAGGAATCGGCAATCGAGCTGATAAAGCCGTCTTGGAACACGTGGACGACCGTACCCTCGAAGTTGAAGTTGGCGTAAATCACACCACCGGTCAAAATACCGATGAACAGCGAGGAGTAGACCTCTTTGGTGATAAGCGCCAAAACGATAGCCACCAGCGGCGGCAGAAGCGCCCACGCGGTAGCGAAGGATTTGTGCTCGGTGCGAATGGTGGCCAGCGCCGTTTCGACGTTCGCCTCGAAGTTTTCGTCCTCCATCAGGTTGTCGGCGTAGCCGTCAACGTATTCCTGCGCCGCATCATAGTCGGTGAGGTCAATTGCCGGCTCTTCCTCGACCGCATCCACAGCGACAGCGGCAAGCAGCGTGTCCTCGCTCTCGGCGGTGGCAAACACCGTCATGCAGGACAGCGCGAGCGCGACGACCAGCAACACCGTCAAAAGACCGCGGCGGGACGAACGCTTGTTGAGTCTGGTTTTCATTTTTCTTTCCCTCCATTTTTTAATAGGAACAGAAGCGATTCCTGCAAAAGAAAAAGGTCACGGTGAGCCACCGTAACCTTTGTATCCTTATCGGTCGATAGCCCTCCACGCAAAACGTGACAGTCCGCGACATATTCTGCCGCGGCCCAACCCCGACGAAAAACGTCCTTTTGTCGGGATTTCGGCGAAGTACCCTTTTTCCGGTGGCGAAAACGTGCCGTTACTCCGGATACTGATGCAATTCGCGCCTCTATCTCTATTCATTTGTGTGCATTATACCCCCGCAAGCGACGGTTGTCAACAATTTTTTACAAATTTTCCCCAATTTTGACAACCGCGCGGCGATTATTCGTCGTCCAGTTTGAGTACCGCCATAAACGCCTCCGGCGGCACTTCCACCGAGCCGAGTTGGCGCATCTTTTTCTTGCCCTCTTTTTGTTTTTCGAGCAATTTTTTCTTACGCGTGATATCGCCGCCGTAGCACTTGGCGAGCACGTCTTTGCGCATCGCTTTCACCGTCTCGCGCGCGATAATTTTGCCGCCGATGGCCGCCTGAATCGGCACTTCGAACAGTTGGCGCGGGATATGCTCTTTCAGCCGTTCGCACAGTTTGCGCGCACGGGTGTAGGCGTTGTCTGCGAACACGATAAAGGACAGCGCATCCACGATTTCGCCGTTGAGCAAAATATCCAACTTGACGAGCGACGAGGTGGCGAATCCTTTGAGTTCGTAGTCGAAACTCGCGTAGCCCTTCGTCCGCGATTTGAGCGCATCGAAAAAGTCATAGACGATTTCGTTAAGCGGCAACTCGTAGTGGATATCCACGCGGGTCGGGTCGATATATTTCATATCCTTAAACACACCGCGGCGCTGTTGGCACAGCTCCATAATGTTGCCGACGTAGTCGTTCGGCGCGTAGATGTGCGCTTCGGCAATCGGCTCTTCCGCCAAACGGATACTGCCGGGGTCGGGGTAGTTCGTGGGGTTGTCCACCATCACGACGGTGCCGTCGTTCATCGTCAGGCGATATTCGACACTCGGCGCGGTGGTGATGAGGTCCAAGTTAAACTCGCGTTCGAGGCGTTCTTGGATGATTTCCATATGTAACAGTCCCAAGAATCCGCAACGGAAGCCGAAACCGAGCGCGACCGACGTTTCCGGCTCGAACGAGAGCGACGCATCGTTGAGTTGCAGGCGTTCGAGCGCCTCGCGCAGGTCGGGATATTTCGCGCCGTCCGACGGGAAAATGCCGCAGAACACCATCGGGTTCGCCTTGCGATACCCGGGAAGCGGCGCGGCGGCGGGATTGGTCGCCAAAGTCACCGTGTCGCCCACGCGCGCATCGGACGAGGTTTTAATCGAGGCGGCGATGTAGCCGACCTGACCGGCGGACAGCTCTTTCGCCGGCTCCAATTTGCCGGGGCGCATAATGCCCACTTCCACCACGTCGAACTCCGCGCCGGTCGCCATCATACGAATACGGTCGCCGGCTTTGAGCGTGCCTTCCATCACGCGGATGTAGACGATGACACCGCGATAACTGTCGTAGTAACTGTCAAAAATCAGCGCGGACAGCGGCTTGTCGCTGTCGCCTTCGGGCGGCGGGATGAGCGTAACAATTTGTTCGAGCACTTCCTCGATGTTTAAGCCCGCTTTCGCCGAGATACAGGGCGCAGCGGACGCATCGATGCCGATAATATCTTCGATTTCCGTCCGCACGCGTTCGGGGTCGGCGGCAGGCAGGTCGATTTTGTTGATGACCGGCACGATTTCCAGCCCGTGTTCCACCGCAAGATAGGTGTTGGCGAGCGTTTGCGCCTCGATACCCTGCGAAGCATCCACTACAAGCAACGCACCTTCGCACGCCGCCAAACTGCGGGACACTTCATAGTTGAAGTCCACGTGGCCGGGGGTGTCGATTAAGTTGAGCGTATAGGTTTCGCCGTCCTGCGCGGTGTACGACATCGTAACGGCGTGGGCTTTAATCGTAATGCCGCGCTCGCGTTCCAAATCCATACTGTCGAGCAGTTGGTCTTCCATATCGCGCAGCGCCACCGTTTGGGTTTTCTCCAAAAGCCGGTCGGCGAGGGTGGATTTCCCGTGGTCGATATGCGCAACGATACAAAAGTTGCGTGTTTTGTCAAGCGGTGTCGCCATAGGGCGCACTCCTTTCCTCTTACCGCCGGAAGCCCTTGAAAAACGGGGTTTTTCCCGAAAAAAGCGGAAACCGCAAAAACGGCTTCCGCTTTTACAAACGGTAGAATTGCCTAAAATTTATACTTTCGGTAAATTACGAAACGGTCACGTACACGGGAATGCCAGTGGCATCCTCGCCGTAGTAGAACCACACGCCGTCCACGCCGGAAGCGGTCACCGTGCCGGAATAGGTCATCAGCCCCGCTTCTTTCGCGCCCGCCAAATCCGCCGTCACTTTCAGCGATTTCGCGGTCACTTTTTCAAGCGCGGCTTTGGTGCCGTAAACGGTTACGCCGATGGTCTTTTTCTGGACCGCGGTCTTTTTGTTCGCGGTGTTGTTCTTGAAGGCGACGTTTTGGTCGGTCAGCGGCAACGGCACGATTTTTTTGGTGTACCCACTCAAATCGAGCGTAACAGCGGCCTCTTTCGTGTCGCCCACGCAGGTCACCGCATCCGGCAACTTCACCGGGAATTTCCACGCGTATTTCTTGCCCACCAAGTGGTCGAAATCCACCGTACTGACAACCAGCGTGTCGCCGAGCGCCGAAAGCGCATCTTTCGGGCCGACAACTTTGATTTTGTTCGGCGAAATTTTCAACAGTTCGGCGTTGTTTTGGATGCCTTTCGGGACATTGTGCCAATCGAGCGACACCGCCAAATCTTTATAGTAATCCACCGGAACGGTGACAGTCAGCGTTTTGCTCTCTAATCCCTCAATCGTGCAGTTTTTAAGGTCCACCGCAACCTTTTTCTCGGAAAAGGCCTTCAACTCCGGCGAGAAATTGCGGGTTTCGTTCAGCGGCTCTTCCGCTTCGAGTTTCGCCACGAGTTTCGCGATACTGCGCACCACCGACTGCGGACCGGAAACCGAAAGCGTTCCCTCTTTGCCCACGTTCGGCACCGGCGTGCCGAGTTGCATCGTCTTTTCGTCGGCGGCTTTCAGCGACGACGTATCCATTTCCAGCGGAAGGGTCAACGTCTCCCAATAATCGCACTCGATTTCGAGTTGCGACGGGGTGCAGGACACGATTTCGTAGTTGGCGGTGTTGCTGTTGCGCGAAGGCACGAGCGTCACCAGCTGTTTGCCGGATTTCTGGACGGTGGACACGTCCGCCCGCACCTGAATATCGTCGGCGGTCAGCGCGGTAATCGCCGACCACGGGCCTTGCACCACCACGGTCACGTCTTCGGTTACGTCTTCAATCAGCCGCAGCCCCACCTGACTCGCGTAACTGTCGCTTAAACTCACCGCCACGGGAATGGTCAGCGAGCGTTCCTGCTGCGTGGCGTTGTCGGTCATCACCACGCCCCACAACACAACGGCAAGAAGCACCGACACGATAATCAGCGCGGTACGGTTATGCATCCACCCGGTCAGGGTGAATTTTTTACGGAGAACATCTTTCATTTTTGACGCCCCCTTTGAAACCACCGTTTTTTGTCCGCGGACAGATCCTGTTCAAGCAACATATTGCGCAGGGCGAGCCGCAGAGAATCGTGGCTGTAATTCGGTTTTAACACGCCGGATACCGCCAGCGACAGTTCGCCGGTTTCTTCCGACAACACCAGCACCACGGCATCGGAGTTTTCGCTCATACCGACGGCGGCGCGGTGGCGCGTGCCGAGTTCGCTTTGGATTTGCGGGTTGTCCGAAAGCGGAAGAATACAACCCGCGGCGGCGATTTTGCCGTCACGCAAAATAATTGCGCCGTCGTGAAGCGGGGATTTGTTAAAAAACAGTGTGCCGACCAGTTCCGCCGACGGTTCGGCGTTGAGTTCGGTGCCGGTCAGCATCACTTCGCCGAGGCGGGTCGAGCGTTCAAACACCACGAGCGCGCCCATTTTTTGCCGCTGCAACAGTTCCAACCCGTCGCACACCGCGTTGATGGACTGGTCCACCCGCGCGTTGCGCGCCAAATCGTCGTTCGACAGACCGAAGTTGAACAAGTCGCCGCCCACGCGCGTGCGTCCTGCCCGTTCCAGCGCACGGCGCAGTTCCGGCTGGAAGATGACCGCCAGCAAAATCAGCGCGTTGGTCAGCAGGAAGTTCATAATATACAAGAGCGTGGTCAAGCGGCAAATGCGCGCCACCACGTACAAAAGCAAAAACAGGATAATCCCCTTGACCAGTTGTTCCGCGCGGGAATCGCGCACCAGTTTGAATACCGCGTACAGCAGTACCGCCACCACAACGATGTCCAACAAACTGGTAAACACGTTAATTGAGGAAACCAGACCGACCACACGGTCCCATATACGTCCGAAAAATTCTGCCATATCCGTTTATGCAGAGCGACGTTCGCCCGCTTCTCCTTTCCCGTTCTTTTCGGCACACAAATGCCGATTTTAACTTATATATATTTATATTACTATATTTTCTCCCCTATTGCAATCCTTTTTTGTCGATTTCGTCAAAAATTTTGAGAAACGCCGTGATTTGCCGCCCATCGGTAAACACCGACGGCGACACCCGTACCGCGCCCGCATCCAACGTGTCGCATTTGGCGTGGGCGGCGGGCGCACAATGATACCCCGCCCGCACCGCCACGCCCGCGGCGGCAAGCGCTTCCGCCACACGCTCGGACGGCACACCCGCCACCGTAAACGTGACAAGCGGCGCGTTTTGCGGCGACAGCGGCGCGGAACACAGTGTGACCCGCGGATTTTCCGCAAGTTGCTCAACCACCGGTGCCATCTCCCGCCGCTTGGCCGCCGCAATTGCCTCGATGCCCCGCTTTTCGACAAATTCCATCCCCGCCCGCAATCCACAGATGCCGGGCAAATTGAGCGTGCCGCATTCGAGGCGATCGGGCAACTCCTCCGGCGGGTAGTAGGAGAGCGACTGACTGCCGGTACCGCCCTCCATCCACGTGCAAAGCGGATAGCGGTCGCCGCAAAGAAGCAACCCCGTCCCCATCGGACCGTAAAGTCCCTTATGCCCCGGCAGACAGAGAAAGTCGATGTTGTCCCGCTTCATCGAAAGCGGCAACGTGCCCGCCGCTTGCGCGCCGTCCACCACAAACGCCAAATTGCGCTCGCGTGCAAGCGCCCCGAGCGCGCGAATCGGCAGCCCCGCGCCCGTCACGTTCGAGCAAGCAGTGCAACAAAGCACCGTCGTATCCGGCGTAATCGCGCGGCGGAAATTTTCCACCGTTTTTTCCTCATTTTCGGGGTCGGTTTCCGCCACCGAAAACGCGGCAACCCCCGAAACCGAAAGCGCGTGAAGCGGGCGCATCACCGCGTTGTGTTCCACGTCGGAACAGACCGCGTGACCGCCGCCGGAAAGAAGCCCTTTGAGCGCCATATTGAGCGCCATCGTGCAGTTTTCGCAAAACACCGCCCGCGCGGGATTGTCAAGCCCGAACAGCCGCGCCGCCGTCTCCCGCGCCGTCCACAACTCCTCGGCGGCGGCAAGCGAAAGCGTATGCCCGCCGCGCCCGTGGTTGCCGCATTTTTCAAGCCCGCGCACCACCGCCGCCAGCACCGACGGCGGCTTCGGATAGGTGGTGGCGGCGTTGTCCAAGTAAATCATACGCCGTCCCCCGCCTGCACCGTAAACCGAATGCCCGCTGCCGAAAGCAACCGTTCCGCCTGCGCCCGACGAAACTCGTTTTCCACCGTCACCCACAGCGTGTGGCCGCACCCGCCCGCCGCCTTGCCGGATGCGCGATGCACGAACGCCCGAAACCCGTTGCGCTGTAACACTTTTTGCCCTTGAATGGCGCGGCTGACCGAGCCCACGCCGTATCGTATCGTTTTCTCCACCGAAAAAACGCCTCCTTGCACAAAAATCACACACAACTCCCGTGTGCTATTCCCACTATATGCACCCCGCCGCCCCCTTGTCCGCGGGGATTTTCGGCGGCGCGGACGGCAGTTTTGAGAAAATTTCAAAAAATTCCACAAAAAGTATGACAAATGGGGAAAGATGTGGTATGATAGTGTATATATGTCTGCAAAAAGGAGAGCCGCTATGACCGAACAGGTTTTAAGCATCGACAGAATGGAGCAAGCCGTGTCGCTTTTCGGCAGTTTCGACGAGAACGTGCGGCTGATTGAACAACACTATACCGTAGATATCGTCATCCGCGGCGGTGACCTCAAAATCACCGGCGACGCGGAAGACGTGGATAAAGCCGTGCGCGCGGTGCGGGGGCTGTTAACGCTCATCAACCGCGGCGAACAACTCGGCGAACAAAACGTCCGCTACGTCTTGATGCTGGTGGACGAGGGCGGCGACGACTCCCTCTCGCAGTTGGCGGCGGACGGCGTGGTGATTACCGCCAAGGGCAAACCGGTCAAACCGAAAACCCTCGGTCAAAAGCAATACGTCGATGCCATCCGCGACAACACGGTGGTGCTCGGTGTCGGCCCCGCCGGTACGGGTAAAACCTATCTCGCCGTGGCGATGGCGGTCAACGCGTTCCGCGCCAAGGAAATCAACCGCATCATCCTCACCCGTCCCGCGGTGGAAGCGGGCGAAAAACTCGGCTTTCTCCCCGGCGATTTGCAATCGAAAGTCGATCCGTATCTCCGCCCGCTGTACGACGCGCTGTTCGATATGCTCGGCGCGGAGACGTACCAAAAATATTTAGAGCGCGGCAACATCGAAATCGCGCCGCTTGCGTATATGCGCGGCCGCACGCTCGACGACAGTTTCATCATCCTCGACGAGGCGCAAAACACCACCCCCGAGCAGATGAAAATGTTCCTCACCCGCTTAGGTTTTAACTCGAAAATGGTGGTCACCGGCGACGTAACGCAGGTGGACTTGCCCGGTTCGAGCAAAAGCGGCTTAAAAGAAGTGATGAAAGTGCTGAACGGCGTGGAAGACGTCGCGATTTGCACCCTCACCCAAAAAGACGTGGTGCGCCACCCGCTTGTCCAGCGGATTGTCGCCGCGTACGAAGCATATGAAACCGCAAAACAGAAAAACTCCCACCCCTCTACACACCGAAAGGAGTCTCAAAATGGCAAAAGCAAAAGCAAAAGTAACCATTGAAAACAAACAAAAGGTCGTCGCCATCCCCTCCGGCACGCGGATGCTCATCCGCCGCTGCTGCGAGGCGACGCTCCAAACCGAAAACTTCCCCGAGCTCGCGGAAATCGACGTGTCGTTTGTGGACAACGAACAAATCCACGAACTAAATTTGCAGTTCCGCCAGGTGGACCGCGCGACCGACGTGCTGTCCTTCCCGCTCGGCGAAAACGGCGAATACGACCACAACCCCGAAACCGGCGCGGCGCTGCTCGGCGACGTGGTACTCTCGTTTGAGCGCGCACAGGAGCAGGCCGCCGAGTTCGGCCACTCGTTACAGCGCGAAGTCGGCTACCTCACCGTCCACTCGGTCTTGCACCTGCTCGGTTACGACCACGTAAACGGCGGTCTCGAAGCCGTGCGGATGCGCGAAAAAGAAGAAACCGTCATGGCAAAACTCGGTTTGTCCCGCGAAGACTCGTTTGTAGAAAAACCCGAAGAATAAAATTAGGGGGTACATTATGGCAGAAACTACACGCAGCGCGTTTTTGGCGCTCATCGGCCGCCCGAACGTCGGCAAATCCTCTCTGCTCAACCGTTTGGTGGGGCAAAAGGTTGCGATTGTTTCGGACAAGCCGCAGACCACCCGCAACCGTATTATGGGCGTAAAAACCGACGGCGCCACCCAACTCGTCTTTCTCGACACCCCCGGCGCCCACCGCCCCCGCACAAAACTGGGGGACTTTATGGTTCGCTCCATCGGCGAGGCGATGTCCGGTGTGGACGGCGCGATTTTGGTGGTGGAGCCCACCGCCGAAATCCGCGAGCAAGAGCAGGAACTCTTAAATCGGCTGAAAAAAGAGCAGTTGCCGGCGGTGCTCGTCATCAACAAAATTGACTTGGTGGAGAAAAAGGAAAATCTCCTCGCCTGCATCGCCGCATGGAAAGATGCGTACGAATTCGATGCGATTTTGCCGCTGTCCGCCGTGACCGGCGAGGGCGTGGACGAACTGGAAAAAGCGCTTTCCGAATATGCCTTCGAAAGCCCCCACTTCTTCCCCGACGATGCCGTGACCGATCAGCCGGAACGCCTCATCGCCGCCGAACTCATCCGCGAAAAGATGCTGCAATTGTTACAGCAGGAGATTCCCCACGGTATCGCCGTCGTTATCGAGCGCATGGGTGAGCACGAGGGCAAAAACGGCACGGTGGTGGACATCGAGGCGTACATCTACTGCGAGCGCGAGAGCCACAAGGGCATGATTATCGGCAAAAAAGGCGCAATGCTCAAAGAAATCGGCACGCTCGCCCGCGCCGATATGGAGCAGATGCTGGATGCCAAAGTCAACCTGCAATGCTGGGTGAAAGTAAAACCCGACTGGCGCAACCGTCAGGGCTCGCTCGGCGAGTTCGGTTTCACCATCGAAAAATAACAAACTCTCCCCTTTTTCGCGGGTATAGCCCGCCGTCATTTTGCGCAAAGTAACCCCGAAAGGGGTTGTGCGCTATGGAAAACGACACGTTGTGGAAAGCGTTTGAAAAAACGGGGACGATTGACGATTATCTGCGCTATCGGCAGGCGGTAAACGCCGTCACGCCCGCGCAGGCGAAAGAAGGCGAACGCGGTGACCCTCAAAACCGACGGACTGATTCTGCGGGAACATAAAGTGGGCGAGGCAGACCGCTTCGTCACGGTGCTGACCCGCGACAACGGGCTTGTCCGCGCCGCCGCCCGCGGCGCAAAAAGTATTAAAAGCCGCAAAGGCGCCGCCACGTCACTGCTCACCTATTCGCGGCTGACGTTGACCGAGACGAAAAGCGGGTTTGCGGTGTCCGAAGCGGAGCCGCTTCGCGTGTTTTTCGATTTGAAAAGCGACGTGACCGCCGTGACTCTCGCGCAATATTTCTGTGAACTGTGCGGGGTGCTCGCCCCGTGGGACGAGCCCGCCGAAGAGTTTTTGCGTTTAATGCTCAACGCGTTTCACCTCTTATCGGAGGGCAAAAAAGACCCGCGGCTTGTAAAACTCGTCGTCGAGTGGCGGTTGCTCGCCGCCGCCGGCTATATGCCGGATTTGTCCGCCTGCCGCCGTTGCGGCGGGGCGCAAAACCTGTCGCTTTCCCTGCGGGACGGCACGCTCATTTGCCAAGATTGCGGCGTGGGGCTCGACTGCTATCCCCTCTCGGAAACGATGCTTGCGGCGCTGCGGTTCGTTCCCACCGCGCCGCTTGAAAAAGCGTTTTCGTTCGCCGTTCCCGAAAAGGAACTGGCGGCGCTCGCCGACGTGTGCGAACGGTTTTTGCTCTATCGCTTAAACCGCGGATTTAACACGCTCGACTTTTATCATCAACTTTGTGAAATCGAGCCAAAACCTGCCCCTTGATTTTTTGCGGGGTAATTTTTGGTTTGCAATACATTTTATAAGGAGGTGTCGTCGTGACACGGTATGAAATCGCCTTGGAACTGCCGAAAGTGCTGGATTTGCTGGCTGCCGAAACCGCTTCGGCGGACGCGGCGGCACAGGCGCGCGCCCTTTCTCCCTCGCGGGACGAATTCGAGGTCACCCGCCGCTTAAACGAAACCACCGACGCGCAGTCGCTTCTTTTGCGGTTCGGCGCGCCGAGTTTCGGCTCGGTCAAAAACATAAGCGCCGCCGCCAAACGCGCCGCAACCGGTTCTCCCCTGTCGCTTCGAGAACTTTTGGACGTGGCGGAACTGTTGCGCGTATTTCGCGGCATCTGCGAATGGCGCACCCATTTAGAGGGCGAAACCGCGCTCGACCGCGTGTTGGACGGCATTTTGCCCAACAAATTCCTCGAAGAAAAAATCACCCACGCGATTCTTTCCGACGACACCGTTGCCGACAGCGCCAGCCCCGAACTCGCCAACATCCGGCGAAAAACCCGCGCGGCCTCGTCGCGGGTGCGCGAATCGCTCGACAAACTCATCCGTTCGCCGTCTTACCAAAAAGCGTTGCAAGACCCGATTGTCACGTTGCGGGAAGGGCGCTTCGTCGTCCCCGTGAAAGCGGAATGCCGCGCGGACGTGCCCGGCCTCGTTCACGGCGCATCCTCGACCGGTGCGACCGTTTTCGTGGAGCCGATGGCGGCGGTGGAAGCCAACAACGAACTGCGCCTGCTCGCCGCCAAAGAAGAGGCGGAAATCGAGCGCATTATTGCCGCCCTCTCCGCCGAAGTGGGGAGTTTTTGCGGCTCGCTTTGCGCCGGCTATGAACAGGTTGTCGCGCTCGACTTGATTTTTGCCAAAGCGCATTTGGCGGATAAGATGAAAGCCACTCGCCCCGAACTGCGGCAAGACGGTTTTGTCAAACTCCGTCACGCGCGCCACCCGCTGATTGACCCGAAAACCGTCGTTCCCATCGACGTGGAACTCGGCGGCGAATTCGACACACTCGTCATCACCGGCCCGAACACCGGCGGCAAGACCGTTACGCTCAAAACCGTGGGGCTTCTGTCGCTGATGACCTTGTGCGGTCTGCTTCCGCCGACGGACGACGGCAGCTCTATCTCGATTTTCTCCCACATTTTAGTGGACGTAGGCGACGAACAGTCGATTGAACAGTCGCTGTCGACGTTCTCGGCGCATATGAAAAACCTCATCGACATCCTGAAAGCCGCCGACCACCGATCCCTTGTTCTCGTGGACGAACTCGGTGCCGGCACCGACCCCGTGGAGGGCGCGGCGCTCGCGGTGGCGATTCTCGAACGCCTGCGCGAGCAGGGCGCGAAAATCATCGCCACCACCCACTATGCGGAACTGAAAGCGTACGCGGTCCACGAAAGCGGCGTGGAAAACGGCAGCTGCGAATTCGACGTCGCCACCCTGCGCCCCACCTACCGGCTGTTGGTCGGCGTGCCCGGACGGTCGAACGCGTTTGCCATTTCCGAACGGCTCGGTATCGCGCCCGACGTGGTGGAACGCGCCAAAACGCTCGTTTCGGGCGACGACCGCAAGATGGAAGACGTGGTGGTGCGGCTCGACGAACAGCGCCACGCGCTCGAACAAGAACTCGCGGATGCAAAACAGTCGCGCACCTCGGCCGAACGGGATGCGGCGGCGGCGAAAGCCCACGCCGAGCAACTCGAAAAAGAACGGCAAAAAGCGCTGGACGATGCCCGCGCCGAAGCGAAAAAAATCGTGGAACGGGCGCGGCTCGACTCCGAACGGCTGATTGAGGAGTTAGACCGGCTGAAAAAGCAGAAAAACGCCGCGGATTTTTCCGCCAACGCCACCGCCGCCAAATCGAAATTGCGGCGGCAGTTGTCCAAAATGGAAGATGCGCTCGATCCGGTGGACGCCCCCGCCGTTGCGGAATTGTACGTATTGCCCCGCCCGCTGAAAATCGGCGATGCGGTCACGCTCGCCGACCTCGGCAAAGACGGCACGGTGCTGTCCCTGCCGGACAAAGACGACCTCGTGGAAGTGCAAGCCGGCGTGGTGCGCACCCGCGTGCCGCTTGCGAATTTGCGGCTGTGTGAGGCGGCGAGCGCCAAGAAGCAGACGGAAAAAGCCACGAAAAAACTCCGCACCGTCAAACCCGCCGTTTCCGGCGACTCCTCGGCGGAACTCGGGCGGGCGCGCGGCACGGGACTTGAACTCGGGCGGGCGCGCGGCACGGGACTTGAACTCGACCTGCGCGGTATGGCGGTGGACGAAGCGCTCCCCGCCGTCGATTTGTTCCTCGACCGCGCGGTGCTGGCGGGCGTTCCCGCCGTTACGCTCATCCACGGCAAGGGCACCGGCGTGCTGCGCGCCGCGGTGCAGCAACACCTGCGCACACACCCGTCGGTCAAGTCCTATCGCCTCGGCAAATACGGCGAGGGCGAAGACGGCGTAACCATTGCGGAACTGAAATAACCAAAACATACCCCCGCGTTTTGCGGAAAACCATAAACTACCCCGCATTTTTTGCGGAAAGAACATACGGAGGACCTCTTTGTGAGCAACGAACAACCCGAAATTTTGTCGTTTGACACGCTGGACTTACAGCCGGAAACGACAAAAGCCCTTGAAAAAATGGGCTTCACCACCCCCACTCCCATCCAAATGCAGGCCATTCCCGCCGTGCGGGACGGCTACGATGTGATTGCCAAAGCGCCGACCGGCACCGGCAAGACTTGCGCGTTCGGCATTCCGCTTCTCGAATGCCTCGACCTCAACTGCACCGACGTGCAGGCGGTGGTGGTCTGCCCCACCCGCGAACTGTGCCTGCAAATCACCGACGACCTGCGGAATTTGGCGGCATTTCGCCCCGGTGTCCATATCGTTCCCGTCTACGGCGGGCAGAGTATGAACACCCAAATCAACGCGATGAAGAAAAAGCCGCAAATCGTGGTTGCCACCCCCGGCCGCCTGCTCGACCTGATGGGCCGCCGCGTGGTGTGGCTCGGCAACGTGTACACCGTCGTGCTGGACGAGGCGGACGAGATGCTCAAAATGGGCTTTATCCGCGACGTGCGCAAAATTTTGCACGCCACCCCCGCCGACACCCAAGTGGTGATGTTTTCCGCCACCATTTCCCGCGACGTGGAAGACGTGGCGTGGGAATATCAGCGGGATGCGGTGCAAATCGAGGTGGAATCGAAGGGCGACAACCGCCCGGACATCCGGCAATACGCCCTCCACTCCTCCGGCAGTCAACGGCTCACCGATATGCTCAAAATTATCGACGCGCTCGACCTGCACCGCGTGATGGTGTTCTGTAACCGCAAATCCACCGTGCGGCAGGTGTGCGCCCAACTCAAACGGCAGGGCAAATCCGCCGACTGTCTGCACGGCGACATCTCGCAAGGCCAGCGCAACCAAGTGATGGCGGGCTATCGCAAAGGCAAATTTGAAATTCTCGTCGCCACCGACGTGGCGGCGCGCGGCATCGACGTGGACGACGTGGAAGCCGTGTTCAACTATGACATTCCCGACGAAAACGAATACTATCTCCACCGCATCGGGCGCACCGGCCGCGCCAAACGCCACGGCATTTCGGTGACCTTCTGGTCGGTGGGCGACGAATTCCGGATGCGCGACGTACGCCGCCGCACCCATTCGGATATTACCGACGTCACGCTCGGGCCGGACGGCAAGTTTGTGCCCGTTCCCACCGAGGAAGAGGCGGAATAAGGGGTAGTTTTTGGTTTTGTTGATTTTCAGCGAAAGGAGGCGGCCGTATGGCGTTTTATAACCGATTTTTGTTCGTCTGTACCGGCAACACCTGCCGCAGTCCGATGGCGGCGGCGCTGTTCCGCAAAATGGCGGCCGACCGCGGGCTTCCCATTGTTGCCGTGTCCGCGGGGCTCGCGGCGCAAAGCGGCTCCCCCGCTTCCGAAAACGCGGTAAAAGCGCTCGCCGAAGAGGGAATCGACCTCAGCCGCCACCTCTCGAAACCCGTCACGCGGGAACTGTGCGACGAGGCGCAGATGATTGCCGTGATGAGCGAACATCACCGACTGGCGCTTGTGGCCGCCGACGTAGACCCTCACAAAATTTTCGTACTCGGCGGCGGCGTGCCCGACCCGTACGGCGGCTCGCTCGACGTGTACCGCGACACCCGCGACGCGCTCAAAGCGGTGCTTCCCGCGCTGTTGCCGCCGTTTCGCATTGTAAAAATGAACGAATCCCACATCCCCGCGCTCGCCGTGCTCGAAAAAGAGTGTTTTTCGCAGCCGTGGTCGGAAACGGGGCTTTCCACCGAACTGCAAAACGACACCGC
>JAKSPN010000030.1 GCA_024404755.1 Clostridia bacterium | reverse complement strand
AAAACAACAACCGCCGAAATCGCAGGCGAAAAAGCAAGCGACCAAGCCGCAGACTGCGAAAAAACAACCGCAAAAGAAGCAGAAATCCCGCAAAGAGCCGCTTCCGACCGCGCCGGTGAAAATCACCTTCCTCGGCGGTCTTAACGAAATCGGCAAGAATATGACCATGCTCGAATACGACGGTGATGCAATCATCATCGACTGCGGTATGACCTTCCCCGAAGCGGATTTGCCGGGCGTGGACGTGGTGCTTCCCGACTTTTCCTACGCGGTGCAAAACAAAGACCGCATCAAAGGCATTGTGCTGACCCACGCGCACGAAGACCATATCGGCGCGTTGCCGTATTTCTTGAAAGAAGCAAAACTGCCGGTGTACGGCACAAAACTGACCCTCGCGCTCGTCAACTCGAAACTCACCGAGTTCGGGCTCGATAAAACCACCGAATACCACGAAGTGGCGGCGGGACAGACCGTGAAACTCGGCAAACTCGCGGTGGAATTCATCAACGTCAACCACTCGATACCCGATGCGGTGGCGCTCGCGATTAAAACGCCGCAGGGCACGGTGGTGCATACCGGCGACTTCAAGATTGACTGCACGCCGATTCACGGCAAGATGATTGACCTGGCCCGCTTCGGCGAACTCGGCAAAGAGGGCGTGTTGGCGCTTTTGTGCGACTCCACCAACGTGGAACGCCCCGGCTATACGCCGACCGAACGGATGGTGGGCGACAGTCTTGCCAATCTGTTCCGCAAGGCGCAGGGCGACCGTATTATCGTCGCCACGTTCTCGTCCAACCTGCACCGTATTCAGCAGATTATCGACTCCGCCGCCAAAGAAAAACGCAAGGTGGCGATTTCCGGCCGCAGTATGGTCAACTTCGTGGCGATTGCCACCGAACTCGGCTACCTCAAAGTGCCGAAAGGGATTTTAATCGACATCGAGGAAATCCGCAACTACCCGAACTGCAAACTGGTCATCATCACGACCGGCAGTCAGGGCGAACCGATGTCCGCGCTGACAAGAATGGCGTTCTCCGACCACCGTCAAGTCGAGGTCGGCCCGCAGGATACGATTATCATCTCCGCAACCCCGATTCCCGGCAACGAGAAATCCGTCAGCCGCGTGGTCAACGAGTTGATGCGCCGCGGGTGTAACGTGGTGTACGAGAAGATGTACGACGTGCATACCTCCGGCCACGCCTGCCAAGAAGAACTCAAAATTATCCACGGGCTTGTGCGCCCGAAATACTTTATTCCCGTCCACGGCGAACAGCGCCATTTACGCAAACACGCGGCGCTTGCCGTTTCGATGGGAATGTCCCCGAAAAACGTGCTCATTTCGGACATTGGTCAAGAAGTGTCCCTGACCTATGATAAAATGGAAGTATCCGGCACCGTCCCCGCCGGCAGATTGCTTGTGGACGGGCTCGGTATCGGCGACGTGGGCAACGTTGTTTTGCGCGACCGCACCAAACTGTCACAGGACGGTCTTATCGTGGTGGTCGCTTCCATCGACTCCATTATCGGCGATCTCGTGTCCGGTCCGGACATTGTGACCCGCGGCTTTGTGTATGCCAAAGAGGCGGAAGAACTGCTGGACGAAATGAAGCAGGTGGCGCGCAAAACGCTGGAAGACTGCTGTCGCAGTCACAGCCGCGATTGGCCGATGATGAAAAACCGCGTGCGGGATGAGTTGTCCCGCTACGTATTCCAAAAAACCAAACGCAATCCGATGATTCTGCCGGTCATTATGGACGTGTAAACAAGAGGAGGAAATGAAAATGAAAGTCGTTTTACTGCAAGATGTCAAAGCACAGGGCAAAAAAGGAGAGTTGGTTACCGTATCCGACGGATACGCCCGCAACTATCTGTTCCCGCGCAACCTCGCTACGCCGGCGGATGCCAAGGCGATGAGCGAACTGAAAAACCGCGAATCCTCGAAACAGTACCATGCGGAAATGGCGCTGAAAGAGGCGAAAGAAGCCGCCGCGAAAGTGGAGGGCAAAGAACTCCGCATCGCCGCCAAAGCGGGCGCCGCGGGCAAACTGTTCGGCGCGGTGACCTCCAAACGCGTGGCAGAAGAACTCAAAACCGTGTTCGGCATTGAGATTGAGAAAAAATTTGTCCAGATGGACGATATTAAACAGTTCGGCACGTATCCGGTGAAGGTGAAATTTCATCAGGAAGTTTCCGCCACGCTGAACGTGACCGTCGCGGAGGAATAAGTATGCCGAAAGATGCCAACACCTATTCCGAAGGGCTGAACTTGCCGTACAGCTTGGAAGCGGAACAGGCGGTTCTCGGCGCGGTGCTGATTGATTCCGCCACCTTAAACCAAGTGGCGGATATGCTGCGCGCCGAACACTTTTACCTGCCGGAACATCAGGCGATTTATCGCGTGATGATTCAAAAAATGATGGCAAACGAAGTTATCGACTTCGTTACCGTGCTGGAAGCGCTGAAATCCGACGGCTTTTTCTCCGGAAACGAGGGGAAAGAATATCTCCTCAAACTGGTCAACATCGTGCCGTCGCCGGACAGCATCAAACGCTATGCCGAAATGGTGCGCAAAAAAGCCGACGTGCGCAAACTCATCGAGGCCTCCCGCCAAACGCTGGACGAGGCGATGGACCCGTCGGCGGATTTTGACGATTTGATTGAAAACGCCGAACAGCGCGTGTATGAAATTCGCCAAGACAAGTTTGACGGCGGTTTAACGCCCATCGGTCAAACGATTGTCTCCAACTACGATATGTACCAACTGATGTCCATTCCGGAGGAACGGGCGAAATTGGTGGGTATCCCGACGGGTATGCCCGAGTTGGACGAAATCACCACCGGTCTCAACCGCGCCAACCTCATTATCGTCGGTGCGCGCCCCGGTGTCGGTAAAACCTCGTTCGTGTTGAACCTCGCCCGCAACGTGGCGGTGCTGCAACACCGTCCGGTGGCGTTTTTCAGTTTGGAAATGAGCAAAGAGGAAATCGTCAACCGTCTGTTGTCCGCCGAGGCGAAGGTGTCGTCCACCCGTTTGCGCGTCGGCAACCTCGTTCCCGACGAGTGGAAACGGTTGGGTGCGGCGGCGAGCGTGCTGACCGATGCGCCGATTTATCTCGACGACAGCACCAACGTCACCGCCCAGGATATCAAAGCCCGCTTGCGCCGCGTTCCGCAAAAGGTGGGACTTGTCGTCGTGGACTACCTCGGTCTTATGCAGTCCCCGAAAAAGACGGAAAACCGTGTGCAGGAAGTGGCGGAGATTACCCGCGGCTTCAAAATCCTTGCCAAAGAGATGAATATTCCCGTTGTCGTGTGCTCGCAGTTGCGCCGCGATGCCGCCGGAAAAGACCAGCGCCCGTCGCTCGTTCACTTACGTGAATCCGGTTCTATTGAGCAGGATGCTGACCAGGTGTTGTTCCTCTACCGCGAGGAAATGGCCGCCAACCCCGGCGACGACCCGTCCCAAATCAACTACGGCACCGCCGAGATTATCGTGGCGAAAAACCGCCACGGACGGCTCGGTACCGTTCCGATGAATTTCCAAGGGGAGTTTACCCAATTCAGCAGC
This sequence comes from Clostridia bacterium, assembly GCA_024404755.1. Lineage (GTDB taxonomy): Bacteria > Bacillota > Clostridia > Oscillospirales > Acutalibacteraceae > RGIG426. Next base: position 14,179 of record JAKSPN010000030.1, on the reverse strand, counting down.
GCTTCTTCGGCGCAGCAGGAGAATCAAAATGCCGACAACCCGTTCTGATTTTGCGGCGCGCTTTTGCGCCTATGCCGAAGCAAACCGCTTGTTCAAAAGGGACGAGCCGGTCTTGCTCGGGCTATCCGGCGGCGCGGATTCGGCGGTGCTGTTGCACCTGCTTCTTTCCGCCCGCGAACAACTCGGCTTCGGCGAGGTGCGTGCGCTTCACGTAAACCACGGTTTGCGCGGCGAGAGCGCCGATGCGGACGAAGCGTTTTGCCGCGACTTGTGTAAGCGCCGGAACGTGCCGCTGACGGTGGCTTCGGTTGACGTGCCCGCCGCCGTTTCCGAGACGGGGGAAAGCGTTGAGCAAGCCGCGCGGCGGTTGCGCTATGAGGCACTTTACGGCGCGGCAAACGGCGCGGCGGTGGTTACCGCCCATACCGCGTCGGACAACGCCGAAACGGTGTTGTTGCACGTAACCCGCGGCAGCGGATTGCGCGGACTTTGCGGCATTGAGCCGCGGCGGGGGACTTTGGTGCGCCCGTTGTTGTTCGCCACCCGCGCCGAGGTGGAGGCGTATGCCGCCGAACACGGCATCGCGTTCGTCACCGACGAAACCAACGCCGACCCGACCTATTCCCGCAACCGTGTGCGCGCGGGGGTGATGCCCACGCTCAAAACCGTGAATCCGCAGGTGGAAACGGCGATTTTGCGCCTTTGCGAGACGTTGCGGGAAGATGAAGAATGCCTGCGCGACCAAGGGCAACTGCTTCTCGAATGCGCGGAGTTTGAGGAGGCACCGGGCCGATACGACCGCGAGGTGCTGAAACCCGCACCGCCGGCGATTTTGCGGCGCGCGCTTCTCTTGATGTTGCCCACCGCCGTAGACGTGGAAAAAGGGCATTTAGAGGCGCTTGTGCAGCTCGTGGGCGAGGGCGGTGCCGTCACCTTACCCGGCGGTGTCACCGTGAAAACAGAGGGCGACGCGCTGTTTGTGGCAAACGAGCCGGAAGACGTTGCACCGTTCGATTTTCCCGCCGCCATCGGCGTTCCGTTCGAAATCGCGGGGGAACCGTACGCTTTGCGGCTGTTTTCTGCAAAAGATTTCGAAAATTGTCGAAAAGTTTACAGTTTGTTGTCATATTCCTATTGCGATTATGCTACAATCAAAGGCGTTCTCACCGTGCGCAGTCGAAAAGACGGCGACAGTTACCGTCCCGTCGGGCGCGGCACGAAAACGCTCAAAAAACTGTTCAACGAGGCGGGATTATCCGCTTACGAACGGTCAAAAACGCCGCTTTTGTGCGACGAAAACGGCATTTTGGCGGTGGACGGCTTCGGGTGCGACGAGCGCGCGAAAGTCACCGACCAAACCGAACAAGTACTTGTATTTGCCAAGGCGGAAATGCTTTTGCAAATGGAAAATATACACCACTAACCAAGAAAAGAGAGGGTTTTTCTAATGAACGGAGAACAAGATGTTGCCTACACGCTGGTTTCCGAAGAGGAAATCAAATCCATCGTCGCCGACGTGGCGGCGCGTATTTCCAAGGACTATGAGGGGAAAAATCTTTTTATCATCCCCGTGCTGAAAGGGTCGTTCGTGTTTGCGGCGGACCTCGTGCGCGCGCTGTCCATTCCGTGCAGCGTGGACTTTTTGGCGGTGTCCAGTTACGGCGCCGGCACCAAAACGTCCGGCAACGTGCGTATTATGAAGGACATTTCCTGCACGCTGGAAGACAAAGACGTGCTGATTGTCGAGGATATTCTCGACTCCGGCGTGACGTTATCGTTCTTGTGCGAGATGTTCAAAACCCGCAAACCGAAGAGCTTAAAAGTGTGCACGCTGTTCGACAAGCCGGAACGCCGTCGGGTGGATTTTACGCCCGATTACGTCGGTTGCTCGGTGCCGGACGAATTCATCGTCGGCTACGGGCTGGATTATGATGAAAAATACCGCAATCTGCCGTTTGTCGGCGTGCTGAAACCCGAAATCTACCAATAATTTTCACAGTCTTTGCCGCAAAGCAAAGCGAAAGGAGGGGTTTTCTTGAACTTTAACGAGAACCCGAACAACGAAGAACGTCAAGGCCGCAACTGGTTGTTGCTCATCGGCATTCCGCTGCTGATTATCATCGGCTTGTGGGCGCTGACCAACTCCGGCGCAACGAAACAGGACAAGACCTATTCCGAAATCGTCGGTTATTTTGAGCAAAACCAGGTGGAGGAGTTTACGTTAAGTCTCGACAACTCGTCGCTGAAACTGTTGCTCCGCGAGGGTTTCCGCACCGACGTGAACAAGGACAAAAAGATAGACGGCAAAGACGTGCTCACCTATAAAGTCCCGAACCTCAATATGTTTGTGGAGTCGGTTGTGTACGACATCGTCAACGTGGAAAACCGCGACACCGACAAAAACAACGACGTAAAATACGATATTTTGCCGCAACGCGAGGTGTCGTGGCTTGCGACGATGATGCCCACGCTTATCGTGATGATTGTGTTTGCGCTCATCGTATGGTTTATGATGAAACGCTCGATGGGCTCGATGGGCGACGGCAAAATTGCCGGTTTCGGCAAGGCGCGTATCAAAAAGCCGTCGGACGAAAAGCGTAAGGTTACGTTTGACGACGTTGCCGGTGCGGACGAGGAAAAAGAGGATTTGCAGGAACTCGTGGAGTTCTTAAAATCCCCTAAACGCTTTGAAGAACTCGGCGCACGCGTGCCGAAAGGCGTGTTGCTTATCGGCCCTCCCGGTACCGGTAAAACTTTGCTTGCCCGCGCGGTGGCGGGGGAGGCGGGCGTGCCGTTCTTCTCGATTTCCGGCTCGGATTTCGTGGAAATGTACGTCGGTGTCGGTGCATCCCGTGTGCGCGATCTGTTTGACCAAGCCAAAAAGAACGCGCCCTGCATCATTTTTGTGGACGAAATCGACGCGGTCGGTCGTCAGCGCGGCGCCGGTCTCGGCGGCGGCCACGACGAGCGTGAGCAAACGCTCAACCAAATGCTCGTCGAGATGGACGGCTTCGGCGCGAACGAAGGTGTTATCGTGATTGCCGCGACCAACCGCCCGGATATCCTCGACCCGGCGCTGACCCGTCCCGGACGTTTTGACCGTCAAGTGGTGGTCAACTATCCGGACGTGAAAGGCCGCGAGGAAATTTTGAAAGTCCACGCGAAAAACAAACCGATTGCCCCCGACGTGGACCTCAAAGTCATCGCGCAGTCCACCTCCGGGTTCACCGGTGCGGACCTCGAAAACCTGCTTAACGAAGCGGCGCTTCTCGCCGCCCGGCGCAAGATTCATTCCATCACGATGGAAGAAATCGAAGAAGCCACCGTCAAAGTGGTGGTGGGCACCGAAAAACGCAGTCACGTGACCTCGGAAGAGGACAAAAAGATTACCGCGTTCCACGAAGCGGGTCACGCGGTGGTGTCGTATTACTCGCCGACCCAAGACCCGGTGCACCAGATTTCCATCATTCCGCGCGGTCTCGCCGCCGGCTATACGATGAATCTGCCGCAGGAAGACCGCACCCATATGACCAAAACCAATATGCTCGAAAGCATCCAAGTGCTGCTCGGCGGCCGCGTGGCGGAAACGCTCGCGCTCGACGATATTTGCACCGGCGCTTCCAACGATATTGAGCGCGCTTCCGAAATGGCGCGCAAAATGGTCACCAAGTACGGTATGAGCGAGAAACTCGGGCCGCTGATGTTCGGTGAATCCGAGTCCGCCGGCGTGTTCCTCGGCCGCGACCTCGGTCACACCCGCAACTACTCGGAGGAGACCGCCGGTTTGATTGACAGCGAGGTAGAGCGCATCGTTACCGAGGCGTTCGACATTGCAAAACAGAAAGTCGGCGACCACATGGACAAACTTACCGTGATTGCCGAGTATTTGATTGCTCACGAGAAAATGGACGGCAAGACGTTCTATGAGTTGATGGGTGACAAACCCGCCGACCCGCAACCCGCCGCAGAAGCGGAATAAACCGATAAAAGATAAAAAAAGAGCCCCGACGAGAAGTCGGGGTTCTTTTTATTGTTTATTTTTTCTTTTCTTTGGTCTTTTTGAGGGCCGCTAAACAGTTCGGGCAAATCAGTTGACCCTGAAAAGAAATAGTGTCTTTTACTTCGCCGCAAAACACACAAGACGGATGGTATTTTTTAAGAATAATCGAACGGTCGTCGGTGAAAAACTCAACCGGATCACCAAGTTCGATACCGTAGCGTTTACGCATTTCCATCGGAATGACCACACGTCCCTGCTGGTCGATGGAACGGACGATGCCTTCTGCTTCCATAGGTATCTCTCCTTTTTTGAATGTATCCCTATTATCGCGTAAAAACCAAAAAATGTCAATAGACAAAATCCCCATTTTTTGTGAATATTCTTGACAATTTCCACCAATTCCGCTATCGCATTTTGTCGAACGCCGACGAAGCGCGGTGAAAACACCCGCAGGCAAAATTGCCGGACGAGCATAGGATAAGAACGGGAGACTTTTTTAGAGTAAAGTCGGAAAATTCAGGGCATACTGGCTTTGAAGAAACGTTCGTAAAGGATGATAGGATATGACGGTAAAACGCGGAGATATTTACTATGCCGATTTAAGTCCGGTGGTCGGCTCGGAACAGGGCGGTATCCGTCCGGTACTGATTGTGCAAAACGACGTGGGCAACCGTTTCAGCCCCACGGTGATTGCCGCCGCCATTACAAGCCGACAGGACAAAGCCAAACTTCCCACGCATATTGCGCTCTCGTCCGCAAAAAGCGGGCTTACGCGCGATTCTATCGTGCTGCTTGAACAGATTCGCACCCTCGACAAACGCCGCTTAAAAGAGCATATGGGGCGTTTGGACACGTCCGCGATGGAGCGTGTGGATGCGGCGCTGTCGGTGAGTTTCGGACTTTCCGGAATCGGATAAAAAAAGAACCTCGGATTTTCCGAGGTTCTTTTACGTTTAGATTACAGACCGGAATATTTGTTGCCCTCTTTAATACGCATCATCGCGCGGGAGAGGGAGGCCTCAATCATTTTGTTTTCGCGCAAAGACCGCTGCTGCAAGAGCTCTTCGCGGGCTTTGGCGGCGGCGCGTTCGGCGCGTTTTACGTCGATTTCGTCGGGGCGCTCGATACTGTCCGCCAAGACGGTCACGGCGTTGTCCGCGATTTCCGCAAACCCGAGCCCGACCACGGCGACCTCTTTGGTGCCGTCGGCGGCGGTAAAGCGCAGTTCGCCCTCTTTCAGCGCAATCACGGCGTTTTCGTGGTGCGCTAAAATGCCGTAATCGCCGTCCATTCCGGGAACGGTCAGCGAGGTGGCTTCGCCCTCGAAAAACACGCGGTCACACGAAAGAACACGTAACGAAAAGGTATTCACAACGACACCTCCTTGTGGAAAGGGTAAAATTACTGTTTGCCGGCGGCGATAACTTCGTCAATCGAGCCGACGTTGAAGAACGCGGATTCGGGATACTCGTCCATTTCGCCGTCGATAATCATCTTAAAGCCGCGAATGGTTTCTTTCAGCGGCACGAATTTGCCGGGAATGCCGGTAAACACCTCCGCCACGTGGAACGGCTGGGAGAGGAAGCGCTGAATTTTGCGGGCGCGGTTGACGGTGAGTTTATCCGCTTCGGACAGTTCTTCCATACCGAGAATGGCGATAATATCCTGCAATTCCTTGTATTTCTGCAAGATTTCCTGCACGGTACGGGCGACTTGATAGTGTTCTTCGCCGACCACGTCCGGTTCCAAAATGCGGGACGTGGATTCCAGCGGGTCCACGGCGGGGTAGATGCCCTGCTCGACGATTTTACGCGACAACACGGTGGTCGCATCGAGGTGGGCAAAGGTCGTTGCCGGCGCGGGGTCGGTCAAGTCGTCCGCCGGGACGTACACCGCTTGCACCGACGTAACCGAGCCGTTTTTGGTGGAGGCGATACGCTCTTGCAGCGCACCGAGTTCGGTGGCGAGGGTCGGCTGATAACCGACAGCGGAGGGCATACGGCCTAAAAGCGCCGACACCTCCGAGCCCGCCTGCACGAAACGGAAGATGTTGTCGATAAAGAGCAACACGTCGCGGTGTTGTTCATCGCGGAAATATTCCGCCATGGTCAATCCCGTTTCCGCCACGCGCATACGTGCCCCGGGCGGCTCGTTCATCTGACCGAACACGAGCGCGGTGTTTTTGATAACACCGGATTCGGTCATTTCGGTCCAAAGATCGTTGCCCTCGCGGGAACGCTCGCCGACACCGGTGAAAATCGAGTAGCCGCCGTGTTCGTTGGAAATGTTTTGGATGAGTTCTTGGATAAGAACGGTTTTACCGACACCCGCGCCGCCGAACAGACCGATTTTACCGCCTTTGGCGTACGGCGCGAGCAGGTCGATGACCTTGATACCGGTTTCGAGAATTTCGACAACCGGGCTTTGGTCTTGGAACGACGGGGGAGCGCGGTGGATGCTCCAATACGGCGTGTCTTCGGGGATGTCCTCGCCGTTGTCGATGGTTTGACCGAGGACGTTGAAGAGACGGCCGAGGGTGGCGTTGCCCACCGGCACGCGAATGCTGCTGCCGACCGCTTCGACGGGCACGTCTTTGGACAGCCCCTCGCTCGCGTTAAGCATAATGCAGCGGACGGTGTGGCTTCCGATATGGTGCGCCACTTCCATCACGTATTCTTTCTCGTCGGTATGCGCGACGAGCGCGTCGTTTAAGTTCGGCAGGGCGGAGGACTCGAAAGTTACGTCCACAACCGGGCCGGAAATTTGTACGATTTTACCGCTTTGCGCGGTGTTCGGAGTACTCATTAGGTGGCATCTCCTTTGCTTTTGAGTGCTTTTGCACCACCGATGACCTCGGTGATTTCTTGGGTGATAATGGCTTGGCGCACGCGGTTGAACTGGATGTTCAGGTCGCGCAAAATTTCTTCTGCGTTGTCGTTGGCGGCGCTCATCGCCATCATACGGGCGTTTTGTTCACAACAGAACGATTCGACCAGCGCACCGTAGATATAGCCGGTCAGGTAGTTCGGGATAATGCTTTGGATTGCCGCTTCGGCGGACGGCTCAAACGTGTGGCTTGACAGCGTTTGCGGCACGTCGTCCGGCTTTTCGAAGGTGTCTTTCGACAGCGGGAGCAGCCGCGCAAATTCCGTCTCCATAGCGAGACTGTTTTTCATACGGGTGTAGACGATGGCAACCTCGTCAATATCGCCGTTGTCGTAGTGCTCGACCAATCGTCCGGCGATTTCGCGGGCGCGGTCAAGTGTCGGGTTTTGGGCGGTATAGAGGAAACTCTGTTCCACCGGAACTTTGCGGGAACGGAAATACTGCCGTCCCACCTCACCGACCACGAACAACAGCGGATTTTCGTCCCCTTCCAAATGCGAAAGGGCGAGTTTCAGCACGTTGTGGTTATACGAGCCGGCGAGACCTTTGTCCGCCGTAATCACCAACACGCCGCGCTTTTTGCTCGGTTTCGGCTCGCCTTTTTGAACGTAGGGACTTTCGAGTTCCGGCAAATCGGCGAACATACGACCGATCATCTGCTGCACGGTGGTGAAATAAGGGGAGGTGTTCTCCTGATCCTTGCGGGCTTTGCGGAGTTTCGTCGAAGAGATGAGGTACATCGCATTCGTAATTTTCTTCGTGTCCTCAATACTCTTGATGCGCCCTTGAATCTCACGGATGCTTGCCATACACTCACCCGCCTATCCATTCATTGGCTTTGAATTCGCCGGCTACCTCGCGGATGCGGGCAATCATCGACTCGTCAATGGCCTTTTGGGTTTCGATTTCTCTGCCGATTTCGGCGTGTTTCTCCTCGAAGTAGGCGAGCATCGCGGTCTGGAACTTTTTGATGTTCGCGGGCTCGATATCGAGCATCACTTTGCCGGTCGCGGCGACGAGGGTGATAACCTGCTCGTGCATTGAAAGCGGCGCACACAGCGGCTGTTTCAAGAGTTCCATAAGCCCTCTGCCGTACTGCAAGAGTTCCAGCGTGTTCGCATCCAAATCGGAGCTGAACTGGGTGAAAATCTCCATTTCACGGTATTGCGCGAGCGAGAGGCGGATACTGCCCGCCGCTTTTTTCATGGCTTTGGTCTGCGCCGCGCCGCCCACACGGGAGACGGACAAACCGACGTTGACCGCCGGGCGCATACCCGAGAAGAACAGGTCGCTTTCGAGGAAAATCTGACCGTCCGTAATGGAGATGACGTTGGTCGGAATATACGCCGACACGTCACCCGCTTGGGTTTCGATAATCGGAAGCGCGGTAATCGAGCCGCCGCCCATTTCGGGGGTTAAGCGGCTGGAACGCTCCAAAAGGCGGGAGTGGAGATAGAACACGTCGCCGGGGTACGCCTCGCGGCCGGGCGAACGTTCCAAAAGCAGGGAGAGGGCACGATAGGCGACCGCGTGTTTCGACAAATCGTCGTACACAATCAGCACGTCTTTGCCCTCGTACATAAACTGCTCGGCGAGCGCGGTGCCCGCATACGGCGCGATATATTGCAGCGGCGCGGGGTCGCTGGCGGTGGCCACCACGACGGTGGTGTAGTCCATCGCACCGTGTTTTTTCAGCGTACCGACGATTTTCGCCACCGTCGAGGCCTTTTGCCCGATAGCGACGTAAATGCACAGCACGTCTTTGTCTTTTTGGTTGAGAATGGTATCGACGGCAATCGAGGTTTTACCCGTCTGACGGTCACCGATAATCAGTTCGCGCTGACCGCGACCGATGGGGAACATCGAGTCAATCGACAAAATACCGGTTTGCAGCGGCACGCTGACCGATTTGCGGTCAATGATGCCGGGCGCGGCGTTTTCGACCGGACGGTAGCCGTCCGCTTTAATCGGCTCGCCGCCGTCAATCGGAGCGCCGAGCGCATCCACAACGCGGCCGAGAAAGCCCTCGCCGACCGGAATACCCGCCGGTTTTTCGGTGCGGATAACGCGCGAGCCCTCGCGGATTTGGCTGTCCGAGCCGAACAGAATACAACCCACGTTGTTCGGGCGAATATCCTGCACCATACCCTGCACACCGCAGTCGAACAGCAGGATTTCGCCGTACATCGCGTGGTGGATATCGCGGATGGTGGCGATACCGTCGCCGACCTTTTCGACAACGCCGATTTCGCGGTCTTCGGCATCAAGGTCAAAGCCGGAATCGGTGGCGGAGAGGTCGAATTCTTCAATCTGGTGACGGAGTACCGTCAGCAGTTTGTTTTCTTTGCCTTTTTCGCAAGAGGGCGCGCCGGCGAGCGTCTTTTTCAGTTGCTCCGAACGACCCTGCACGCTCCAATCGTATTCCTGATTGCCGCAGCGGAGTTTGAAGCCGCCGATGAGCGCGTCGTCCTGCACCGTTTCGAACACCACGTCCGGACGGTGATATTTTTTGTTGACGAACGCTTGCAGTTTGGCAAGCTGCTCGTCGGTGGGGGCGGTCACGTAGGTGAGCGTTACCGTAAACGGCTCGTCGTGGTCGAGGGGCACGTTGCGATACACGTCCGCCACCTCGGGGAAGAGCGCCAAGTTGCCCTCTTTGGCAAGGGATTTGAGCACCTCGGTCAATTCGGCGGGCGCACCCTCGTCAATCGCGGTGCAAAGCGTGTCGGCATCCGCATCGAGCGAGAGGGTGGACACAAAGGTCTCCGCTTCGGAGACAGCGGCTTGCGTTGCGCCCAGTTCATGCAACCGACGGGCGGTATCAAACGTCAGTCTCGTCAAGCGAATCACCTACCTTGTCGAGAAATTGGTCAAAGAGTTGCTTGTCGTTTTCGGGACTGCTCTGTGCCGCCATGGCCTTGACGGTCGCGGCAACCACCATATCCGAGATTTCCGCTTCCGCCGAGCGCAGGATTTTTTCTTTTTCCTGCTCGGCGGCAACTTTGGCATCGTCCACAATCGAGCGTGCCGATGCTTTCGCATCGGTCACAATGCGCTCGTATTCGGCGGTCGCTTCTTTGCGGGATTGTGCCATTTGCTCGTCGCGCGAATCTTTCAGTTCCTGCACCGTTTTGGCGCACTCCGCCTGCATTTCTTCGGCGGAGGCCTTCGCATCTTCGGCGTCTTTGATTTGTTTGTCGGCTTCTTCCTGGCGTTTTTCAAGGATGTTGTTCACCGGTTTGAACAGGAAAATACGAATGCCGACGAAAAGAATCAGCAGGTTAATAACGGTAAAGAGCATACTTTCCCAAGTAATATCTAACATAAGTCAGCCGTTCCTTTCTGGGGGTGTTTTTGAAAATCCTGTCCTTAAATTTTAAGAACGAGCATCAGCGCGATAACCAGACCGTAAATGGCGGTCGCTTCGGAAAGAGCGCAGCCGAGAATCAGCGTTTTGTTGATTTTGCCCTCGGCTTCGGGTTGACGGGCAATGGCTTCGGACGATTTACCGGTTGCAATACCGATACCGATACCGGCACCAAGGCCGGTCAAAGCGGCAATACCCGCACCAATCGCTAACAGAGTTCCAGTCATAATAATCATTCTCCTTTTACAATAAATAGTTGACACAAAATTTAATCTTCAAGACCTTCCTTAATAAACAAGGAGGTCAGGAATACGAACACGTAGGCCTGCAACAGACCGTCAAAGAAGTCGAAATACAAACTTGCGATAATGGGGACACCCACGGGACACAAGCCGTCAATCAACTCCATAATGATGTACGCGCCGAGGACGTTACCGAAAAGACGCATACACAGCGACAGCGGACGAATCGCCAACTCCATAATGTTGATGGGGGTGACGAGCGCTGCGGGCTTCGTAAAGCCCTTAATCCACCCGCCGACACGGTTGTGGCGGATGCTGGCGGCTTGAATCAGCACGATGCTCATCAGCGCCAGCGCCGCGGTAATGCTCAAATCTTTGGTAGGCGGGTCAAACCCGAACACGCCGGCAATGTTGCACGTGCCGATATATAAGAGCACCGCAACCAAATATCCGACGTAGCGTTCGCCCTCCGGACCGATCATATTGCGGACGATGTTTTGAAGTGACGTTACCGCCCATTCCATAAACGCTTGGCGTTTTCCGATGTGGGTAATCTTGAAGCCGCGCGTTAAGAGGAAACTTAACAGCAAAATTACGCCGATGACGATCCACGAAACCACAATGGATTCGGTCACGCGCAATCCGCAGACAGTAAACACGACTTCATTGGATATTTCCATAGGATTTCCTCCTTTTCTATGAGAATTTGCATTGATTAAAGAAGCGGAGCGCCCGCTTTGGCGCAGGCATCGCGTTGCGCATCCGGCCAAACGGAGGCCTGCACTTCGCCGATGTGCATTTTTTCGAGCAACAGCAGGCAAAGCCGCGATTGCCCGATACCGCCGCCGATGGTCAGCGGCAACGTGCCGTTTTTTATGCCTTGGTGATAGGGGAAGCGCAGGCGTTCCTCTGCGTTTGCCGCTTCCAACTGTTTAAGAAGCGACGTTTCGTCCACGCGGATGCCCATCGACGAAATTTCAATCGGGCGGTCGAGCACGTCGTTCCAGAACAGCAGGTCGCCGTTCAAATCCCAATCGTCATAGTCCGGCGCACGCCCGTCGTGGCGAATGCCGCTTTCGAGTGTTTTGCCGATTTGGGTGATGAACACCGTGCGGTGTTCGCGGACGATTTTGTCCTCGCGTTCTTTCGGCGAAAGCGCGGGGTAAAGGTCTTCGAGTTCCTGCGACGAGATAAAGAACACGTCGGGGCAAATCGAATACTTAAGCACCGGATATTCCGCGACCACTTTTTCTTTCGCGGCGACCACAGCGGCAACGATGTCGCGCACGGTCGCTTTGAGGTAATCAAGCGTGCGGTCTTCGCGGGTGATGACTTTTTCCCAGTCCCATTGGTCCACGAAAATCGAGTGGACGTTGTCCACGTCGTCGTCGCGGCGAATGGCGTTCATATCGGTGTAGAGCCCTTCGCCCGGCTCAAAGCCGTATTGCGCCAAAGCGGTGCGTTTCCACTTGGCAAGCGACTGCACGATTTCCATTTGACCTCCGAACTCGGACAAATCGAACGTTACCTTGCGTTCGACACCGTTTAAGTCGTCGTTTAAGCCGCTGTCCGACCGGACAATAAGCGGCGCGGAGATGCGCTCCAAATTGAGGCGCGAGGCAAGTTCTTTTTGGAACGTGTCTTTGATAAATTTGATGGCGCGCTGGGTTTCGCGCACCGAGAAAGGGGATTTGTAACCCTCTGCAACAATAAATTCACTCATACTTTTTCAGTCCTTTTTATCGAATTGAACCGACGGTACGGGGATAGAGCTGGACGTCGCGAATATTCTGCACGCCGGTGACGTACATCAAAATGCGCTCAAGCCCTAAACCGAAGCCGCTGTGCGGCACCGAGCCGAAACGGCGCAGGTCGAGGTAATCCTGATAATCCTGCTCCGAAAGTCCTTTGTCTTCCATCGCGGCGCGGAGTTTTGCAAGATCCGCCTCGCGCTCGCTGCAGCCGATAATCTCGCCGACACCCGGCACAAGCAGGTCGGTCGCGGCCACGGTTTTGCCGTCGGGGTTTTGTTTCATATAGAACGATTTAATCGCTTTCGGGTAGTTGGTGATAAACACCGGACGTTTGCAAACCTCTTCGGAGATATAGCGCTCGTGCTCGGTCTGCAAATCGCAGCCCCACTCGACGGGGTAGTTGAATTTCACGTCCGCTTTTTTGAGCATCTCGATCGCGTCGGTGTAATCGACCACGGCGAAGTCGGAGGCGACCACGCCGTTGAGTTTTTCCACAAGACCGTTTTCGAAAAACTTGTCGAAGAACGCCATCTCGTCCGGACAACGGTCAAGCACCGCTTTAATAATGAATTTAATCATATCTTCGGCGATCTCGATGATGTCCGGCAGTTCCGCAAACGCGACTTCCGGCTCGACGTGCCAGAACTCGGCAACGTGGCGAAGCGTGTTGCTTTTTTCGGCGCGGAAACTCGGACCGAACGTATAAATCTTACCGAACGCCATCGCGGCGGTTTCGCCTTCCAACTGACCGGACACGCTGAGGCCGGCTTTTTTGCCGAAGAAATCGTCCGCATAATAGTCGGCTTCGTTCTCGTAATCGTTCGAGTAGCCGATGGTGGTCACTTTGAACATTTCGCCGGCACCCTCACAGTCACTCGCGGTCAAAATCGGGGTGTGGACGTAGACGTAGTGGTTTTGTTGGAAATATTCGTGAATCGCGGCGGACAACACCGAGCGCACGCGGAAAATCGCGTTAAAGGTGTTGGTGCGCACGCGCAAATGCGGCATCGCGCGCATATATTCGAGCGTTTGGCGTTTCTTTTGCAGCGGATAGTCGCCGCCGCAAACGCCGAGCACTTCGACTTCCTGCGCGTTCACTTCCACCGCGTTGTTGACCATACCTTTGACCGCCGTGCCCACGACTTTCAGCGACGTGCCAAGCGGCATAAAGGGGGATACGTCCGCAAATTTCTCTTTATCGAGAACGATTTGCAGGTGTTTCAGCGACGTGCCGTCGTTCATCTCCAAAAACGCCACGTTTTTGGAGTCGCGCGAGGTACGCACCCAGCCGCACACCGTCACTTGTGTGTCGATGAATGCGGCATCGGTGAGAATGTCTTTGATGTCCGTGTGTTTCATGTTATCGCTTCCTTTGTATGAAAATGTGTGTGTAATAATGACAATAAAAAAAGCCACCCGTCCCCCAAAAGGGACGAATAGCCAAAACTACCCGCGGTACCACCCACGTTGCTCAAAAGAGCCGCTTTATCGGTTCATAATAAAACCATTCCGCTTAACGCGCGGCCACGGCGCTCCTACTGCCGAAAGGGGTTCGGTTTGCAACTCGGAAGTGTTATTCGCCCGACCGCCGCTGTGGACATTCCAGCGCCGCCCACTCTCTTTTAGCGCGTGTTCGGGGTACTTGTCTTCGTCAAGGTTTTTAATTATAAATAACACAATATATTGTAGCACGATTTTTCAAAATGTCAAGGGTTTTATAAAGAGAATCTATGAAATTTGCCCGCAGGGGCGACTTCATTGAAAAAAGCCTTCGACAAATGTCGAAGGCTTTTTTCTTGGTGACCCGTACGGGATTCGAACCCATGTTGCTGGCGTGAGAGGCCAGAGTCTTAGACCGCTTGACCAACGGGCCATATTGGTACACCATCAGGGACTCGAACCCTGGACACCCTGATTAAGAGTCAGGTGC
>JAKSPN010000003.1 GCA_024404755.1 Clostridia bacterium | reverse complement strand
CCGTGCGATATTCGTTGTTTTACGCGCCCACGTTTAACTACCAAAAAAGCACCGATATGTTTATGGATTTCTTTAACTCGGTGCGGGACGCGTCCCACAACGGCGGCTATGAAAAAAGCGTCATTTACCCGCCGCTTGCCAACTTGATTTACGTCGCTATCGGTATGATGTTCAAAGGTGAGTTGGTAGCAGGCACCTTCAAAGAGCGCTTTGAACTGCGGAATACCGACCCTATTGCGCTGATGGTGTATTTTATTTCCGTGATGTTGTGCGTGTTCGCGGTATACCTTATTATTGACCGCTATCTGCTTCGTTGCGGCTTTAAGGCGGCACCGGCGGCGTTGGCAATTTCTTCGGCGTTGTCGTTCCCGATGCTCTATGCTATTCAACGCGGCAACATCATTATTCTTGTTATTCCGCTGACTATGTTTTTCGTCTTTTTCCGCAATCACGAACGGAAACTTGTACGAGAATTATCCTATATCGCCTTAGCATTGGCGGCGGGACTGAAAATCTATCCCGCGGTGTTCGGTATTTTGCTGCTTACCGACAGAAAATACAAAGAGGCCATCCGCCTCATAATTTACGGCATTATCGCGTTTGCCGTGCCGATTTTTGCGTTCGGCGGTCCGGAACTGCTTTGGAAATTGGTCACAAATATTTTCAACTTCAACTCCAGCCGTGCCGAAAAAGCACGCGCCTACCGCACCGGCTATTCGTTCCAAGAACTCGTTGCCGTGTTTGTTCCGGAAGGATTCCCGAAAATCAGCGGCAAAATCGTGTTCTGGTGTCTGGAAGTTATGGCGCTTTTGATGGTGTTTATTTTGCCGAAAGACTGGCAAAAAATGACGGCGCTCTGCTATATGGTGTTTAACATTCGCTCACTGTCGTCTACCTATGCGCTGGCATTTTTCCTGGTGCCGTTTGTGATGTTCCTTACCGAAAAACGAAAATTCCGGTGGAACGACTATTTGTATCTTTTGTGTTTGGCACTGATGTTTATTCCGTTGCCCTGCGTGTGGTACGGATTCCTCGGCAATATGGCGGAAAACACCGGTTTGCTGGCGGATTTGGCCGGTAAAAAATTGGATACCATGCGGTGGACGCTGATTGCGCACTTCGGCGCCGCAAACAAACTGGTTTCCGTATTCGCGTTCCAAGGCGTATTTTTGCTGTTGGTCATCGACGCGTTGCTGACACCGAGCAAATCCGGAAAACGGCGGAAAATTTCGCTGAAACCCATCTTGCAAAACGTGGTTGCCCGTTTTAGAAAAAGCGCAAAGAACGCAGCAGAGGAGGCGCAACCCACAGAAGATGAGCTTCCCGCGTTTTTGAGAGAATCGCCCGAAACGGCAGAGGCGGTGAATGAGCCCGCGAAGGAGAACTCGTGAACAAAAAAGAAGCATGGGCCGACTTTTTCAAAAGCGGCTTCGATTTGGAATATACGCACATCCGTGCGGCGGCATTCCTGTATATGGGGTTACCGTTTCTCATCTTTTCGCTGACGTGGTTATCGGTTATCCCCGCCGTTATCAGCACCGCCGTCACGTTGTTTATTTTAACGCTGGCGGTCAAACCGAACCTGCTGAAACCCAAACGTATTCCCGAAAAAGCGTTGCTCAACCGCGATGCCGTAACCCACATCCACGTGCCGTTCGGCGCGATGTTTGCCGTGATGGTGGCGGTGGGCATTTGGGTTTGGTGGTCGGGTATCGGCGGCGGATTTTATCAGTCCGGCGACTTCCCGTACCGCAACGCGGTGTTCCGCGACCTGATTAACTACGAATGGCCGGTCATTTACGGCGGCGACAAAGGAATGCTCGCGTATTATATCGGATTTTGGCTTCCCGCCGCCGTTGTCGGCAAATTTTTCGGTCTGTTTATCCACAACAGCGGCATTTTGTGGGGTCTCAGCAACACCGCCTTGTATCTGTGGACGGCCATCGGCATTTTTCTCGTTATGCTGATGTTGTTTTTCAACGTCAAAGCCACCGGCGGCAAAAAAGTCGTGCTCGCCACGCTGATTTTCATCTTTTTCAGCGGTATGGACGTTGTGGGCTGGCTGGCGGCAGGTGCCGACGGCGCGTTTGCCCGTTTGGTAGAAGAAAACATCCACATCGAATGGTGGGCAAAGAAAATCAACTTCCCGACAGGGCATTTGTTACAGTTCAGTTCGTTTACGACCCAACTGTTTTGGGTGTTTAACCAAGCGGTGGTGACGTGGCTCGCCACGCTGACGCTGTTCCGCGAGCAAACGCCGGCAAACTTCGTATTTATCGGTATGATGTCGCTGTTTTGCGGTCCGATTCCGTTTTACGGCTTCTTGGTGCTGGCATTGGTACTCGGTGTTACGTTTGTTATCCGCGCCCGCAAATACCCGCGTTTTGCGGTACGGTCGTTGCTTTCGCTACCGAACATTTTGGCGGTTTTGGGAATTTTTCCCGTCTGCTTTGCCTATTTTACCGGCAACTCCGCCGCCACCATCAAAAGCGGCAGCAAACTGTTGCGCTTCGTGCCGCGGCTGATTTTCAACAAAGACGGTTTGGCGCACGCCGGTATTTCTCCCAAACGGCTGATCCTGTTTATCTCGTTTTTGATTTTGGAATTTTTGCTGATTGCGCTGATGATTTGGTGGCACAACCGCAAAGACCTGCCGTTTTGGGCGTGTTGTTTGATGCTTTGCATCTTCCCGATGATTTTCACGGGCGCGGCGGCGGACTTCTGTATGCGCGCCACCATTCCGGCACTCGTCGTGTTTTGTATGTACGTCATCCGCTTTTTGTTCGAAAAATGGGACAGCCCGAAAAAATCGGTTGACCGCCTGCTTTGTGTGTTGTTGACAGTGTTTCTTGTTTTGGGCTCTGTCACCCCGATGGTCGAAATGTCCCGCGGCATCGTAAAGAGCGTGGATGCCGGAGAAATGCTGACCTATAACGACACGTTTAAGTCGCTCGGCAGCGACAAAAAAAGCGCGAGCAGCATCAAAAACTTCACCGCACAAAACTACGAAGGTTCCAAATTCTATACCTATTTCGCGCGGCACTAACGCCGAGGGGAGGCACGTCTGTGGCACATCCGATTAAACATTTTCGCACCATAACCCGTCACCGTCACGCCGTCATCCGCAACTGCTTCAAAGCGGGCATCGGGTGGCAGGGACTGTTCCACGATTTATCCAAATACACGCCGACGGAGTTTATTCCCGGCGCAAAATACTATCTCGGCACGCGCAGCCCCAACGAAGAGGAACGGCGTTTGTTTGGTTTCTCGCGCGCGTGGCTTCACCACAAGGGCCGCAACCGCCACCACTTCGAGTACTGGACGGATTACAACCCGAAAACACGCACCATGGGGCCGGTGCCGATGCCGAAACGCTACGTCGTTGAGATGTTCTGTGACCGCGTGGCGGCGAGCAAGATTTACAAAGGCAAGGACTATACGGATTCTTCCGCCTACGAGTATTTTCTGCCCGGCAAGGCGACCCGTTTTATCCATCCCGAAACCTCCGACCAAATCGAGCATTTCTTAAAATTGCTCGCGGACGAGGGGGAGGACGCGGCGTTCAAAGCCGTCAAAGCGTGGCTGAAAGAGGACTGATTCCCGCGTTTTCGTTGGAAATGAGGAATGTCTATGGAACATAAACACTACGGAAAAACGCTGCTTGCCGGCTATCTCGGCTCAGTCACCCAAGCGATTTCGGCGAACTTTTTGCCGTTGCTTTACGTTACGTTCCAAGCCGCCTACCGCTTTTCGCTGACCCAAATCGCGCTGATTTCCGCCGTGTTCTTTTTTGCGCAACTCGTGGTGGACTATCTGTGCGCCAAAGTAGTGGACAAAATCGGCTACCGCCCCTGTGTGGTAACGGCGCAGGTCACCTCGGCGCTCGGTATCATCGGGCTGACCTTTTTGCCGGACGTACTGCCGAACGCTTTTATCGGCACGCTTCTTTGTGTCATTGTGTACGCTATCGGAAGCGGACTTATCGAGGTGTTAAGCAGTCCCATCATCGAGGCGTGTCCGTTCGAGAACAAAGAGGGGCATATGAGTTTGCTCCACTCGTTTTACTGTTGGGGTTTCGCGGCGGTGGTGCTGTTTTCCACGCTGTTTTTCCGCTGTTTCGGCATCGAAAACTGGCGGATTTTAGCGCTTTTGTGGTCGATTATCCCGATTTACAACATCTATAACTTCGCCACGTGCCCTATTGAACCGCTTACGGACGAAGGGGAGAGTATGACCACGAAAGACCTGCTCAAAACCAAGGTCTTTTGGCTGTTTTTGCTGTTGATGGTGGGCGCGGGCGCATCGGAAATCTCCATGTCCCAATGGGCATCCACCTTTGCGGAATCGGCGCTCCACGTCTCAAAATCCGCCGGCGATTTAATCGGACCGTGCGGGTTTGCGGTGTGTATGGGATTAAGCCGCGTGCTGTTTAGCAAATTCAGCGAAAAAATCAACCTCGTCACCTATATGACCGTGTCCGGTGTGTTGGCGGTCGCGTGTTATCTGGTGGCGGGGCTTGCACAGTTGCCGCTTTTCGGGCTTCTCGGATGCACGGTGTGCGGCTTTGCGGTCGGCATCCTGTGGCCCGGCTCGATTAGTTTGTCGGCGGGCATTTTGCCGAAAGGCGGCACCGCGCTGTTCGCGTTTTTGGCGCTCGCGGGCGACCTCGGCGGTTCGGTCGGACCGGCGCTTGTCGGAACGGTGTCCCAAGCCGCCAACAACAACCTGCAAATCGGCGTAGTATCGGGTGTTGCATTCCCGATTCTGCTTCTCGTTTGCGTGATACTTCTGCGAAAGCGCTATAAAAAAGAGAAATAAACCAATCTATAACGAAAAAAGACTGACCGATACAATCGGTCAGTCTTTTTTATGTCAAACTATCAGCCGGCGAGCATTTTGGCGATAAGCCGCGCGCATTTGTATACGTCGCCGCCGCCCATCGTGATTACGAGGTCGCCCTCTTTCGCTTCTTCCAACACGTAGTTGGCCACAGCGGGGAAGTCGGCGAGATACACGCCGTTTTCCATTTTCGCTGTAATTTGCTCCGAGTGGATGTTCCACTCGTTCGTCTCACGCGAGCCGAGAATATCGCTGACGATGGCGATATCCGCAATCGAGAGCGCCTTGGCGAAATCGTCGAGGTGGCGCGCGGTGCGAGAGAAAGTAAACGGCTGGAAAATCGCAATCACGCGGTTATACGGCATCGCTTTCGCCGTCGTCAGCGTGGCGGTGATTTCGGTGGGGTGGTGGGCGTAATCGTCCGCAATCGTGATGCCGCCGAACGTGCCGAGGAATTCGAAGCGGCGACCCGCGCCCTGGAAATGCTTGATGCCGGTGGCAATCTGCACGGCGGAAAGCCCGTGCGCATACGCGGCGGCGAGCACCGCCAGCGCGTTTTGCACGTTGTGCATACCCGGCACACCGAGTTCGATATCCGCGAAGAACGCGCCGTTGTGCCACGCTTCAAAGGTGGCGTAAGAGCCATCGTGGATACGGACGTTTTTCGCCGTCCAGTCGCAGTCGTCGGTGAGACCGTAGGAAATAAGCGGCGCGTTCTTAAGCCCTTCCACGGCTTTGCAGGAGTTCGCATCGGACTTGTTATAGATGATATAGCCGGTCGCTTTGGAAGCGAACGTGTGGAACGATTTGATGACGTTTTCGAGCGTGCCGAAATAGTCGAGGTGGTCGGCATCCACGTTCAAAATAATCGCGGTTTCGGGGGTCATTTCGAGGTAGTGGTCCATAAACTCGCACGCCTCGCACACCATCACGTCGCCGGCGCCGGATTTGCCGAACGCGTCAATCAGCGGCAACCGCCCGCCGATGAAGAGGGCAGGGTCGGTGTCCGCCTCCAAAAACACCTGCGACAGCATCGAGGTCGTGGTGGTTTTGCCGTGAGTTCCCGCAACGGCAATCGTTTGCGGATAGGTAGCGGTCAACTGACCGAGGAGTTTCGCGCGCTCCAAAATCGGGATTTGTTTTTCATTAGCGGCAATCATCTCGGGGTTGTCCGCGTGGACCGCGGCGGTATAGACAATCAAATCCGCGCCCTCGACGTTTTCCGCCGTTTGGGGGATTTTCACCTCAATGCCGAGCCGGCGCAGGCGATCGACGTTGTCCGATTCGCTGCGGTCGGAGCCGGTGATGGTATATCCCTTACCGTAAAGAATCTCGGCCAGCGGGCTCATCCCGCTTCCGCCGATACCGACAAAGTGAATATGTTTGGCATCTTGAAATTTGAAATCCAAGTTTGTCCACCTCTTGTTTCATCAGTTTTCCATTTTCCACACTCTATTATAAGACAAAACTACAAAAAAAGAAACCTTTTTTTGACGATTTTTCCGCTTTTTTCAAAATATTCTTTCTTCCGCCCGAAAAACCGAAAAAAGTCGCTCTCTCGCGCCGCGATTTCGACCGAAAAAACGCGGACAAGCCGCTATACTTTAAGGGAGAAAAGAACGGAAGGTGAGGACGTTGAAAGAAAAAACGGCAGAGGTCGTAACCAACACGGCGGAACGGGAAACGCGGGAGGGAACGTGGCGCAAAACCGGCATTTTGGTCAGCGGCGCGCTCCTCGGCCTCGTTTGCGCCAACAGCGTAGTCTACGGCGATTTGGCGCCGTTCGCCGTCGGGGTTGCGGCGGCGTTTTCCGGAAGCGGCGCGGTGCTTGTGTATCTGTGTTGCGCCGTCGGGTATCTGTTCGGGCTGTCGTCGGTGGATGCGCTGCGCTATCTTTGCGCGGTGGCGGCGGCAGGGGGACTGCGGTGGCTGCTCGGCGGGTTTCGCTTAAAAAGCGAGGGGAAAATCGCCCCGTTTTTGGCGTTTGTCGCCACCCTCGGCACGGGGCTTGCCATCGAATCCGCGGCAGGGCTGACCGCCTACCGCGTGCTGATTTTCCTCTGTGAAAGTCTGCTTGCGGCGGGGTTCACCTTTTTCGTACAAACCGGACTCTCCGTCTTGTGGTCCACTCGCGAACGGGCGGCGACCCTTTCGGAGCAAGCGGCGGTTGTCGTGCTGTTGTCGGTGATGCTGATGGCGTTGTTTCCGATGGAACTCGTCGGCATTTCGCCCGGACGTATCGTAGCGATTGTACTGTTATTGCTCTGTGCCCACGCGGGCAAGGAAAACGGCGGCAGTATCGCCGGTATCGCGTTCGGTATGGCGGCGGCGTTTGCGCTGCCCGACCGCTTGTATCTGTCGATGGCGTTCGCGCTCGGCGGACTGCTTGCGGGGATGTTTTCCCGCTTCGGCAAACTCGCCTGCGCCGGCACGTTTTTTGTGGCGTTTATGGTGGTTTCCGTCGGCTCGGGCGAGGGAATCACGGTGCTTTCGGGGTTATACGAAACGATAGCGGCGGCGATTTTCTTTTTGGCAATCCCCCAAAAAGCCGAACGGATTTTGCACGGCTTTTTCAACAACGCCGGCGAAAAACCCGCCGTCGAAGGGTTGCGCCGTTCGGTCGTGTTGCGGCTGAACGTCGCTTCCAAAGCGATGGAGGAGGTGGCGGGCACCGTGGACCTTGTATCGAAGAAGTTGGCGGGGGTGAGCGAGCCGGACCTAGGAAGCGTGTATTACACGGTGTCAGACAACGTGTGCCATTCGTGCGCGTTGCGGCTCAACTGCTGGGAAAAAGACCTCAACGACACTATGGATACCTTTAACCACCTAACGCCGCTTTTGCGCGAGCAGGGGAAGGTGACACGCCGCGATTTTGAGGGCATTCTCAAACACCGCTGTAACCGTCTGGACGAGGTGGCGTACGAAGTCAACCGCGGCTACGGCGACCATTGTCTGCGCGAGGGCGCGTTTCGGCGGCTGTCGGAAATCCGTGCCGTTGTCACCGACCAGTTTTCCGGGATGGCGGAGTTGCTCGGCGAATTTTCCCACGATTTCAAAAGCGCCGAGCAGGTGGATACCGATGCCGCCGCACGGGTGCGGGCGGTGTGCGAGGAATACAATATGGACGTGCACGAAACGGTGTGTACCGTCGGCAAAGGCAACCGGATGCAGGTGGATATCGTGGCGGTGGATATGGCGGCGAAACTCCGCCGAAAAGAGTGGTTGTCCCGCATCGGCGATGCCTGCGGACGGGAGTTTGCGCCGCCGACGGTCAACCGAATGGGGGCGCTCGCCAAAATTACTCTCACCGAGCAGGCGCGCTATCGCGTGCAGGTGGGCGCGGCGCAACTGTGTGCCGGCGGCGAACGGCTTTGCGGCGATGCGTACGAGGTGTTTAAGGACGGCGGCGGGCGGTTTTGCGCGGTACTCGCCGACGGGATGGGCAGCGGCGGGCGCGCCGCGGTAGACGGCGCGATGGCGGCGGGTCTTTGCGCGCGGTTGCTCAAAGCGGGCTTCGGCGAAGACAGCGTGCTGCGGATGGTCAACTCCGCGCTGATGGTCAAGTCGGGGGACGAGAGTTTGTCCACGCTCGACGTGTTGTCGGTGGACTTGTTTTCCGGCAAAATGCGCTCGCTCAAAGCCGGTGCCGCCACGTCGTTGCTCCTCAGTCACGGACGGGTATCGCGGCTTGAACGCTCGTCGCTTCCCGTCGGAATTTTGCGGGACATTCGGTTTGAAAAACAGCAGGACACGCTCACCGCGGGCGACGTGGTGTTGCTTGTTTCCGACGGGGTATATGCCGGCGGTATCGGGTGGGTAGAGCAGGCGTTAAAGCGATTTGAGCCCGCCAAAACGTCGTTGCAATCGCTCGCGGAGGAAATCGCCGTAGCCGCCCGCAAACTGCAACCCGGCGGTCGGTCGGACGACGTGACCGTGGTGGCGTTGCGACTGGAAAAAGCCGAAATTTGAGCATAAGAAAAGCCCGCAACCGGTTGGTTGCGGGCTTTTTTCGACGGTTTAGTTGTTGAGATAGGATTTCACCAAAATGCGCAACAGTTCGTCGCGGTCGATTTTGCGGACGAGGTTGCGGGCATTGTTGTGGGTGGTGATGTAGGTCGGATCTTCCGAAAGGATATAGCCGACGATCTGGTTAATGGGGTTATAGCCCTTCTCGCGCAGCGCATCGTACACCGTGGTGAGGACTTCTTTCATCTCGTGTTCTTTGTCGTCGTGCAAAGAAAAGGTTTGGGTTCTGTCTAACATAATTCTAACCTCCCGTCGTTGTTACAGCCCTATTATACCGCAAAAAAATCGAAAGTGCAAGAGAAATTTGCAAATTTATGCCCTCAGAGTGCACCCGATTTTTTCCAGCAGGCGGAAAATCTTGTCGAGCACCGGCTCCAAATCGGCGTCGGTCAGCGTGCCGTCCGCTTTGCGGAACATCAAGTTGTACGCCACGCTCTTCTTACCGTCCTCGATTTGTTTGCCCTGATACACGTCGAACAGCGCCACGCTTTCGAGCAGTTTCCCGCCGCCTTTGCGGATGGCGTCTTCGATCGTCGCGACCGGCAAATCGGCATCGCAGAGAAGCGCCAAGTCGCGTTCCACCGCCGGATGACGGGGAAGCGGCTTATACAGAATCACCGATTGTTTCGCGGCGTAAAGGGCTTCCATCTTGATTTCCGCCACGTACACGCGGGTATCAAAGCCGTACTGCTCCGCCGTGTCGGGGTGCAGTTCGCCGAAGGTCGCCACCGTTTCACCGTTAAGCACCGCTTTCGCCTGACGGCCGGGGTGGAGGAACGGCTCGGCGGCACGCTCGTAAGCGGGTTTTGCGGAGAACAGGTCGAACACGCTCTCCACCACGCCTTTCAGCGTGAAGAAATCTTCGCCCTCGCCGTAAAGACCAATCGAGAGCAGCGGCAGTTCGTCCGGCTGTTCGGTCAGCGGCAACGCTTTCGGCACAAACCGTTTGGACAGTTCAAAGAACCGCGCCGCGGGGATTTTGCGGTTGAAGTTGGTGGAAAGCACCGTCAGCATCGAAGTCGTCAGTTGGGTGCGCATGGTCGAATATTCCTCGCCGAGGGGGTTGAGCAGGTGAACTTCGTTGCGACGCTCGTCGTCGGCGGGGAGGCCGAGGGTATCGAGCGCTTTGGAACTGATAAACGAGTAGGTCGCGATTTCCGAAAGCCCTTGCTCGCACAGACGGCGTTTGAGCGCGTCGCCCTTGCGGCGTTCGGGGAGCAGTTGTCCGCGCACCACCGCGCCGCGCATCGGCGTGCCGACAATGTGGTTGTAGCCGTACACGCGCATCACCTCTTCGGCGAGGTCGGCGCGACCTTCCACGTCGTCGCGGAAACTCGGCACGGTGCAAGTGAGCGCATCACCGTCCGCCACCGTCTCGATTTCGAGGCGATTGAGGATTTCCACCATCTTTTCGACCGGAATTTCCACGCCGAGCAGGGCGCAGATGTCCGAAGCGGTGGTTTTGATGACGCGTTGCTCTGTAAAGCCGTTTACCTTGTCAATCGTTCCGTCCACAATATCGCCGCAATCGAGTTCCGCAATCAGCGAAAGGGCGCGGTCAAGGACGTAGGGAATCGAGCCGGCATCCACACCGTGCTCGAAGCGGGCGGAGGATTCGGTGCGCATACCGAGGGCGCGCGCGGTCTTGCGCACGCTGTCGCGGCGGAACTTCGCCGCCTCGAAGAACAGTTCGGTAGTATCGTCTTTAATGCCGCTTCCGGCCGAGCCCATAATACCCGCAAGGCAGGAGGGGGCTTCGCCGTCGGCAATGACGAGCATATTGTCTGTCAAGGTGTGTGCCTTGTCATCCAGCGTGACGATTTCTTCGCCGTTTTTGGCGCGGCGGACGATGATTTCGTTCTTTTTCACGTCGCGCAGGTCGAACGCGTGCATCGGTTGACCGGTTTCGAGCATCACGAAGTTGGTGATATCCACAATGTTGTTAATCGAGCGCATACCGGCGGCGCGCAGGCAATCGACCATCCAGTCGGGGGACGGCCCGATGCGCAGATTTTTCACCACACGGCCCATATAGCGCGGGCAGATGTCCGGCTCGTCCACGGTGACTTTGATGTAATCGGCAATGTCGCCGCCGACGGTCGTGTAGGCGATTTCCGGTTTGCGGAACTCGGTTTTGAGCGCCACCGCAATCTCGCGGGCCACGCCGAGAACGCTCTGGCAGTCGGGGCGGTTGGCGGTGATTTTGAAATCCACCACCACGTCGTTGAGGTGCAGCACGTCGCGCATATCCGTACCGACTTTCACGTCGTCTTTGAGAATGAGGATGCCGTACACTTCCGCGCCGGGATAATCGCCCTCTTTGAGGCACAGTTCCTCGCCGGAGCAGAGCATACCGTTCGATTCCACGCCGCGCAGTTTGCCTTTTTTGATGTGCACGCCGTTCGGCAGGTGAGAATCGTGCAAAGCGGCAGGGACAATCGCGCCCTCAAACACGTTTTGCGCGCCGGTGACGATTTGGACGAGTTCGTCGCCGCCCACGTCCATTTGGCAAATCTGCAATTTATCGGCATCGGGGTGTTTTTCGAGTTTCACGATTTTGGCGGCCACGACGTTGCTCATCGTAGCGGAGAGGTCTTCGATACCCTCGATTTCGAAGCCGCTCATCACCATTTTGTCGCACAGGGTTTCCACGGGAACGTCGATGTCTACGTAACGTTTGAGCCAACTTAACGAGATTTTCATTTCACGTTCCCTCCTTCAAATTGTTGTAAAAAGCGCAGGTCGTTTTCAAACAAAAGACGAATGTCGCTGATTTTGTAGCGGGTGGTGGTCAGGCGGTCCAAACCGATACCGAACGCGAAGCCGGAATATTCTTCCGGATCGATACCGCAGCCGGAGAGCACGCGGGGATGCACCATACCGGCGCCGAGGATTTCAATCCAACCTTCGCCTTTGCACACGCGGCAACCCTTGCCGCCGCATTCGGGACAGGACACGTCCACTTCGACGCTCGGCTCGGTGAAGGGGAAGAAGGACGGGCGGAAGCGCACTTTCGTGTCTTTGCCGTAAATCTCGTGGGCGAACTGTTCCAAAACGCCTTTGAGGTCGCACATCGTAATCCCTTTATCGACGACCAAACCCTCGACTTGGTGGAACACCGGCGAGTGGGTCGCATCCACTTCGTCCGCGCGATACACGCGACCGGGGCAAATAATGCGAATGGGGGGCTTGCGGGTCTCCATCGTGCGGATTTGCGCCGCGGAAGTCTGGGTGCGAAGCAGGAGGTTGTCCGCAAGATAGAACGTATCCTGCATATCGCGCGCCGGGTGGTCGGCGGGGACGTTCAGCGCCTCGAAGTTGTAGTGGTCGGTTTCGATTTCCGGACCGTCCACCACGTCAAAACCCATCGACTGGAAGATGTCAATCATATCCGCGAGGGTTTGGTTCAGCGGGTGAAGCGAGCCGCCTTTGTTCGTTTTGCCGGGCATGGTCACGTCCACCGTTTCGGCGGCGAGGCGGGCGTTTTTGGCGGCGTTTTTCATATTGTCGGATTTCTCCGCAAACGCCTGCTCGAACGCGGCGCGCACCTCGTTGACGAGTTGACCCATTTTCGGGCGTTCCTCGGCGGGAAGCGCACCCATACCGCGCAGAATTTCGGTCAGCGCACCTTTTTTGCCGAGATACTTGACACGCCAAGCATCCAGCGTTTGTTCGTCCTGCACGGCGGCAATGTCGTTCATCGCTTCCGAGCGCAGGGCTTCCAGTTTCTCTTTCATACTATCGTCCTTTCCGTTTTGGGAATGTTAAACTGACTGTTCGGGCATAAAAAAAGCCCTCGACCCCTCAAAAAGGGGACGAAGGTCGAAACTCCGCGGTACCACCCCGGTTTTTGCGCAAAGGCGCAAACACTCGTAACCCGATAACGGCGTTGCCGTCGCGACCTACACACCCGTAATCGGGCTTCTGCCGCGCCACTCCAAAGTGAACTTCGGCTCGCGTTCCCTCAAATCGCTTTCAGCCGGTGACGATTCTCTCTTTCGGGGGACGTAACGAACGTACTCTCTTCTTCATCGTGTTTACAAACAAATAGTTTACCACACCGCATTTCAAATGTCAAGATACAAAAATTTAATAGAATTTTTGTCGGAAAATCTTTACAATTCCCGTTGTTTATTGTACAATAGCAAGGATAAAACCAAAGGAGAGATGTGTATGACACCGAAGTATAAACGCGTCTTGCTGAAATTAAGCGGCGAGGCGCTTGCAGGCGAAAAGGGAATGGGACTCGATTTCGACACCGTGCTGAAATTCTGCGCCCCGATTAAAGAGTGTGTGGATGCCGGCGTGCAGGTTGGTATTGTCGTCGGCGGCGGCAACTTCTGGCGCGGCCGTCAAAGCGGCAAAATGGACCGTACCCGCGCCGACCATATGGGTATGCTCGCCACGATTATCAACGGACTCGGTCTTTGCGATGCGCTCGAACAGCTCGGCTGCGACGTGCGCGTGCAGTCGGCGGTGCAGGCCAACCAAATCTGCGAGCCGTATATCCGCAACAAAGCGGTGCGCCACCTCGAAAAAGGCCGCGTAGTCGTCTTCTCCGGCGGCACCGGCAACCCGTTCTTCTCGACCGACACGGCGGCGGCGCTTC
The DNA here is from genome assembly GCA_024404755.1 of Clostridia bacterium. Lineage (GTDB taxonomy): Bacteria > Bacillota > Clostridia > Oscillospirales > Acutalibacteraceae > RGIG426. The sequence continues at coordinate 27,268 of JAKSPN010000003.1, read as the reverse complement.
GTGCGGCGGAAATCGACGCGGACATTCTGTTCAAAGCGAGCATGGTGGACGGCGTGTACGATTCCGACCCGAAGACCAACCCGAACGCCAAAAAGTTCAACACGCTGTCGTTCTCGCAGGCGCTCAGCCAAGACCTCACGGTGATGGACGGCACCGCCGCCACGCTTTGCCGCGACAACAAAGTCCCGCTGCTCGTATTCAACCTCGACGACCCGCAGAACATCGTGCGCGCGATTGTCGGTGACGAATCCATCGGTACGCTCGTGAAATAAATCTGTTACAAAACCCGAATTTTTTAAGGAGGATTTTACTATGCAACAAGTTTTCGACAAAACCGAATCCAAAATGAACAAAACCATCAACGCTCTCAATGAGCAATACGCCGGCATCCGCGCCGGTCGCGCTTCCGCGTCGGTTCTCAACCGCGTGATGGTGGACTACTACGGCGTGCCCACGCCGGTGACCCAGCTCGCCAACGTGTCTTCGCCCGAACCGCGCCTGCTCAAAATCGCGCCGTACGACAAAACGGCGCTCAAAGACATTGAGCGCGCCATTCTCACGTCGGACATCGGTATCAACCCGCAAAACGACGGCACGATTATCCGCCTCAATTTCCCGCCGCTGACCGAGGAACACCGTAAAGAGCTGTGCAAAAACATCTCGAAATACGCCGAGGAAGCGAAAGTGGCGGTGCGCTCCATTCGCCGCGATGCGATTGAGTCGCTCAAAACGATGAAAAAGAACGCCGAAATCACCGAGGACGACCAAGCCAACGGTGAAAAGAAAGTGCAGACCATCACCGACGATTTCTGCAAACAAATCGACGAGATGGCGAAAGCCAAAGAAAAGGATATTCTGGAACTGTGAGTACCGGAAAGAGTAAAACTCCTTCGTTCGATCTTCGGGCGGAGGAGTTGCCCGCAAATATCGGGATTATTATGGACGGCAACGGCCGCTGGGCGAAAAAACGCGGACTTCCGCGGCAATTCGGTCATCGCGCCGGCGCCAAGACGTTCCGCAAAATCGTGAAGCATTGCGAGGCGCGCGGTATCAAAATCGTCACCGTTTACGCGTTCTCTACCGAGAACTGGCGGCGCCCCGAAGCCGAGGTCAACGCGATTATGGATTTGTTGCGCTCGCACCTCAAAGAATCGCTGCTCGATTTTAAGAACGAAAATATTCGCACCCGCTTTATCGGCGACCGCACACCGCTTTCCGAGGACATTCAGGACTTGATGGCGGAAGCGGAGGCTTCGACCGCCGACCGCACAGGCATGATTCTCAACATTGCCATCAACTACGGCGGTCAGGATGAGATTGTCCACGCGGCGAAAGCGCTTGCCGCCGAAGTGAAAGAGGGCAACCTGTCGCCGGACGAGATTACCGCCGCGGCGATTTCGTCGCGCCTGTATACCGAAGACCAACCGCCCGTTGACCTCATTTTGCGGCCGAGTGGGGAGTATCGGCTTTCCAATTTCCTCATTTGGCAGGCGGCGTATGCGGAATACGTGTTTATGGACGTGTTGTGGCCCGATTTTACCGAAGAAGATATGGATAAAGCACTCATGAAATATGCCGGACGAAACCGGCGGTTTGGAGGGGTATAAATGAAGACTCGCGTTATCAGCGGACTTGTCGGCGCGGCGCTTCTGATTGCCGTTCTCGTTCAGCCGTTTACGCTGATTGTGGAAATCGGCGTGGCGGCTTTGTGCGTTATTGCCGTGTACGAACTGCTTATCGCCACCAAACTCGCGCCGTCCAAACTCGTTTGCGCGGTGTGTATGGTGTTTGCCGCCGGTGCGCCGTTTTGGCGCTATCTGCCGCAAGAGGCACTTTTGTGGGTAGCTTACGGCTTCGGTGCGTTGCTTGTTGTCGCACAGGTTACGCAGCACAAAGACCAGCCTGCTACCGCTACGCTGTATGCGGCGGCGGTCACGTTGTTGTCGTCCAAAGCGCTCTCGTCGATTGCGTTTTTGCGCGCCGATTCCGAATTCGGCCTCTTTGCCGTCGTGTGGATGTTACTCATTCCGTGGATGAGCGACACCGGCGCGTATTTCACCGGCGTGTTGTGCGGCAAAACCAAACTTTGCCCGGAAATCAGCCCGAAGAAAACGGTAGAGGGTTTAATCGGCGGACTGTTTACGTCGGTGATTATCTGCCTTGCGGTGGCGTACGTCTATGAAACGTGGATTTATCCGGAAGTCATTGTCAATTATTACGCGATGGCGGCGGTCACGCTGCTCGGTGCGGCGCTGTCCGTGTTCGGCGACCTTTTGGCATCGCTCATCAAACGCCACGCCGGCATTAAAGATTTCGGCAACCTGATGCCCGGTCACGGCGGTGTGATGGACCGCTTTGACAGTTTGCTTCTGACTGCGCCGCTCGTGGTGCTGTCGCTTTCGCAATGGCCGATTATTTACACCATTAACTCATAACCACCCGCCTATTTTGATACACTAAAAGGGGAGACTTCTGTTGACGGAAAATCTCGTACTGCTCGGCGCGACCGGTTCGATCGGAACGCAGGCGCTGGACGTAGCGGAAAAATTGCATATTCGCGTCTCTGCAATGGCGGCGGGAAGCCGTGTTGAGCCGTTCGAGCCGCTGTGCCGCAAGTTTCATCCGCAAGCCGTTGCGATGATGGACGAAGCGGCGGCAAAAGATTTGCGCGTACGGCTGGCGGATACCGACATTCGCGTGCTGTCCGGTCTTTCCGGCGTGTGTGAACTCGCCGCAACTCCCGAGGCCGACACGGTGTTAAACTCCGTGACCGGTGTCGCGGGATTACAGCCGACCCTCGCCGCGATCGAGGCGGGGCACGACGTGGCGCTCGCCAACAAAGAAACGCTGGTCGCGGGCGGCGAACTCGTCACCAAAGCGGTGGCGGAAAAAGGCGTTAAACTGCTTCCCGTTGACAGCGAACATTCCGCGATTTTCCAATGTTTGCAGGGAAAACCCGCAAACGGCGGCGCTTCGCGGCTTATCTTAACCGCTTCCGGCGGCCCGTTTTTCGGCAAAACGACCGCGGAACTCGAAACGATGAAAAAAGAAGACGCGCTCAAACACCCGAACTGGTCGATGGGCGCAAAAATTACCATAGATTCCGCCACGATGATGAACAAGGGGCTCGAACTCATCGAAGCGCGCTGGCTTTTTGATATGCCGGCGGACAAAATCGACATCGTCGTCCACCGCGAAAGCGTGGTGCATTCGCTGATTGAATTCGCCGACAACTCGGTACTCGCGCAATGCGGCGTGCCGGATATGCGCATTCCGATTCAGTACGCGCTGACCTATCCCGACCGTTTTCCGTCGCCGGTCAAGCAACTGTCGCTGACCGAATTCGGCAAGCTGACCTTCTTTGAGCCGGACTACGACACGTTCCCGCTGATGAACGTCTGCCGCCGCGCGATTACGCTCGGCGGTGCGGCTCCCGCGGCGGTCAACGGCGCGAACGAGCAGGCGGTCGCGCTCTTTTTGCAGGACAAAATCGGTTTTTGCGATATTTCCCGTCTGGTGGCGGCTACGCTCGACCGTAACTGGGGAAGTGCCGACAGCGTGGAGGCGATTTTAGCCGCCGACCGCGAAGCGCGGCAACGGGTACTCGAAAACGCATAATCTTTACAAGTGAGGTTAGATTTTGGTACACGCATTGGTATTTATTTTGGAAATTCTCGTCGCCATTTTGGTGTTCGGCGTGATTATCGTCGTCCACGAAGCGGGGCACTTCGCCGTCGCCAAATGGACGGGGGTGCGGGTCAACGAATTTTCCGTCGGTATGGGCCCGAAAATCGTCCAAAAACAAAAAGGAGAGACGATGTATTCTCTCCGCTGGTTTCCCATCGGCGGCTACTGCGCCATGGAGGGGGAAGACGAAGATTCCGACGACCCCGACGCGTTTTCCAACAAACCGTGTTGGAAGCGGATTTTGGTGGTTGTCGCGGGCGCTACGATGAACTTCGTGATGGCGTTTTTGTTGTTGCTCGTTGCCCTCGGCTGTTGCCTTCCCGCACAATCGGGGGAGGAAAAGCCCTCGTTTTCGTCGGTGACCTTATCCGCTATCGACGAAACGTCGCCCGCCTATAAAAGCGGTCTGCGTGTCGGCGACACGGTTCTGCGGGTGGACGGCAAGCGCATCGCCACCGACATCGACCTTGTGATGATTCTCCAAAGCGACGAAGACGGCAAATTCGACTTCGTCGTGCGCCGTCCGAACGGCGACAAACAAGAAAAAGTCGCGCTCGAAAACGTGCAGTTCCGCTTGGTGGAAGCCGAGGACGGCACCCGCTATCTCTCGTATGATTTCGCGGTCAAACCCATCAAGCGTACGGTGCTGACCACGCTGTCTCAAGCGGTCAAAGCGGAATACAGCTACACCGTGCTCGTGTGGCGCAGTCTCGGCAGTATTATCCGAGGGGAGTACGGCTTAAACGAACTCTCCGGTCCGGTGGGAACCACCGAGATTATCGCCGATGCGGTGGATACCGCCGTGACGGACGTTGTACAAAACGACAGCACGCAGGGACTGTACGCGTTTTTCGTGTTGGTAATCCTCATCTCGGTCAACGTAGGACTGTTTAACCTACTCCCGCTTCCCGCACTCGACGGCGGACGATTGCTCTTTTTGCTCATCGAATTGGTCGCCCGCAAACCCGTTCCGCAAAAGTACGAAGCCATTGTACACACCATCGGTTTCGTTCTGCTCATCCTGCTCTCAATTGTCATCGCGTTTTCGGATATTTTCAAAATCATCCGCCGCTGACCATAAATTTTCAAGCCCGAACAAAATTGTTCGGGCTTTTTTACTGAATTTCTTTACACTTTTGGAATGTTTTTGTTGACATTTCACGAAAACAGCTGTAAAATATATGGATAAAATAGGGTTATTAAATTTTTGGCTACACAAAGATTTATCGTAAGGGGTGTTTGCGGTGTTAAACTCTTTCTATCTTAAAAAAAGCGGGCAAAAACTGCTGATTGTGACCCTTGTGGTCGCGTTGCTGATTTTCCTGCTGATTACGTTTGTGGATGCTGTTAACGTGCAAAACCCCGTGTCCAAAGAGCATACCAAATGGAACAAAGGATGGCTGCTTGTGGATTCCGAGGGCAACAGCGCCCAAGTCACTCTGCCGCAGACGATGAAATACGGCGGCGGTATCGCCACGCTGTCCCGCGTGTTGGATGACCGCGTGGAGTCGGAGGATTCCGTCTTGTGCCTTTGTTCAAAATACGAAGATTTGAACGTGTATCTGGACGGGCAACCGATTTACACCTATCCCACCGAGGATTCGGCGCTCGCCGAAGTCACCGGCATCACCACCCACTATCTGCAACTGCCGAAGGATGCGGTGGGGAAAGAGTTAATCATCCGCTACGAATTCCAAAACTCCAAGTCGATGATTTATGAAATCGACGCGCCGGAATTCGCGGAAAAAGAGACGTTTTTGAGCCGCGCCGTCACCTCGTCCATCCCGTTCACCGTCATCGCGGTTGTGGTGGCGCTCGCGGGACTTGTGGTAATTTTGATGACCCTGCGGGTGCAGGGCAACCAAACCCTCTCCAATACGTTTTGGAATATCGGCGTATTCGCACTCTTGTTCGCGGTATTTCTTCTGGTACGCACGCCGTACGCGCCGTTTGTGCTCGGCAATCCGGTCAGCCGCTATTTCCTGACCTACGTCACGCTGCTGCTGATGCCGATACCGTTTATTTCGCTCTTCTTCGGTAGCACGGACGAAAAATACCGCAAATTCCAAATCCTTGCCGTTATGTTGAACTTTGCCAACGCCGCGGTGCAAATCGGGCTCTCGCTGCTGCGGTTAGTGGACTGCCGCGCGATGCTTCCGGTGACCTTCCTGCTCACGGTATTCTCTATGGGAACGGTGGTTGTGGGCATCTATCGCTCGAAGAGCACCGAAAACGAGGCGCCGTGGATTGACGATACCGCCGTGTTGGTGGTTCTCGGCGCGCTGGTGGATTTGTTCCTCGTCATCATCGGGCATCCGTCTTTGTGCGGTTGTCTGTTCTTCACCATCGGCGTGGTGCTGTTCTTAATTGCCCAATTCTCGTATTTCCTCTATGCCTATTCCGGCCAATTCCGCACCAACGTGGAAACGATGCTGTTGCAGGAAATGGCGTACAAAGATATGCTGACCGGTATCAGCAACCGCAACGCCTATGAGCTGTATCTTACCGACATTACCACGCGCCCGCCCGGCGACCGGATGTACGGTTTGATTGCGGACATCAACGATTTGAAACGCACCAACGACACCTACGGCCACGAGATGGGCGACACCATCATCGTGACGGTGAGCGATATTCTGTATAAGACTTTCGGAAAAAACGGCACCTGCTTCCGTCTCGGCGGCGACGAATTCGTGGCGTTTGTCCGCGGTATGTCCGCCGAACAGATGGAGCAGCATATCGCCGAGTTCAAATCCGAACTGGATAAATACAACGAAGACCACGTGCCCACCATTCGCGTGGCGCTTGGCTATGCCGAAACCGAGCCGGACGATTATCGCAATATGAAAGCGTTCCTCCGCCGCATCGACAAGATGATGTACGAGGACAAACGCACCGGCAAAGCGCTCGACAAGTTGCACGCTATGGAGCAGGCGCTGAACGACGAACAATTAGACCAACAAGTGGAAACGTCGTTTGCCATCAGTTCCATTCCCGACACGCTGAACGCGCCCATTGAAACCATCAACGAAATCACCGCCCAACCCGACGCGTCTGCATCCGAAGAATCCGCTTCGGATGCGGAATAAGTGCGCCTTTTGTGGAAAGGGGACTTCGTTTTTATGTGGATGAAACTGCTGGAAAAGTTGGATAACAACCGACTGGCCCGTATTCTTCAAAACGCGCTGACGTTGGCTTCGCCGTTTTTGATTATCGGCGCGCTTGCAAAAATCGTGTGCGACTTTCCCGTCGCCGCGTATACCGACTTTATCACCTCACTGTGGGGCGGGGCGCTTTACGACGTGTTCCATATGGTCTATTCTTACACGTTCGGTAGTTTTTCGCTGATTTTGGCGATTACCATTGCCATTTCGTTCCGCAACGTTATGGACCACGAACGCTACGGCGTCTACTTGCTGACGGTTATGACCGCCTATATGCTCATTCTCTATCAGGGGAACGAGGGGCTGACCGCCGAGATGTTCCAACCACTGTATGCTTTGGCGGCGGTGGTCATTTCGCTGCTCATTTGCATAGGGCTTTACTACGTCATTCGGTGGAGTGACCGCTATACCGTCGCACCATCGGAAATTACGGGGGACAAACGCTTTCACAGTTCCACCGTGATGTGGCTTGCCGTCGGTCTGTTTTTGGCGTGTGTGGCAGGTATCCGCGTCGCGCTGACCGCCGTATTCGGCGACAACGGCACGTTTTTGTGGCTTGTTAAAGCGTTTATCGGCATCGTCTTCCCGCAGGGCACCACCTCGTCCTACGGAAACGCGTTGCTTTACGTCTTTTTGTCCGGCGTGCTGTGGTACGTCGGCATCCCGGCCGACGAAGTGCTTGCGGACGTGCGCGAGCGCGTGTTTGACATCAACGCCTCCGGCGTAAACGTGTTGGACGTGGCGTACGGCGACGGCGGATTTACCAACACGTTCTTTAACGTGTTCGTGGAATTGGGCGGATGCGGAAGCGCGCTCTGCCTGATTTTGGCGCTGATTGTGGGCTCGAACGAGCAGCACACCCGCCGCCAAAGCGGAACGTTGTTCGCGCCGACACTCTTCAACTTCGGGCAACCGGCGCTGTTTGCCGTTCCGGTGTTTTTCAGCCCGATTTTGCTCATTCCGTTTATCGGCGTGCCGCTGCTCTTGTTCGTGTCGTCTACGTTCTTCACGATGGTGGGACTGATTCCGCCGGTTACGTCCGAAGTGACCGCGATGATGCCCATCGGCTTCTCCGGCTATTTGGCAACCGGCTCGTGGCGCGGCGTTTTACTGCAACTGTTTAACCTGGCGCTCGGCACCGTTGTGTACATCCCGTTTGTGCGCCTGCTCGGCAAACCGCGCCATTACCTCCTGCAATCCCGTGTGAAAGAGTTGACCGAAGCGGTCAAAGAAGGGGAACGAGTCGGCGTTGTGCCGGAACTCCTCAAAGGTGACAAAGAGGTCAACCGCGCCGCCAAACGTCTGCTCGCGGATATGTACGATGCGATTGAGCGCGACGAGGTTACTCTTTACTATCAGCCGCAAGTCAACTCCCACGACGAGATTATCGGCGCGGAGGGCTTGTTCCGCTTTAACCATCCCACCTGCGGCTTCATTTACCCGCCGCTGGCCATCCATTTGGCGAAAGAGGACGGCTTTGTCGATCAGCTGACCTTGCGGCTTATCGACCGCGCGTGCGAGGATCTCGAAACCCTCGCCGCCGAGGGATGCGAGAACTTCAAACTGTCGGTCAACATTCTGCCGGTGCAGTTGGAAGACGAGCATTTCGCCAAGAAAATCAAAAACCGCATCGACGCGCACGATTTCGGCACTTGCTCGCTCGCGCTCGAAGTCACCGAACAAGATGCGCTGGTCGCGATGCCGTTTGTGGAATCCTCGATGCACGACCTAAAACAGATCGGTGTCGATTTGATTATGGACGATTTCGGTATGGGGCACAGTTCAATGACCACCATGCAGAAAAACAAGTTCAACTACGTAAAACTCGACGGCAACCTCGTGAAAGACCTGCTCTCCAACGAGCGTTCTGCCGATATCGTGCAGGCGGTGTGCCGTTTGGCGGATAAACTGGAATTCCAGATTATCGCGGAATACGTGGAAACGGAAGAACAGAAAAAACGTCTGAGCGAACTCGGTTGCGAGATTTATCAGGGGTATCTTTACAGCAAAGCGCTTCCGTTTAACGAATTTTTGGAGTTTTGGCGGGAGAACGTCCGCAAAAACCGAAAAAAATCCTAAAATAGGTTGACAAACAGAAAAGAAAGTGCTATTCTTTGACTGTTGTGAATTGAATACCTATTAAAGGCGATGACGAAGACGGTTAAAACGTCCGCGTTTCCAGAGAGTCGGCGGCCGCTGCGAGCCGATAACAGCGCGTTTTAACGATCCCTTCCGAGCCGAAGTCCCGAACGCGGGTTTTCCCGCCAGTAGACGGCTTCCGTACTTGCCGCGTGAAGGCAAAGGGCTTGTTAGAGCCCCGTGAGGTGGCGCCGTTTGGCGCAATTTGAGTGGTACCGCGGGAATTCATCCCGTCTCAAAGGAAACTTTGAGACGGGATTTTTTTATTGAAATTTTTTGTGAAGGGGGTCTTTTTTGTGTCCGCAGAAACGTTTGTTGCCGAAAAACTGAAAGAGGTGGCCGAGCGAATTCGCGCCGTGCGCGAAGACGTGGGCATCGCCGTGGACGATATGGCGGAGCGCACCGGCGTTTCGGTTGAAGAATATCGCCAAATCGAAGCGGGCGAGACCGACTTCGGCTTTACGTTCGTCTATAAATTTGCGAACGTCTGCGGCATTGAAATCACCGATATTATGGAGGGCAACAGCCCGATTTTAACGAACTACACCGTCACTCGCAAAGGCGGCGGGTTGCACTTTACCCGTATGGAGGGCTACACCTACCACCACTTAGCGCCGATGTTCAAGCACAAAATCGCCGAGCCGTTTTACGTGGAAATCCCGTATTCCGCCGAAGCGCTGATGGCGCCGGCGCACCTGTGTGTCCACAAAGGGCAGGAGTTTGACGTGGTCGTCAAAGGCACGGTCAAAATTCAAATCGGCGAACACCACGAAATCCTCCACGAGGGCGACAGCATTTACTACGACAGTTCCACGCCGCACGATTTGGTGGCGATGAACGGGGAAGACGCGGCGATTTACGCCGTCGTGATGAGCCCCAACTCCGACGACGTGGGGCAATACGAAAAAGCGGTCACGATGCCGTCGGTCACCAACGTGGAAAAAGCCAATCTCAAAGACCCGGTGTACGCCCGCTTTATCGACGAAAAAGTGGAAAACGGGCGGCTGACCTCTATCGCGTTCAAAGACGTGGAACACTTCAACTTCGCCTTTGACGTGGTGGATGCGTTAGCTGAAAAATGCCCGCAAAAAACCGCCATGCTCCACGTGTCGGCGGACAAAACCGCCCGCACGTTTACGTTCAAAGATATGAGCGAGCAGTCGGCGAGAACCGCCAACTATTTCCGTTCGCTCGGCATTAAAAAAGGCGACCGCGTGATGCTGGTGCTTCGCCGCAACTACCAGTTCTGGTTCTCGGTGCTCGCGCTTCACAAACTCGGCGCGGTGGTCATTCCCGCAACCGACCTGTTGACCGAACACGATTTCACCTACCGCTTTGATGCGGCGGGCGTGTCCGCGATTGTGTGCAGCAGCGACGGCGCGGTGGCAGAGCAAGTGGATTTGGCGGCGAAATCGAGCAAAACCCTGCGCGTGAAAGTGCTGACCAACGGCCACCGCGAGGGATGGCACGATTTCGATGCCGAGATGCCGGCGTTTTCCGCCGATTTTAAGCGGACGGAAGATTCCTGCGGCGGCAAAGACCCGCTGATTATGTTCTTCACCTCCGGCACGACCGGCTATCCGAAAATCGCGGTGCATAACCATCTCTATCCGCTTGGTCACTTCATCACCGCGAAATACTGGCACAACGTCGACCCGAACGGGCTGCACTTCACGATGGCGGACACCGGTTGGGGCAAGGCGCTTTGGGGCAAACTGTATGGGCAATGGCTGTGCGAAGCGGCGACCTTTACCTACGATTTTGTGAAATTCGATGCCGCCGACGTGCTGCCGATGCTTTCCAAATATAACATCACAACCTTCTGTGCGCCGCCGACGATTTACCGCTTCTTTATCAAAGAAAACTTGCAGGCGTACGATTTGACTTCCGTAAAATACGCGACGGTGGCGGGCGAAGCGCTCAACCCCGAAGTGTTTAACCAGTTCTTAAAAGGCACCGGCGTGCCGCTGATGGAGGGCTTCGGTCAAACCGAAACCACGCTGACCGTCGGCAACTTCGTCGGCGAGCCGATTAAACCCGGCTCGATGGGCAAACCCAGCCCGCTGTACAACGTGGACATCCTGCTTCCGGACGGCACGCCCGCGAAAGTGGGCGAGGTGGGCGAAATCGTCGTGCGCACCGATAACGGCGCGCCGTGCGGTCTGTTTGCCGGCTACTACAACGATGAAGCGAACACCAAAGCCGTGTGGCACGATGGTTGCTACCACACGGGCGACACCGCGTGGCGCGACCAAGACGGATTCTTCTTCTACGTCGGGCGTGTGGACGACCTCATCAAATCCTCCGGCTACCGTATCGGGCCGTTCGAGATCGAAAGCGTGCTGATGCAGTTGCCGTACGTCCTCGAATGCGCCGTTACCGCCGCACCGGACGAAATTCGCGGTCAGGTGGTCAAAGCGACCATCGTGCTGACCAAAGACCGTCTGCCGAGCGAGGAACTCAAAAAAGAGATCCAAGCCTACGTCAAAAAGCACACCGCACCGTACAAATATCCCCGCATTGTGGAGTTCCGCGACGAACTCCCGAAAACCATCAGCGGCAAAATCCGCCGCGTAGAACTGCGGGAAGAATAAAAAGGGGAGAGAGCCATGCGCAAAAGCGGAATGTTGTTGCCGATTTTCTCGTTGCCGTCGAACTACGGTATCGGGACGTTCGGCGCGTCTGCTTACGCGTTTGTGGATTTTCTCGCCGCCGCCGGACAGTCGATTTGGCAAATCCTGCCGCTTGGCCCGACCGGTTTCGGCAACTCACCGTACCAGTCCGACTCCACCTTTGCGGGCAACCCGCTTCTGATTGACCTCGATTTGCTTGTGAAAGACGGCTATTTGACCGAAAGCGAGTGCGCCGCGTTCTCGTGGGGAGAAAACCCCGATACGGTCGATTACGACCGCGTAAAAGCGTACCGACCTCTCTTGTTCAAAACCGCGTTCGAGCGCTTTTTTGCGGCAATTCCGGCGGATTATGAGGCGTTCTGCGAGGCGGAAAGCGGCTGGCTCTCCGATTACGCGCTGTTTTGCACCCTCAAAGACGTTCACGGCGGCGCGAAGTGGCAAGAGTGGGCGCCCGCGTACCGTGACCGCGACGAAGCGGCGCTTACGGCGTTTTCTGCGGCGCATCAAGACGAGATTGCCTACTACAAAATGCTGCAATATCTCTTTTTCCGGCAATGGCGGGCGCTGAAAGCCCGCGCAAACGCGAAAGGGATTGACATTTTAGGCGACCTGCCCATTTACGTGGCGATGGATTCCGCCGACGTGTGGAGTCACCGCGAACTGTTCGCGCTGAACGCCGAGGGAAAACCGACCGAAGTGTCCGGTTGCCCGCCGGATGCGTTCGCCGAAGACGGGCAAAAATGGGGCAACCCCGTTTACCATTGGGCGGCGCTCAAAGACACCGACTACGCGTGGTGGAAAGCCCGCGTGCGCCACGCGTGTATGCTCTTTGACCTCGTGCGCATCGACCATTTTCGCGGATTCGAGTCGTATTACTGCATTCCCGCCGAGGCGGAAAACGCCAAAATCGGCGTGTGGCGCAAAGGGCCGGGGATGGACTTGTTCCGTTCACTCGAAGAGGAGATGGGCCGCCTGCCGCTTATTGCCGAGGATTTGGGCTTTTTAACGCCCGCCGTCTACGAACTTTTGGCCGACAGCGGCTATCCCGGAATGCGGGTGATGCAGTTCGCGTTTGCGGACGTGCAGGGCGACAGCAGTTATCTGCCGCACAATTTCTGCGAAAACTGCGTTGCCTACACCGGCACACACGACAACGACACGATTTTAGGGTGGGCACAAACCGCAAGACCGGACGAATGGGACTTCGCCGCCCACTATTTAGGAATTGAAACCCGCGAGGAGGCGCCGCAGGGGATGCTCAAAGCCCTGCTTTCCTCCCGCGCGGACACGGTGGTGTCCCAAGCGCAGGATTGGCTCGAAAAAGGGAGCGAGGCGCGCATCAACACCCCCGGCACCACCGAGGGAAACTGGTGCTGGCGAGCACGGTCGGGCGACTTTTCCGACGAAGTGGCTGTAAAGGCACTTGACTTAACACGGTTGTATCGCCGCTAAACGGCGTTACCGATAAAAATGCTTCAAAATATCAACCGAGAGAAACGGAGGATTTATCAGTATGGCATTGTACGACAAGGTTTCCACGGATATGAACTTCGTGGAGCGCGAAAAGAAAATCGAGAACTTTTGGAAAGAGAACGACATCTTCCAAAAGAGCATCGAAGAGCGTAAAGGGGCAGACCCTTACGTCTTTTTCGACGGCCCGCCGACGGCGAACGGCAAACCGCACATCGGTCACGTGCTGACCCGCGTTATCAAAGATATGATTCCGCGCTATCGCACGATGAAAGGGTACGAAGTGCCGCGTAAAGCCGGTTGGGACACCCACGGTCTGCCGGTGGAACTCGAAGTGGAAAAACTGCTCGGGCTCGACGGCAAAGAGCAAATCGAGGAATACGGTCTCGAGCCGTTCATCGAGAAATGCAAAGAGAGCGTGTGGAAATACAAAGGGATGTGGGAGGATTTCTCCTCGACCGTCGGTTTCTGGGCGGATATGGACAATCCCTACATCACCTACGACAACAACTTTATCGAGTCCGAGTGGTGGGCGCTGAAACAGATTTGGGACAAAGGCCTGCTGTACAAGGGCTACAAAATCGTCCCGTATTGCCCGCGCTGCGGTACTCCGCTGTCTTCCCACGAAGTGGCGCAGGGCTACAAAGACGTGAAAGAGCGCTCCGCCGTTGTCCGCTTTAAGGTCAAAGGGGAGGAGGCCTACTTCCTCGCGTGGACGACCACGCCGTGGACGCTGCCGTCCAACGTGGCGCTGTGCGTCAACCCGAACGAAACTTACGTCAAGGTGAAAAAGGACGAATACACCTACTATATGGCCGAAGCGCTGGTTGCGACCGTGCTCGGCGAAGGCGCGGAAATCCTCGAATCCTACAAGGGCAAAGACCTCGAATACAAAGAGTATGAGCCGCTGTTCGATTTCGTGAGCCCGAACAAAAAATGCTACTACGTCACCTGCGACACCTACGTCACGCTGACCGACGGTACCGGCGTTGTTCACATTGCGCCGGCGTTCGGTGAAGACGACTCCATCGTGGGCAAAAACTACGACCTGCCGTTCGTGCAACTGGTGGACGGCAAGGGCGAGATGACCAAAGAAACCCCGTGGGCGGGGATGTTCTGCAAAAAAGCGGACAAAGAGGTGCTGATTGACCTCGAAAAACGCGGGCTATTGTTCTCCGCGCCCACGTTCGAGCACAGCTATCCGCACTGCTGGCGCTGCGACACGCCGCTTATCTACTACGCGCGTGACTCGTGGTTCATCCGTATGACCGACGTGAAAGACGACCTGATTAAGAACAACAACACGGTCAACTGGATCCCCGAATCCATCGGCAAAGGCCGCTTCGGCGACTGGCTGGAAAACGTGCAGGATTGGGGCATCAGCCGTAACCGCTACTGGGGCACACCGCTCAACATTTGGGAGTGCGAGTGCGGTCATCGCCACGCCATCGGCAGTATCGAGGAACTGAAATCGATGTCCGATAACTGCCCGGATGATATCGAACTGCACCGTCCTTACATCGATGCGGTCACGATTAAATGCCCGCATTGCGGCAAAGAGATGAAACGTGTGCCGGAGGTCATCGACTGCTGGTTTGACTCCGGTTCGATGCCGTTCGCACAACACCACTATCCGTTCGAGAACAAAGACCTGTTCGAGGCACAGTTCCCGGCGGACTTCATCTCGGAAGCGGTGGACCAAACCCGCGGCTGGTTCTATTCGCTGCTTGCGATTTCGACCCTGCTCTTCAACAAAGCGCCGTATAAAAACGTTATCGTTTTGGGCCTTGTGCAGGACGAAAACGGTCAGAAGATGTCAAAATCCAAAGGCAACGCGGTCGATCCGTTCGATGCGCTTCAAAAATACGGTGCGGATGCGATTCGCTGGTATTTCTACATCAACTCCGCGCCGTGGCTGCCGAACCGTTTCCACGACAAAGCGGTTGTCGAAGGTCAGCGCAAATTCCTCGGCACGCTGTGGAACACCTACGCGTTCTACACGCTGTATGCCAACATCGACAACTTTGACCCGACCAAACAAAAAGCGGACAAAGCCACGCTTTCCGTTATGGATAAATGGCTCAATTCCCGCCTGAATACGCTTATCAAAGAGGTGGACGGCTACCTCGGCACCTACTGCATCCCCGAAGCCGCCAGAGCACTTCAAAACTTCGTGGACGACCTTTCCAACTGGTACGTCCGCCGTTGCCGCGAGCGTTACTGGGTGTCCGGTATGCCGCAGGATAAGATCAACGCCTACGCCACGCTTTACGATGCGCTAGTCACCGTCTGCAAACTGGCGGCGCCGATGATTCCGTTTATGAGCGAGGATATCTATCAAAACCTCGTCCGCAATCTCGACAAAACCGCGCCGGAAAGCATCCATCTTTGTGCCTATCCGGTGGCGGACGAGAGCGCGATTGACACGGAACTCGAAGCCAATATGCAAAAAGTGCTCGACGTCGTGGTGCTCGGCCGCGCCGCCCGTAACGGCGCGAACCTCAAAAACCGTCAGCCGCTGTCCAAAATGGTGGTGTCCGTCGACGGCGATTTGCCGGAACTGTTCCGCACCGTTATCGCCGAAGAACTGAACGTCAACGAAGTCGAGATGAAAGCCGATATGGGCGAGTTTATGAGCTACAGCTTCAAACCGCAACTCAAAACCGTCGGCCCGAAATTCGGTCCGAAACTGGGCGAGATTCGCGCGGCACTCCCGACGCTTGACGGCAACGCCGCCAAAGCGGAACTGGATGCGACCGGCGAACTGAAACTCAACCTGCCGTCCGGCGAAATTTCGCTTCTCACGGAAGATTTGCTCATCGACATCGCCTCGAAAGAGGGCTGGTTCCCGCTGTCCGACAACGGCATCACCGTGGCGCTTTGCACCGAACTCACGCCGGAACTGCTCGAACAGGGTCTTGTGCGCGAGTTGGTCAGCAAAATCCAGACGATGCGTAAAGAAGCCGGTTTCGAGGTCACCGACCACATCGCCGTGTCCTTCGCGGGCAGCGACAACGCGCTTGCCGTCGCCGAAAAATACAAAGCGTCGCTTGCGGAAGACGTGCTCGCCGATGCGGTGAACTTCGGCTCTGTCGCGGGCTTTACCAAAGAATGGGATATCAACGGCGAGGCCGTGACCATCGGTGTGGAAAAGCAATAATGTAAACAAATCGTAAATCTACTTGCCAAACGGAGGATTTTCCGTTATAATGAGACTAACGATTTTTTGGAGGTAACACTATGCAATTTTCTAATTTGATTTTGGCGGCGACCACCGCCGCCGCGAAAACCGCCGCCAACGGCCAAGAAGCGCCGTGGTGGTACCAGTATTCGTCCATCCTGATGCTCATCTTCATCTTCGTGATTATGTACTTCCTGCTGATTCGTCCGCAGCGTAAACGCGAAAAAGAAGAGCAGAAAATGCGCAACGACCTGCGCGTGGGTGACGAGATTGTCACCATCGGCGGTATCATCTGCCGCGTGGTCAACGTCAAAGAAGACCTCATCATCGCGGAAACCGGCGCCGACCGCACCAAACTGTCCCTCAAAAAATGGGCGGTGCAGTCGAACAATACCGTCCACGAGGCCCTGCCGGACGACGATGACGACGATTTCGACGATGACGACGATATCTAACATCTAAATGGTCTATGCTTCCTCCGCATCGCATAAGGATTACTATCCTTTTTGATGCGGAGGAACTTGCTATGTTAAAGAAACAAAACGCCCCGTCCGGCAACCGCGCCGTATGGGGAAGACCCCTGCTGTTCGGAACGCTCGTGGGTGCCGTGCTGACGTTACTCGTCTTGTTCGGCGAGGCGGCGGTGTGTGTTTTAACCGACGTTCCCGTGGCGCTTATTCCGCTTTTGGCGGTGTTTGGTTGCGCACTCGGCGCCGCGGCAAGCGGTGTGACAGCGGGGAAAATCGCCCGCAAAAACGGCTGGCTGACGGGACTGCTTAGCGGGGTATGTCTGTGGCTTTTATTGTCGCTTGTGGGCTTTGCCTGCGTCGGAAAAACCGAGGTAATCCACGCGCTTGTAAGCGCGGCGATTTGCCTTGTGTGCGGCGCAGTCGGCGGCATTGTCGGAGTCAATCTCCGACAGAGCAAATTCTCGGTCTAAACCCATTCCTTCCTGCGTAGAAATAGGGCAGGGAGGAATGAGTTATGCCGAGGACAAGCCGTTTTATGAAGCAATTTCACACGTTTTTGGGGACAAACAGCCGTCTGTTTCTGTTTTTGACACTCCTGCTCGCGGGAGTGGTCGCCGGATGTCTGTACGCCCCGCATTTGCCCGCACAATACCGCCCGCTGTTGACACTTTTGGAGCAAAACAACGGCGGATTTTCCGGATTTTCCGGCGCGCTGTTCGCCTTTTTGCGCCACAGTCTCGTAACGCTCTGCGCGGTGGGACTGTTGATGCTTTCGGGAATGTCGCTTTGCGGCGTACCCGTCACGCTCGCCGTGCCGCCGCTTTACGGCGGGATATGGGGGCTGTTTTTGGCAACAACGCTCGAAAGCCGGGGGACGGTCGCGCTCGCGCTCGCGTTGCCGGAAGCCCTGCTCGGCGTGTGGACGGTGCTTATCGCCTGCGCCGAATCGTTGCGGCTTTCGTTGCGGCTGACGGCGCTTGTGATGCCCGGCTCGCAAAAAAGCGGACTGTGGCGGGATTTTCGCTTGTTCTTTTTGCGGTTTTTACTGTGTTTTTCGCTGGCGCTTTTGTCGTCGGCTGCGGGAACGACACTTGCCGTTCTCGTCTAAAATCAACGGACGTTTCAGTTGAAGGAGGAACTCCCATGGCCAACGGATGGAAGATGTTCGACGTGACAAAACCCGGTCGCGGCATCGACAACAATCGAGAGGAAAAGCGCAATTTCTTTGAATTTTGGGCGCTGACCTTCCGCAAGTTTTGGGCGCTGTTGGAACTGGGACTGCTGTACGTTCTCTTGTCGTTACCGCTTTTGACCAACGGTCTTGCCTGCGCGGGAACGACGTTTATCACCCGCAACTTTGCCCGCGAAAAACCCGTGTTTTTGGTGTCCGACTACTTTTCGTGTATCAAAAAGAACTGGAAACAAGCGCTTCCCGTCGGTATTATCAACCTGATTTTGGGCGGCATTATGGTGTATAGCGCGCTGTTTTACTACTTTGCCGGAACGTCGGCGAGTCTTCTTTGTATGGCGCTCGTGTTGGCGCTTCTCGTCGCGTTTATCGTGATGCAGTTTTACATCTACGTGATGATGGTCACGTTCAAATTCAAGATTCGCCAACTGTATAAAAACGCGTTTCACCTGATTTTCCTCGGTTGGAAAGAGAACCTCATTATCCTCGGCACGCTGATTGCCGTTTACGGATTTTTGTTCTCGGTCGCGATGGTGTTCGTGTTCTCGGGGCTTGACCCGATCGCGTTGTTGTTCGGCTCGTTTGCGCTGTTTTTCCTGCCGCCGTTTCGGATGCTGTTGACCCAATTTTACGTGTTTCCGGTGGTCAAGCGGGTGCTTATCGACCCGTATTATAAAGAGCATCCCGAAGAGTTCGAGGCGGCGCGCCACCACTTGAATCTCGAAAACGAGGAAACCCGCAAAGCCGACGAGGAAAAGGCAATTTTCCACGACGTGGGCTCTGCCGAGGGCGCGCCCGAGCCGAGCGAAGACAAACCCGCCCGCAACTTCCCGAAACAGTACGCAAAATCCACCGACGACGAGGACGATACGATTTAACCTATGAAAAAACTGACGATTTTAGTGGATGCCGACGGCGTTTTGGAGAATTTTTCCGAAACGTGGGTCGCGTATCTCAACAAAAAATACGGCGTGAACGTGTCCCACGACGACGTGCGCGAATGGGATATGACCAAGGCGTATCCGATGCTCACGCCCGAGCAGGTGCTTTCCACCGAACGTGATTCGGAACTGTATGACGGATTGCAGCCCATTCCCGGCGGACCGGAAGCCATTAAACGCCTTTTGGACGACGGGCACGAAGTGTTTGTCGTCACCAACACCCACTATAAAATCGCTATCGAAAAATTAGAGGGTACGCTGTTCAAATACTATCCGTTTTTGCCGTGGAAACAGTATGTTTTCACCCACAAAAAACAGATGGTGAAAGGCGACGTGCTGGTGGACGACGGCCTGCATAACCTCATCGGCGGCGACTACGAAAAAATCCTCTTTTCCGCGCCGTACAACCGCGATTTCGATGCCAAAGCCAACGGGATGACCCGCGTGGAAAACTGGGACGAAGCATACAACGCCATTACCGAATTGGCAAACAGAATATAAGAAAAAGACCGCCGTTGGCGGTCTTTTTTTGCGGTCTTTTATTCGGTTTTTTCTTCTTTTTTCGGCGTGACGTGGAGATTCGCAAGCGGATTATTCTCGGTGGCTTCTTTGAGTTGTTCGCTCGACAAGTGGGTATAAATCTCGGTGGTGCCGAGGTTTTCGTGCCCGAGAATATCTTTCAGCACGCGGATATCCGTGCCGCCTTGCTGATACATCAGCGTGGCCGCGGTGTGGCGCAATTTGTGGGTGGAATAATTTTCCGCGCCCTCGACGTGTTGCAGGTAGCCCTTGACCACGTAATGCACGCCCTGCACCGAAATGCGGCTTTTGAGGCGGCTCAAAAAGAGCGCGTCTTTGTCTTTCACACCGTCCACCGGCCGCACTTTCAAGTACTGCTGAATCGCGTCAAAACAAGCATCGTTTAAGTAGAGCATACGCTCTTTACTGCCTTTGCCGCGCACGCGAAGCGTGCGGTCCGAGCCGATGTCCGAGAGGTTTAACCCCGCAACCTCCGCCCGCCGCAAACCGCAGTTTAGGAGGATGGTCAGCATACAGTAATCGCGCTCGGCGAACTCGCCGGATACGCTGCGCAAAAGGTCAATCGACTGCTCTACGGTAAGATATTTCGGCAGGGATTTCTTCTTTTTCGGGGTATCGAGATTTTGCACCGGATTTTCCGAAAGCCGATGGGTCACGTCGGTGAGATAATGGAAAAACGTGCGCAGGGAAGTGACTTTCCGCGCGCGGGTCGCGTTCGAGTTGCCGCGCTCGTTTTTCACGTAATTCATATACTCGTACACGTCCAACAGCGTGATTTGTTTAAGCAGTTCCACGTCCACGGTGTTGATTGGAATTTCGTCAAACGGCAGGGTAGGGGGGACAAGCCCTTTTTGCTGTTGAAAATAGCGCAAAAAGGTGCGCAAATCCACAAAATATTCGTCCACCGTTCCGGCGGAACGGCCTTTCACAACCTCAATATACCCGAAATATTCGCGCAACAGCGGCGAACATTCGTCCATATAGTCTTTTTTCATACGGTTTCTCCTTTCTTGCGTGAAACAGTTTCACGGGTGAGACGTGTGAAACAAGGGGGAGTTTTGTCGGTTTAGGGGCGGCAGGTTTTCGGCGGGTTTTGCGCAAATCCGAAGCCGTCCCGCCGATACGATGCGGCTTCGGGTCACATCGGGCACACCCGCAGCCGATTGCCGCGGTCTGTGCGACGTGTCAACGCCGCCGGCGGCTTAAAATTGTTTATGATTGCCGCCGAATTGGTTTTTGTGATTTGCTGTAAGCCGCCGTTGCCGAATTCCGAAAAACCGCGGTGTTATGCGGTTTTTCGCAAAAATGCCGTCGAATAGAACGAGCCGAAATGACCTACGCATCGATCGGAACATTTCTATCGGCTCCAGAGCAGAGGTCGATTTTTGCGATTTTTGAAAAGTTAAAAATTTTCGGCAAAAATCGGTCGGCGGCAAAAATTCCGTCGAACAGAACAAACGAAATCGCAGAACGCATCAAACACGGTTACGGGAATCGCCACAGACGAGCGCACGAAAAACCGTTGCGGCGCAAACAGCGCGCCGCGGGAAATCGCCGGAAATGCAGGTTGCGGCATATAACGGGAAATGAGAGCAAGTAAGCCGAAATGGCGGGAAATCGGCAAAATCAGCCCAAAAACGCCCCTTTTTGCCTATTTTTCCTCCCCTCAACTATACAAAATATTTATTTTGTATAGTTCCGTGTCTAAATAGAGTATACACCACTTCTCTCCCGATTGCAAGCGTTTTTTGAAATTTTACGAAAAAACGGCGTTTGGATTTTGAATTTTTTGTAAAAGCGCCGTCGCGCGGTTGCAATTATCGCCCGTTTGCGCTACACTATGATTGTAATTTTTTCAAGGAGGTCTGCACCGTGAACGATTCTTCCAAACGCCGCCGCAAACTCATCACCGGTATTTCGCTTTTTGTGTTGTTGGCGCTGACCGTGTTGCTGACCGTCTTGTTTTGGAACTTTTTTGCCAACACCGACCAAGCGGATTTTCGCACCTACGTCGAAAGTTTCGGTCCTGCGGCGCCGCTGATTTTCCTCGGCGCGCAAATGCTGCAAATCTTCCTTCCCCTCCTCCCCGGCGAGGTGATGGAAATCAGCGCCGGCGTTCTGTTCGGCGCGGTCAAAGGCACGCTGTTGTGTCTTTTGGGCATTGTGATGGCATCCGCCGCGGTATTTTGGCTTGTGCGGCGCTTCGGGCGCTCTGTTTTGGATTTGTATTTCGACGTGGACAAACTGTACGAAACCAAACTGTTTTCCTCGGAAGAACGCATCAAACGGCTCTTGTTTTTGTTGTTTTTCATTCCCGGAACACCCAAAGATCTCTTTACGTTCATAGCTCCGCTTTCCCGCGTGACGCTTTCGGAATTCTTGTGGATTTCGATGATTGCACGCATTCCGTCGGTGGTTTCGTCCACCGTCGGCGGACACTTTTTGGTGGCGGGTAACTACAAATCCGCCGGCATCGTGTTTCTTGTCACCGGCGCGGTGAGCGTTGCGGGCATTATACTCTACAATCGTTTTATGGCGAAATATCGCGCGAAAAAAAGCGAAAAAACCGCATAAAACCGCCGTTTTCGGTACACACTACGGATAACGCACGTTTGCGTAAAATCCAAAAAGAGGTGTATCGAAATGACCAAGTTAAAATGCGACGTCGCCCATTGTTCCAGCAACGAACACGGGCTGTGCTGTCGCCCGGAAATCCGCATCAGCGGCAACCATGCCCAAGGAAGCGCGGATACGTGTTGTTGCTCGTTCAGCGCCTACCTCGGCGGCGGCGCGCAAAACAGTTTTCGCACCTACACGACCCCCAACCGCCAAATGCCGATTGACTGTACCGCCGAAACCTGCGTGTATAACCAAAACGGCATCTGCCACGCCAAAGAGGTAAAAATCGACGGCGCTTCCGCCGTCAAAGCCGGACAAACCTGCTGTCAAACCTTTACGACCAACGGCTGAAAAAACGCCTCATCCCGCCTCGGATGAGGCGTTTTTCTTTATAATAGGTAAAAAAGTAACACTTTTGTAATAAAAAAATAGGATTTTCCATTGTAATTTTCTGTCGGATATAGTATACTTTACCTATATATGGATACCCAAGTTCTATACTGCGAGGTAAACAAAGAAATGAAGTACACGCTTGATTGTCAAAAAGGAAGTCTCATCCACTATAACGATTCCGTTTTGAATGAGGCGAAAACCAAAATCATCAAAGCCATCGACGAGATTTGTACCGAAAACGGGCTCTCCTATTTTGCCTACGGTCCCACGCTGGTCGGTGCCGTTCACTATAACGCCGTTATCCCCGGTCAGGATGCGCTTTCCGGCGACATCGGTCTGTTGCGCGAAGATTACGAGAAACTGCTCGCCATCCTCCGCAAAGAAGCCGAAGGCCGCGGGCTTATTTTGGACGAATACATCGGGCTTACCAACATCCCCCAGCGTCTTGTGCGCCTCGGCGTGCGGGCGGAACTCGGCGATTTGGAAGCGGGCGACGAACTGTCGATGGAACAGGATTTTTGGATTCTGCTCGCGCCGTTTGACCGCCTGCCGGACAGTTTCGACCTCTACTGCGCTCACCTGCGCCGGATGAAACGCGCCAACCTGCGGTATGCGCGCGTCTGCTCCTGCCACAGTTATTCTTCCACAAAACAGAGCTTCTTAAAATTCGCGGCGAAAAAACTGCTTTACGGCTGGCGCTCTCCCCGCAAAGAATACGAGCGCGTTCAGCGCATCGCCCAAAAATACAACCACTCCGAAGATGCCCACCGCATTATGCGCGTGGTGTTTGCGAAAAGCGAACTTTGCTGGGAGCATCAACTGTTCCCGCTGCAAAAAATCCCGTTTAACGGCATGGAACTCCCCTGCCCGAACGACTTTTCGCCGTGGACGGCGACCCTCACCCCCGAACTGGAAAAACAAATCAAAACCATCCAAAAAGTGGACTTGTTGTTGCTCGAAGAATTCGACCGCATCTGCCGCAAACTCGACATCGGCTATTTTATCTGCGGCGGCTCGATGCTCGGCTACGTCCGTCACGGCGGCTTTATCCCGTGGGACGACGATATCGACGTAGGTATGCTTCGCGCGGATTATGACCGTTTCCTCGCCGAGGGCGGCAAGGAACTGTCCGACCGCTTCTTCCTGCAAACCCGCGAGAGCGACCCCGAAATCCCCTATCTGTTCTCGAAAATTCGCATGAACGATACGGAATATATCACCGAATACAACGAAAACCGCAACTTCCACAAAGGCATCTGTCTCGACTTGTTCCCGTTCGACTTCCTGCCGGACGACGAGCAGGAGCAAAAGAACTTCTTGGCGGAAGTCAACGTCTGTGTCCGCCGTCACAACAAGGCGTGCAACAAACAGATTGCCGAGCCGGTTTACGACGAGAAACCCAAGACGTTCGAGGATTGGATGTGGCGCACCGTCGCCCACGCTCACCGTCAGTTGTGGCGCCTCGTTTCCATCAAGAAAACCCAAAAGAAATATATCTCCGTTGCCACCCGCTATAACGCCGTTGCGAAAGAGCGCGGGCTGCAAACGGTGGCGAGTTTCGTGCCGACCTACACCTACGTAAACCTCGACGACCTGCTCCCCTATCAGGACATCTCGTTTGAGGGCGTGTCGGCGAAAATCCCCGCCAAACCGGAGGTTTTCCTCGAAATGCAGTATCACGACTTTATGAGTTTGCCGCCGCTTCACCAGCAACTCGGCCACGACCTCATTCGTTGGTCGGCGGATATTCCCGAAGTAAAAGACAACTGATTTTCATCGAAGTTTTCGGAGGTTTCTTATGAACATTCTGTTTTTGATGATGGGCGGCAGCGGCACCCGTTTCGGTGCTTCCCGCCCGAAACAGTACACGCTGATTGACGACGTGCCGGTGTTCGCGTATATCCTGCGCGGCTACAACAAAATGGACGAGATTGACAAAATCGTCGTGGTCTCCCACAAAGACTGGCTCGACTACGTGGAAGAGTGGAAAGAAAAATTCCACATCGACAAACTCACCCACATCGTCAAGGGCGGCGATACGCGCTCGGAATCGGTGCTCAACGGTCTGTCCGCCGTGAAAGACATTGCGGCGCACGACGACGTGGTACTCCTTTGCGATGCGACCCACCCCTACGTGGACGTGGAAGGCACCAAGGGCGTTATCGAGGGCGTGAAGAAATACGGCGGCGCAACCCTCGGTCAGCGGCAGTACGACACCGTCTACCGTATGAACGCCGAAACCTGTATGCTCGAACAAGTCGTGCCGCGCCAGGAAATTGTGTCCGGCGCGTCCCCCGAAGCGTTCCGCTTCGGCGACATTTATAAAATTTACAGCGAGGCCTCCAAAGAGGAACTCGAAGCGATGACCTCCGCCGGCGCGATTGCGCTCGCGCACAACATCCCGATGGTGGTCGTTCCCGCCTCGGTTATCAACCTGAAAATCACCTACCCCGGCGATATGGAAGTCTTTAAGAAACTTGTACATACTTATTTCTTTGAAGAGTAAGGAGGGTGTTTTATGCCCGAACAAAACCCGCTTCGTGAAATGGTCACGAAACGCAAACTCGGTATCCACTGCGGCATCCCGTCGTTCTGCTCTGCGAACAAACTGGTCATCGAGGCCATTTTGGAGCAGGCGCAGCGCTTTGACGAGCGCGTCGTGATTGAGGCGACCTCCAACCAGGTCAACCAAAACGGCGGCTATATGCGGATGCAGCCGAAAGATTTTTGCGACTACGTGTACCAGATTGCCGACCGCATCGGCTTCTCCCACGATAAAATCCTCATCGGCGGCGACCACTTGGGTCCCCTGCCGTGGGCGGATAAACCCGCCGCCGAAGCGATGGACAACGCCGAAACGCTCGTGCGGTTGTCGGTCGCGGCGGGCTATAAAAAAATCCACCTCGACACCAGTATGAAACTCGGTGACGATCCGGTGGACGAGCGCCTCTCGGACGAAACGATTGCCGAGCGCGGCGCGCGGCTTTACAAAGCGTGCGAGGAAGAGTATCAAAAACTTCTCGAGCGCAACCCCGACGAGATGCACCCCGTTTTCGTTATCGGAAGCGAAGTGCCGATTCCCGGCGGCAACCAAAAGAAAGAAGACGACGTGGAAGTCACCCGTCCGGAAGATTTCGAGCGTACCCTCGTCGCCTATCATAAAGTGTTTGCGCAGTACGGACTCGCCGATGCGTTCCAACACATCATCGCCATCGTGGTACAGCCGGGCGTGGAGTTCGGCAACCTGTCGGTGCACGCGTATGACCGCGTGGAAGCGACCAAACTGTGCCAGAGCTTAAAGAAATACCCCGACATTGTGTTCGAGGGTCACTCCACCGACTATCAGTCCCCGAAAAAACTGAAAGAAATGGTGGAAGACGGCATCGCGATTATCAAAGTCGGCCCCGCCCTCACCTATGCCATGCGCGAGGCGCTTTTCGCCCTTGCGATGATGGAGGATGAACTGATTGCCGACGAGAGCAAACGCTCCCACTACCGCGAAATCCTCGAAGCCAAGATGCTCGAAGACCCCACTTACTGGAAGAAGTACTACAAAGGTGACGAAAACAGCGTGGCGATTCAGCGGCGCTACGGATTCTCGGACCGCAGTCGCTATTACACCGCGCTTCCGGACGTGGAAAACGCGATGAACAAACTGTTTAAGAACCTCGACGAGGTCACCATCCCCACCGGCATTTTGCACCAGTATATGCCGTTGCAGTACCAAAAAGTGCGGGACGGCTCGCTTTCCCCGAAAGCCCGCGACCTCGCGAAATACAGCATTGTCGCTATGGTTGAGGATTATAACTACGCCGCCAAGGTCAACTATATGTTCGGCGGTTTCTCGATTGGATAAGGAGACATCACTATGAAAGCAGCGGTTTTACACGGTATCGAAGATATCCGTTACGAGGAATACGAAACCCCCGCAACCCTCCCCGGCACGATTAAAGTACGCGTGATGGCGGCGGGCATCTGCGGGTCGGATATTCCCCGTGTGTTGCAAGGCAAAGTGAAAAAATTCCCGCTGGTGCTCGGTCACGAGTTTTCCGGCTACGTCGTGGAAGTCGGCGAAGGCGTTACCAAATTCGCCGTCGGCGACCACGTGGCGGGCGCTCCCCTGCTCCCCTGTATGAACTGCCCCGACTGCGCCCACGGCAACTATTCCCAATGCAAACAGTATAGTTTCGTCGGCTCGCGGGTGCAAGGCGCGTTTGCCGATTACGTCGTGTTGCCGGAGAAAAACGCCGTGAAAATCGACCAAGCCCTTTCTTTTGAGCAAGGCGCGCTGTTCGAGCCCTGCACCGTGGGACTGCACGGTGTCCGCCTCGCGGACTACACGGGCGGCAAGCGCGTGGCAGTTATCGGCGGCGGCACCATCGGCTTCTTTACGATGCAATGGGCAAAGATTTTCGGCGCACGGCAACTCGTCGTGTTTGATATCAACAAAGACCGCCTCGATTTCTGCAAACGCTGCGGCGCGACCGACGGTATCTGCACGCTCGACGAGGATTACCGCGAGCAAGCGATGGCGCTGACCGACGGCAACGGTTTCGACTACGTGTTCGAGACCTGCGGCGTGCCCGACACCATCAAAATGGCGATGGATTTGGCGGCGAACAAAGCCCACGTCTGCTATATCGGCACGCCGTCCAAACCCGTCACCTTCGAGCCGCTGGAATGGGAAAATCTCAACCGCAAAGAGTTGTCCGTTACCGGCTCGTGGATGTCCTATTCCGCGCCGTTCCCCGGCGAAGAATGGGTGTTGACCGCGCATTATTTCGCCACCGGCGACCTCATTTACGACCCCGATGCCGTGTATGAGAAATTCCCGATGAGCGA
>JAKSPN010000029.1 GCA_024404755.1 Clostridia bacterium | reverse complement strand
ATCGGCGGCGACCGCTTCGGCAACTACGAAAAACTTCTGCCGTCCGGCGGGTCGTATACCGAATGCGACTTGGATACCGACGGCGGCAAATCCCGCGGTGCCAAGCGGCTGATTTTTTCAAGCGACGGGCGCTACTACTATACCGCCGACCACTATGAGCATTTCACCGAATACGTGGTGAATGGGGGAAAGGTGGAGCCGAAATGAACGAGATAACCCTCTGTGCGCGGCGGATTTCGCAGCCGAACGTCCACGACTATTTCGCCCGCAAATTCCCGCTTCCCGACTACTACGGCAACAATTTGGACGCGCTGTATGACGTGCTGACTTCGCTTCCCGAAACGACCGTCAAGGTGCGCGGATGCGTGCAAACCGAGCAGGGCGAGCGTGTGCTCGCGGTGCTTCGTGATGCCGCCGCGGCAAACGACAAGTTGACGCTTATCGAAAAATGACAGAAAAAAGCGCCCTGCCGAGCAGGGCGCTTTTCTTATTATTTTTTTAACGTTTCGGCGTGTTTTTTGAGCAGTTCAAAGGTTTCGTCGCTCAAATCGTGTTCGATTTTGCAGGCATCTTCGGCGGCGGCTTCGGGGGAAACACCGATATGCAACAGCATTTCGGTAATCACCACGTGGCGCTCGTAAATGCGCTCGGCGACTTCTTTACCTTTTTCGGTGAGCCAGATACAGTTGCAATTCTCTTTAACGAGAATATAGTCGGTGGCTTTAAGACGAGCCAATCCGCGGCTGACGGAGGGCTTGGAAAATCCCATATAGTCCGCGATATCCACAGCGTGAACCCGTTTCATTTGTTTGGAGAGAATAAGGATGGTTTCGAGGTACATCTCGCCGGATTCGAGTAGTTTCATTAGAAGAAACTCCTTTCAATCTTTGTAAAAACCAACACAGATAATATACCATAAAAGCCCAAAAACGTCAAATGTTTTTTACATTTTTCGTCACAATTTTTGTCAATTCTTTTTCTTTTTCAGTTTTTGCTTGTTGCCCTGCTCGTCCACGATATAGGTGTTGTCGAGTTGGGCGCGGAGGTTTTGGGTATAGCCGCGGATGTATTCGGCGCGGAGTGCGGCTTGTTCGGCTTTTTCCGCGTCGGTTAAGCCCACTTCGCGGGATTTTTTCGCCAATTCGTTGATGCGGGCGATGCGTTCTTCGGTCATTGTTTTCACCTCGCAGACCAATATACCACAACTTTCCGCATTTCGCAAGCCATAAGTATATAAAATACTTGAAAAAATAAAAATATTATGATAAAATAAACGATAAGTGTTTTATAAGGGGGTAGTGCGCCTTGAAATGGGGTCTTATCGGCGCGATGGAAGAAGAAATCGCGGCGCTTCTGTCGGCAATGACCGACGTGTCGTCCGAAACCGTCGCAGGTCGCGCGTATTACAGCGGAAAACTCGGAACAGCCGACGTAACGCTGACCCAATGCGGAGTCGGCAAGGTGTGCGCGGCGATGGCGGCGCAGATTCTTGTGGACCGCTTTCACGTGGATGCGCTCGTCAACACCGGTGTCGCCGGCGGGCTCGCCAAAGAGTTGCAGGTGGGGGACATCGTGCTTTCCGAATCGGCGCTGCACCACGATTTTGATATTACGGCGTTCGGCCACGTCCGCGGCTATATCGGCGGCGGCGGGGACGATACCGTGCCTACCCGCTTTTATGCCGACCGCGGGCTTATCGACCGCTTTATGAAAGGCGCGGAAAACAAAACCGGCCACCGCGTGCTTTGCGGAACGGTGGCAAGCGGTGACGTGTTCGTGGACGACACGGCGCTGAAAATCGCCGTCCGCGACGAGTTCAACGCGACCGTCGCCGAAATGGAAGGCGCCGCCGTCGCGCAGGTCGCCACGGCGAACGGCGTGCCGTTCCTTATCGTCCGCGAGGTGTCCGACTTGGCGGAAAACGATGCCGCCGGCTGTTCGGACAACTTTTTGGAAAAAGCCGCCAGGCGCTCGGCAAAACTGCTGATTGCCATGGTGAACGTATAAACGAGTAAAAACAGAAAGCGAGGGAAACCTATGCAAGAAATTAAAATAAATCCCCACACGAACGTGTTGGAGCAAGACCCGTACAGTTTTGAACTGCAAAACGTATCCGAGCCGGAACTGTTCCGCGAGATGTTCCCGTATACGGAAGTGCCGAAAATTGCCTACAACTTCCGCCGCGTGCCGATGAATATGCCGGAGCATATCTACATCACCGACACGACGTTCCGCGACGGTCAGCAATCCCGTACGCCGTACACGACGAAACAGATGGTGGACATCTATAAAATGCTCCACCGTCTCGGCGGCAAAAAGGGTATCATCCGCCAGACGGAATTTTTCGTCTATTCCGAAAAAGACCGCGCCGCGCTGCAAGAGTGTATGGACCTCGGCTACGATTTTCCGGAGATTACGACGTGGATTCGCGCCTCGAAAAAAGACTTTGAACTCGTGCGCAACCTGAACATCCCCGAAACGGGCATTCTTGTCAGCTGCTCGGACTACCATATTTTCCGCAAAATGAAGCTCAACCGCAAACAGGCGATGGACAAATACCTCGCCGTGGTGGAAGAAGCCATCCAAGCGGGTCTTCGTCCGCGCTGCCACTTTGAGGATATCACCCGCGCCGATTTCTACGGCTTTGTCGTGCCGTTTGCAACCGAACTGATGAAACTGTCCGACCGCTACGGTGTGCCGGTGAAAATCCGCGCCTGCGATACGATGGGCTACGGCGTGCCGTTTGCCGGCGTGTCGCTGCCGCGTTCGGTGTCGGGTATCATCTACGGTTTGCAACAGTATTCCGGCGTGCCGAGCGAGATGCTCGAATGGCACGGCCACAACGATTTCTATAAAGGCGTTGCCAACGCCTCGACCGCGTGGTTGTACGGCGCGGGCGCGGTCAACTGTTCGCTGCTCGGTATCGGCGAGCGCACCGGCAACGTGCCGCTGGAAGCGATGGTGTTCGAGTATGCCTCGCTCAAAGGCACGATGGACGGGATGGACCCGACGGTCATCACCGAAATCGCCGACTATATCGTGAAAGAGACCGACTACGACCTGCCGCCGATGACCCCGTTTGTCGGCTCGCACTTTAACCTTACCCGCGCGGGTATCCACGCGGACGGTCTTCTCAAAGACGAAGAAATCTATAACATTTTCGATACCAAAACCCTGCTTAACCGCCCCGCTTCGGTCGCGGTGAGCAACACGTCGGGGATCGCGGGCGTTGCCTGCTGGATTAACCAGTTCTTCCGCCTGCCGGATGACGAGCAACTGGCGAAAAACGACCCGCTGGTGGTGTCGATCAAAGAGTGGGTGGACGAGGAATACGAACAAGGCCGCATCTCGATAATCAGCGACGACGAGTTGTATGCCAAAGTGAAAGAGTCCAAAGACCCGCGCTTTGTGAATCTCTGCAAGAAATAAGAAGGGGACTTTTCGATGAAAACGCTTTCAATCGAAGAACAATATACGCTGTGGTGCGAAAACGCGACGGACGATGCCGATTTAATCGACGAACTGCGCTCTGTTGCCGGTAACGACGAGGAAATCCGCGACCGCTTTTACCGCGAACTCGCGTTCGGCACGGGCGGTCTGCGCGGTGTGCTCGGTGCGGGCTGCAACCGCTTGAACGTGTACACTATCCGTCGCACGACCAAAGGGCTTGTGGACTATCTTGCCGCCCATTATGACAAAGCGACGGTGGCGATTTCGTACGATTCCCGCGTAAAATCCGACGTGTTTGCGAAAGAGTCGGCGCGGGTGCTTGCGGCGGCGGGCGTGCACGTGTTTATCGTGCCGGAATTAGCGCCGACACCGGTGTTGTCCTTTATGGTGCGCGAACTCGGCTGTCAGGCGGGCATTATGGTGACCGCCTCCCACAACCCCGCGAAATACAACGGCTATAAATGCTACGGCGAGGACGGCGGTCAGATGACCGAAGTTGCCGCCGGCGAGGTGATGGATGCCATCGCCCGCCACGATATGTTCGAGAAAACCGCCCTGCTTTCGTTTGACGAAGCGGTGGAAAACGGGCTTGTCACCGTGGTGGGAGACGATCTCATGAACGCCTTTCTCGACCGCGTGCAGACCCAGCAAATCCACAAAGACGTGTGCGCAAAAGCGGGGCTTTCGGTGATTTATACGCCGCTTCACGGCGCGGGCAACAAACCGGTGCGCGCGATTTTTGACCGTATCGGGCTGAAAACCGTGACCGTCGTGCCGGAACAGGAACTGCCGAACGGCAACTTCCCGACCGCGCCCTACCCGAACCCGGAAATCCGCCAGAGTTTCGAGTGTGCGATGGCGCTCGCGAAAACCGTTCCCGCGGATTTACTGCTTGCGACCGACCCCGACTGCGACCGCGTGGGTATTGCTGTCAAAGACGGCGACGATTTCACCCTGCTGTCCGGCAACGAGGTGGGTTGCCTGCTTCTCAACTATATTCTCTCCTCCCGCAACGCGGAGGGGACGCTGCCCGCAAACCCCGTCGCGGTGAGCACCATTGTGTCGTCCAAAATGACCCGCGCGATTGCCGCAAAATACGGCTGCGAGATGCGGTACGTGCTGACCGGATTTAAGTATATCGGCGAGCAGATTACCGCGCTGTCCGATGCGGGCACGCCGGAACGCTATCAACTCGGTTTCGAGGAGAGTTACGGCTATTTAGCGGGCACGCACGCCCGCGACAAAGACGCGGTGGTCGCGTCGATGCTCATCTGCGAGATGGCATCGTATTACCACCTGCAAGGCAAGTCGCTTCTCGACGTCCTTTCGGAACTGTACGACGAGTTCGGCGTGTACGAACACCAAATGCTCAACGTGATGTTCGAGGGCGAAAAGGGTATGTACGCCATGCGCGATTTGATGGCGAACCTGCGCGCCGATTTCCCGAAACAGTTCGGCGGCAAAAAGACCGTGCGCTTTTCCGATTACGGCGCGCGCGAGTCGCTCGACGTGGCAATCGGCGAAAAAACGCCGATTACCCTGCCGCAGTCGGAAGTACTTGTCTTTGATTTGGAGGACAACGCGAGCGTGATTGTGCGCCCGTCCGGCACCGAGCCGAAAGTCAAAGCGTATATCACCGCCACCGGCAAAACCCGCGAGGAAGCGGTGGCGCTTGCCGAAGCGCTTAAAGCGGATGCCAAGGCGCTTATCGAGGGATAAGAGGGGAGTTTTATGACGAATTTTCTCGTTCGTTGTTTTGTAAAAGACCCGGAAAATGTGAAAGACCCCGCGGTGCGCTCCGCCTACGGAAAAATGGCGGGCATTTGCGGTATCGCCGCGAACGTGTTGCTGTTTTTAGGCAAGCTGTTTGCCGGCGTGTTGTCGGGCGCGGTGTCCGTGATTGCGGACGCGTTCAACAACTTGTCGGATGCGGCTTCCGCGGTCATTACGCTGCTCGGGTTTAAGTTGGCGGAAGCGCCGCCGGATGACGAGCACCCGTTCGGTCACGGTCGAATGGAATATCTGTCCGGTCTCATTCTCGGTGTGCTGATTTTGCTTGCCGGCTTCGAACTCGGCAAGTCGTCGGTGGGAAAAATTTTCCATCCGGAAGCCACCGATGCTTCGTGGTTGGCGCTCGGGATTCTCATTGCCGCGATTGCGGTGAAACTGTGGATGGCGGTATTTTATAAGAACATCGGTACGCGTATCCAATCCGATACCGTGCTCGCCACCGGCAAAGACAGCCGCAACGACGTGCTGTCCACCTCGTTCGTGTTGGTGGCGGTGCTGGTTGAAAAATTCCTCGGCTGGAAAATCGACGGCTACGTGGGGCTTTTGGTGACCGTGTTGGTACTTCTCACCGGTATTTCGGTGATGAAAGAGAGTATTTCGCCGCTGCTCGGGCAAGCGCCCGACCCCGAAATGGTGGAAGAAATCCGCAAGATGGTGCTGTCTTACGACGGCGTTGTCGGTATCCACGATTTGATGGTGCATAACTACGGCCCGGGTCGCGTGATTATTTCGCTTCACGCGGAAGTCCCCGCCCATGAGGATATCTTAAAAAGCCACGACGTGATTGACTGTATCGAAGCGGATATGATGGCGCGATTCCGCGCCGTCGCCTGCATCCATATGGACCCCGTCGAGGTGGGCAACGAGGCGGTGGACCGCTTAAAAGTGCTGACCGAAACGGTGCTCGGCGATATCGACGAGCGCCTGTCGCTGCACGATTTTCGCGTGGTGTTCGGCGAAACCCACACGAACGTGTTGTTCGACGTGGTGATTCCGTTCGGCTACAAAGACGAAGCCACGCTCAAAGACGAAATTCAGCGCCGCTTGCGCCTGACCGACCCGCATTTGAACGTCGTGTGCAAGTTAGAACACCAATACCACGGATAAGGAGAGAGCTGTATGCCGAAACAACCGTTTTTAGAAGCGGGCAAAGTGGTGGGAACCCACGGCGTGCGCGGTGAAATGCGCGTTGAGTGCTGGTGTGACAGTCCCGCTGTGTTCGCCAAACTCAAAACGATTTATCTGGACAAAGAGGGCAAAGAATCGGTGAAAATCGCCGCCCGCCCGCACAAGAGTATGGTGCTTGTCAAGATGAACGGCGTGGACACCGTAGAAGCGGCGGAAACCTACCGCGGTCGCGTGCTCTATCTCTCCCGCAAAGACGTGAAACTCCCGAAAGGGCAGTATTTTATCAGCGATTTAATCGGGCTTACCGTCAAAGATGCCGCCACCGGCGAAACGTACGGCGAAATCGCGGACGTGACGACCCCCGGTGTGCAAAACATCTACCACGTCAAAATGGCGGATGACGGGCGCGAGGTGATGATTCCCGCCGTGCCGGAATTCATCAACACGGTGGACGTGGACGGCGGCTTTATCGAAATTACCCCCATAAAAGGACTTTTGAGCGATGAGGATTGACATTTTAACGCTGTTCGACGAGATGTGCGATCGGGTGTTTTCCGAAAGCATTCTCGGGCGGGCGCAGAAAAAAGGTGTGCTGACCGTTAAATGCCACCAAATACGCGACTATACGACCAATCGCCAAAACCAAGTGGACGATTATCCCTACGGCGGCGGGCAGGGAATGATTCTTAACGCCCAGCCGGTGGCGGATTGCTTCCGCGCGGTGTGCGAGGAGGTCGGCTGCCGCCCGCACCTTATCTATATGTCGCCGCAGGGCAAGACGCTGACCCAACAGCGGGCGCTGGAACTGTCCAAAATGGACAATCTCTGCGTGTTGTGCGGCCATTACGAGGGCATCGACGAGCGCATTATCGACGCGTTCGTGGACGAACAGATTTCCATCGGCGACTACGTGCTGACCGGCGGCGAACTGCCCGCGCTTGTGCTTGTCGATTGCATTTCGCGGATGGTGCCCGGCGTGCTGTCCGAGGATGCGTGCTTTGAGGATGAAAGCCACTTTTCGGGACTTTTGGAGTACCCGCAATACACCCGCCCCGCCGTGTGGGAGGGGAGAGAGGTGCCGGACGTTTTGCTGACCGGTCACCACGCCAACATCCAAAAATGGCGGCACGAGCAATCGCTTTTACGCACCGCCAAACACCGTCCGGATATGCTCGAACGGTACGATTTAACCGCCAAAGACCGCGCGTTTTTGGAACAAAACGCCGAAAAGGACGAAACCGCCGCCGAATCGGACGAAAATTGACGGCGCGTTCCACAAAAAAATCGGTTTTTCGTTGTGAAAATCCACAAAATCCGGCGAGCGCCGTTGTTAAATTTGTGGCAGATATACAAAAATGCCGTGTGGACGGGTTGTTTGTCGAAAATCCGTTGACGAAACGGGCTTTTGTGGTATAATAATAGTAGTAAAAACGAGGGATTTTTCCCCTTATGATTGCATGAAAAGGAGATTCCGCTTATGTGCACCAAAGACGTTATGGTCCAGAACCAAGTCGGTCTTCACTCCCGCCCCGCCACCTTCTTCATCCAGAAAGCCAACGAGTTCAAATCCTCGATTTGGGTGGAAAAAGAAGACCGCCGCGTCAACGCGAAAAGTTTGCTCGGTGTTCTTTCGCTCGGTATTGTGGGCGGTACGTCCATCCGCATTCTGGCGGACGGCGCGGACGAAAACGCCGCGGTGGAAAGTTTGGTGCATCTCGTGGAGTCCGGCTTCGCCGACTGATTTTGTTGATTGTTGAAAGCACAATCGTCCCTTCGGGCGATTGTGCTTTTTAGGTTATTCCGAAAGGGGGCGCACCGATGCGCGACGAGCAACATATCAAAACGCTTCGCAAAAAGGCGATGAATTTGCCGCTGGAACCCGGCGTGTATCTGATGCGCGACAAAAGCGGTAAGGTGATTTACGTCGGCAAGGCGAAAGCCCTTAAAAACCGCGTCAGCCAGTATTTCGGAAGCGACACGAACCACACCGAAAAAGTCCGTCGTATGGTGGACCACGTCGCCGATTTCGACGTGGTGGTGGTGGGAAGCGAGTTTGAGGCGTTGGTGCTCGAATGCTCGCTTATCAAGCAATATTCCCCCAAATACAACATTCTTTTGAAAGACGACAAGGGGTATTGCTATCTGCGGGTGACAAAACCGCCGTTTTCCCGCATTTCCGAGTGCAAACAACAAGCGAACGACGGCGCGGACTATTTCGGGCCGTATATGAGTTCGTTTTCTTTGAAACAAGCGGTGGACGAAGCGTGTAAAGTGTTTCGGCTTGCCACTTGCAACCGCCCGCTTGCGTACGGCAAAAAGCCGACGGCGTACGAGCGCCCGTGCCTCAACTACCATATCGGGCAATGCTGTGCGCCCTGCACCGGCAAAGTGACCGAAGCCGACTACCAAGCGCGGGTGGATGAGGCGGTGGATTACGTCTTAAACGGCGCGGACAAAATGCAAAAAACGCTCGAACAGCGGATGAACGTCGCCGCCGAAGCGGAGAATTTCGAGCGGGCCGCCGAACTGCGGGACAAACTGTTTGCCATCCGGCGATTGTCGGACAAGCAAAAGGTGGTGCGCTCGCGCATCAAAGAGCAGGACGTGGTGGGGCTGGCCGTCGGCGGCGAAACCGCGTGTGTGCAGGTGTTTTCTTTCTCCAAAGGCGCGCTTTACGGCAAGCGGGAGTTTTTGCTCGATTTGCCGGAGGGGAACGCCGCGCTTCTTTCGGAGTTTTTGCGCCGGTATTACGATAACGCCGAGCGCATCCCCGCGCAGGTGACCTTGTGTGAGCCGGCGGAGGACAAAGAGTTGCTCGAACAATGGCTGTCCGAAAAAGCAGGGCGTAAAGTCACGCTTCACGTGCCGGAACGCGGCGAGCAGGCGGAACTGTGCCGTATGGCGTGCCGCAACGCCGCCGAATATCTCGCGTGGAGCGAGGGCACGCGCGGACACGATGCCGCGGCTTTGTCCGAATTGCAGGCGCTTTTGGGGCTTTCCGCCGTGCCGTCGGTGATTGAGTGCTATGATATTTCCCACACCGCGGGGCAGGAAACGGTCGCCGCGATGGTGGTGTTCAAAAACGGGCGACCGGATAAAAAATCCTATCGCAAATTCCGCTTGCAACGGGCGGGAGGGGGCGATGACCCCGCGGCGTTACGCGAGGTGCTTTCCCGCCGCTTAAACGAATACGTGGAACACGAGGGAGAGCCGGACGGATTCGGCAGAAAACCCGA
Organism: Clostridia bacterium; assembly: GCA_024404755.1. Taxonomy (GTDB): domain Bacteria; phylum Bacillota; class Clostridia; order Oscillospirales; family Acutalibacteraceae; genus RGIG426. Next base: position 8,283 of record JAKSPN010000029.1, on the reverse strand, counting down.
CGTGATTTTTCTCGACGGCGGCAAAGCGCAAGTCGCCGCGGTGGCGCCGGTTTTAGAGGCGTTCGAGTGGGACGTGCCGCTGTTCGGTTTGGTGAAAGACAGCCGCCACCGCACCCGCGCCGTTACGGCGGGGGACGAGGAGTTGGCACTTTCTGCAAAGCGTTCCGCCTTTACACTACTGTCTACGATACAAGAAGAAGTCCACCGCGCCGCCATCGGCTACCACCGCAAATCCCGCGGTAAGAGCCGTGTGCGCACCGCGCTTACCGATATTCCCGGCGTGGGCAAGAGTCGCGCCGAAGCGCTGCTCAAAGCGTTCGGCTCGCTCAAAGGCGTGAAAGAGGCGAGCGAGGAAGCGCTTGCGGGTGTCAAGGGAATGACCTTGCCTGCCGCAAAAGCGGTGCGGGCGTATTTTGATGAGCAAAATCTCAACAAAACGGAGAAAAAGGAGGGTTGACCATGGCAAAAGTGAGAGCCGACGTGCTGGTTGCCGCCCAATGCGGTGTCAGCGAAAAGGAAGCGGAGGCGCTTTTGATGGAGCGCCGCGTGTTCGCGGGTGAATTGCCGGTGGTCAACGCCGGAACGATGCTCGCGGAGGATACGGTGCTGACCGTGCGCGACAAGGCGAAAAAATACGCCAGCCGTTCGGGCTATAAACTCGAAAAAGCGTTGCCGTTTTTCGGCGTGGATGCCAAAGGGCTCGTTGCCTGCGATATCGGCGCTTCCAACGGCGGGTTTACCGATTGTCTTCTTCAAAACGGCGCGGCGAAAGTGTTTGCGGTAGACGTGGCGTACGGCATCCTCGAATGGCGACTGCGCCAAGATCCGCGCGTGGTCGTGATGGAACGCCAAAACGCGCGGTATTTAACGGCGGAATTGCTCGGGGAGCAGGTAGACCTCGTCACCTGCGACGTGTCGTTTATCGGGCTTAAAAAGATTTTTCCCGCGATGCGCGCCGTGCTGAAAGAAGACGGCACGTGCATCTGCCTTATCAAGCCGCAGTTTGAGTTGCCGCAAAAAGACCTCGGCAAAAACGGTGTGCCGAAAGACAAAGCGCTGTTGCCGCCGCTGTTTTTGCGGATTTTGGCGGATGCGGCGGAAAACGGGTTGTATCTGCAAGGGCTGACCGTGTCGCCCATTCACGGGCAAAACGGCAACGTGGAATTTTTGACCTATCTCGGCGGTCAACCGCGCTTTTCCGCGGAGGAAATCGAGGCGCTGTGTAACGAGGTGGCGTTGTTGCCGCCGGACAGCGACGAAAGTATTTGAAAAGTGCGAAAAACCCCGAAAAAAGGGTTGCATTTTCGGTCTAAAAATTGTATACTATAAGACGGCGGATTTTTCAAGATGGTACAAAATTCGCCGTCTTATTCTGTTTTATACGGCGCAAACCGCGCTATATCAAGGGAGGAAGCCGTTTTGGAACATTGGTTGAAACGGACGTGGGCAGAAATTGACTTGGATGCACTTTCGGACAACTTTCGGAAGATTCGCGCCGTCGTGCGCCCCGATTGCAACGTGATGGGTATCGTCAAAGCCGACGGCTACGGTCACGGCGCGGTGGCGTGCGCCAAAATGCTGAAAGAGGAGGGCGCGTCGTGGTTCGGCGTGTCCAATATTGAGGAGGCCATCCAACTGCGCCAAGCGGGCATTGTCGAGCCGATTCTCATCCTCTCGTATACGCCCGTCGAGGAGACGGTGCGGCTTTCCGGCTACTGCCTGACCCAAGCGGTGGTCAACGCCGAGTATGGCCGCGACCTTAACGCCCGCGCCGAAAAAGAGGGCGTGACCGTGCGGGTGCATCTTAAAGTGGACACCGGTATGTCCCGCGTGGGCTTCGTCTACCGCGATGCCGAACAAGACGAGAAAACGCTTGCGGATATGGCGGAGGTAGCGCGACTGCCGCACCTTTGTGCCGAGGGCATTTTCACTCACTTCGCCGTGTCGGATGAGCCGGACGGCGAGGAATTTACCCGTTTGCAATTCGCCCGCTTTACCGAGGCGATTGAAAAACTGAAAGAGCGCGGCGTGACTTTTGCGCTGCGCCATTGTTGCAACAGCGCGGCGACCTTGCGCTTTCCCGAAATGCATCTCGATATGGTGCGCCCGGGGCTGATTCTTTACGGATTGATGCCGTCGGAGTTTATGAAACCGCTGTTGCCGCTTCGCCCCGTGATGTCGATGAAAACGCGGGTGTCGATGGTCAAAGACGTGCCCGCCGGCGAGACGGTCAGCTACGGCCGCACCTACAAAACCGACCGCCCGACGGTCATCGCTACCGTGCCGGTTGGATATGCCGACGGCTATTCCCGCAAACTGTCGAACAAGGCGGTGATGCTGCTCGGCGGCAAACGCGTGCCGATTTGCGGTCGCGTGTGTATGGACCAAAGTATGCTCGACGTCACCGACGTGCCGGGCGTTTGCACCGATATGACCGCGGTGGCGTTCGGGCGTGACGGCGATGCGGAAATCCCCGTTGAGGAATTCGCCGCGTGGTCGGGAACGATTAACTACGAAGCCGTTTGCGAAATCGGCAAGCGCGTGCCGCGCCTGTTCCTCAAAAACGGGCAGGTCATCGGCCAACTCAACTACATCGTGTAAGGAGAACGGATATGGGATACGAAAAAACGCTTTTGGAAAAAACGATTGAAGTGGACTACCTCGTGACCGTTCACTATTTTGAGTACGGCAAGAACTTCAACTTTGCCGCCGAAAAACACGATTTCTGGGAACTCGTCTACGTGGACAAGGGCGAGGCGACGGTGCTTTCGGACGACGTGCGGTATGCGCTTCGTCAGGGCGAGATTTTCTTCCACAAACCGAACTCGATGCACGCCGCGGTCGCCAACGGAATGGTCGCGCCGAATATGGTGGTGTTGTCGTTCGGATGCAAATCGCCGGCAATGGAGTGGTTCTCCGGCAAACGGTTGACGGTGGGCGATGCGGAAAAACGCCTGCTTTCGATGATTGTCAAAGAGGCGCAAGGCGCGTTTTCGTCGCCGCTTAACGACCCGTACACCAGCAAGTTGGAACGCGCGGAATCCCCGGAAGCGGGCAGCGAACAGATGGTGGGACTTCTCCTCGAAACCCTGCTGATTCGCCTGCTTCGCCGCGGCAACGGCGCGCCGGAGACGCAAAAGCCGATGTCGTCGCTGAAAGTGCGCACCAACAACCAGTTGGTGCATCGCGTGATTGAGTATATGAAAGCCAACGTGCCGGAAAACCTCACGTTTGACGACGTGTGCCACTTCTCCGCCCAAAGCGCGACCAACTTAAAAACTACCTTCAAATTGGTGACCGGCTACGGCGTTATGGAATATTATCGCTTACTCAAAGTGGAAACCGCCAAGCAGATGATGCGCGAAGGCAACTACAACATCACCGAAATCGCCGACTATCTCGGCTACGCCTCGGTGCACTATTTCTCCCGCCACTTTAAGCAGGTGACGGGGATGACCCCGAGCGAATATACGATGTCGATTCAGGCATTCTGATTTTTTGAAACGAGGAAGTTCTTATGGCGTTCGTGCATTTACACGTACATAGCGAATACAGTCTTTTGGACGGCGCTTGCCGAATCAAAGGGCTTTGTTCTCGTGCCAAAGAACTCGGACAGACCGCTGTTGCCGTTACCGACCACGGCGTGATGTACGGCGCGGTGGAATTCTATAAAGAAGCGCAAAAGCAGGGGATTCATCCCATCATCGGGTGCGAGGTGTACGTGGCTCCCCGCGGGCGCAAGGACAAAGAACACGCGTTCGACCGCGAGTATAACCACCTTGTACTGCTTTGCGAAAACAACGAGGGCTATCAAAACCTCATCAAACTCGTCTCTGCCGCCCATTTGGAGGGCTTTTATATGAAACCCCGCGTGGACCGCGAACTGTTGGAGAAATACCACGGCGGGCTGATTGCTTTATCGGCGTGTCTCGCGGGCGAAGTGCCGCGCGCGCTGACCGCGGGGGACTACGAAAAGGCGAAAGAGACCGCGAAATGGTATAAAACCGTGTTCGGTGCGGATAACTATTTTCTCGAACTGCAAGACCACGGACTCGCCGAGCAAAAAGAAATCAATCCGCAGATTTTGCGGCTTTCGAGTGAACTGGATATTCCCGTGGTGTGCACCAACGATGCCCACTATCTTGCGAAAGAAGATGCGGACACCCAGCGGGTATTGCTCTGCATCCAAACGGGGCGTACGCTGGACGACCCGCCCGAACTCGCGTTCGAGACGGACGAGTTTTATCTCAAATCCGAAGACGAAATGCGCGCGTTGTTCCCGCAAATTCCGGAAGCAGTGGAGAATACCGCCAAAATCGCCGAACGGTGTAACGTCACGTTTGAGTTCGGTAAGACGAAACTGCCGCATTACGATGCGCCCGGCGGCGACAGTACCGCCTATTTCGAGAAGCTTTGTGAAGAGGGGCTTGCCCGCCGCTTTGAACACCCCACCGAGGAGGCCAAAGCGCGGCTTCGGTATGAGATGAACGTGGTCGAGCAAATGGGGTACGTCGATTACTACCTCATTGTGTTCGATTACGTGAATTACGCGAAAACCCACGGCATTCCCGTCGGTCCGGGCCGTGGCTCGGGCGCGGGAAGTCTTTGCGCCTACTGCATCGGTATTACCGATATCGACCCGCTGAAATACGATTTGCTGTTTGAGCGCTTCTTAAACCCCGAGCGGGTGAGTATGCCCGACTTTGACGTGGACTTTTCCGACCGTCAACGTCAGCAGGTGGTGGACTACGTTATCGAAAAATACGGCGCGGACCACGTGGCGCAGATTGTCACGTTCGGGACAATGAAAGCCCGCGCCGCCATCCGCGACGTGGCGCGTGTCATGGGACTGCCGTACGCCGTGTCGGATAAAGTCGCCAAAATGGTGCCGTTCGATTTCAAAATCACACTCGACAAGGCGCTGGAAATCTCGGTGGATTTGAAAGAGTTGGCGGACGAAGACCCGCAGGTGAAAAAACTTATCGACACCGCCCGCAAGGTGGAGGGAATGCCCCGCCACGCCTCGACTCACGCCGCCGGCGTGGTGATTACCGCCAAACCGGTGGACGAATACGTGCCGCTTTGCTTAAACGGCGAGGCGGCGGCCACGCAGTATACGATGACGACACTCGATGAACTCGGATTGCTCAAAATGGACTTTTTGGGGCTTTCCAACTTGTCGATTATCGACGATGCGGAAAAACTCATTCGCCGCCACACTCCCGATTTCGACATCACGAAAGTATCACTCGAAGAACCGCGCGTGTACGCGATGCTCCAAAAAGGGCATACCGAGGGCATGTTCCAGTTGGAGTCCGGCGGTATGAAACGGCTGATGAGCCAGATGAAACCGACCACGTTCGAGGATATTATCGCGGCGATTTCGCTGTATCGTCCCGGCCCGATGGATTCTATCCCGCAGTATATCCAAAACCGCAACGAGCCGGAAAAAACCGCCTATCTGCACGAATCGCTGCGCCCGATTTTGGGCGTGACCAACGGTGTTGCGATTTATCAGGAGCAGGTCATGCAGATTTTCCGCGACCTCGCCGGCTACTCGCTCGGGCGCGCCGATATCGTGCGCCGCGCGATGAGCAAGAAAAAGCACGACGTGATGGAAAAAGAGCGCGCGGTGTTCATTAACGGCACCCAAGACGGCGACGTGACGGTGGACGGCTGTGTTAAGCGCGGCGTGCCCGCCAAAATTGCGGATACGCTGTTTGACCAGTTGACCGCGTTCGCCTCGTATGCGTTTAACAAATCCCACGCCGCCGCTTACGCGGTGGTGGCGTACCGCACCGCCTATCTCAAATGCCTCTATCCGCGGGAATATATGGCGGCGCTGTTGTCCGGCGCGTTGTTCGAGGGCAAAGTCGCTCGCTACCGCGACGAGTGCGCGCGGCTCGCCATTCGCACCCTGCCGCCGTCGGTCAACCACAGTTTCGCCGACTTCGCGGTGGAGGGGAGCGACATCCGCTTCGGGTTGCTCGCGGTCAAAAATATGGGCCGTGCCGCCGCCGACCGTATCGTGTTCGAGCGGGAAAAAAGCGGGGAATTTACGTCTTTTTCGGATTTTTGCCGCCGTATGAACGGCTATACCGAGTTTAACCGCCGCGCCCTCGAAACGCTGATTAAATGCGGCGCGCTCGACGGGCTCGGTGCAAATCGCGCACAAATGCTCGAAAACTTCGACCGCGTGTGGGACGAGTTAGATCAATCCCGCCGCCGCGATATCGAGGGACAAATCGGCTTTTTTGACGACGACAGTTTCGGCGGCTCGTCCGAACCGGAGTTGCCTGCCTGCGCCGAATATCCGCTTGAAGACCTGCTCGCGATGGAAAAAGAGGCGACGGGAATGTACCTTTCCGGTCACCCGCTGTCGCCGTATAACGCGTTGTATGAAGACGAGCGCCTGTCTCGCTTGGACGATATTCTCGCCGAAGCGGAGGAGCGCGGCAACGATGCCGTGGACGGCAAAAACGTCGTGGTGCTCGGTATTCTCACCGCGCTGCGCGAGCGTATGACCCGCCAAAACGTCCAAATGGCGGCGGGCACGGTGGAAGACCCCCGCGCCGCGATGGAAGCGGTGTTCTTCCCGAAAATGTACGGGCAGTACAAAGCGCTTGTCAAAAGCGGCAAGCCGCTTTTGCTCTGTTGCCGCGTGTCCGCGCGGGAAGACGAGGAGGTCAAACTCACCGTCGATCGCGTGCTGGAAGCGCCGCCGATCGGTCAGCCGCTTCCCGCGGAACTGCACGTGTTTAAGCGCGACAGCCGCCCTGCCGAGCGCAAAGCGGTGTCCGCGCCCGCGCCGAAAACGCCGGAAAAACCGGTGCCGGCGGCAACGGCAAAACAAAGTTCCCGCCACGGCGTGTATCTGCGTCTGCCGTCGATGGAGTGCAGGGAGTGGGAGAGTGTGCAGCCCGTTCTTCGCTATTTCTCGGGAAATGAGCCGCTGTATCTGCGCCTCACCGACACGGGAAAACTGGTGAAAGCGCCCGCCGACCACGGTGTTGAGCCGCACGAGGAACTGCTCAAAGAACTGCGCCGTCTTTTGGGTGACGACAACGTGGCGAAAGTGGACTAAACGTGTCGAATTTTGGGGTTTTCGGCAAAAAACGAAAATTCCTCTTGTGAAACGGAGAAAAATCTGCTATACTTATTTTTTAGTGTGATTTTTGCATAAATTTTAAGTGTTTGAGGAGGATATGAACAATGTCCATTCAAAGAATCGGTGTATTAACAAGCGGCGGCGACGCGCCCGGCATGAACGCCGCGGTGCGTTCCGTAGTGCGTACCGCGATTTCCCGCGGGATTGAAGTGATGGGCGTGTATCGCGGCTATCACGGTTTGATCCGCGACGAGGTGGAGCCGCTCGAGTTGCGTTCCGTGGCGGATATCATCCACCGCGGCGGCACGATGCTGTATACCGCGCGCAGCGAGTCTTTCCGGCTGGAAGAAGGCGTGCGCAAGGGCGTGGATATCTGCACAAAACACGGCATCGAAGGCCTTGTGTGCATCGGCGGTGACGGTACGTTCCGCGGCGCGCAGGATTTGTGCCGTCACGGTATTCCGTGTATCGGTATTCCCGCCACGATCGACAACGATATTTCCTGCTGCCAGCATACGATTGGCTTCGATACCGCGCTTAACACCTGCGTGGAGATGATCGACAAACTGCGCGACACCGCGCAATCCCACGACCGCGTGAGTTTGGTCGAGGTAATGGGTCGTCGCTCGGGCGAATTGGCGCTCGGCGTCGGTTTGGCGGTCGGTGCTACCGCGATTCTCGTGCCGGAAATGAAATTTGATTTGGTCGCCATTATCGACCGTATCAAAGCGATTTCCGCCACCGGCAAAAAGCACTTCATCATCGTGGTTGCCGAAGGCGTCGGCGGCACGGTGGAAATGGCGGAGAAAATTCAAGCGGCTACCGGTGCGGAAGCCCGCGCCACCATTCTCGGTCACGTGCAGCGCGGCGGTTCGCCGACGGCGTTCGACCGCAAAATGGCGAGCGAAATGGGTCACCACGCGGTGGAACTGCTTATCGCCGGCAAAAGCAACCGCGTCGTTGCAAGCCAAGACGATATGATTCGCGACTACGACATCGAGCAGGCGCTCTCTATGCGCAAGCCGTTCCCGAGTGATCAGTACGACATCGCGAAAGAACTCTCTATCTAATCGGCGAGTATTTTTCCGCAATTTCACGACGGTCGCCTCTTGACGGGCACATAGCCCGCCTGCGAGGTGTCCGCCGCGCCTTGCGAAAAAATCTTTCGCCGATGC
>JAKSPN010000028.1 GCA_024404755.1 Clostridia bacterium | reverse complement strand
CGCCGTCCCCTATACGCTCGCCGGAAGTTTTTATGTAACAAAAACCCGCCTCTCACGGCTGTGAGAGGCGGGTTTTTCGCTTTTTTGGGGACGGCGAAGAAATTTATTCCTCCGCGTCGGGGGTTTCGATTTGGGCGGGTTTGCGCAGCGCCTGACGGGTCTGGCGCACTTCCTGCAAACGCTCGGCGAGGGATTCCTCGGTGCGTTTGAGCAAATCTTCGGCAAAATCGTTCGCCGAACGGCGCATCTCGCGGGATTTTTGCTGGGACTGGTTGAGCAGTTCGGTGGCTTTTTGCTGGGACTGCTTCACAATCTCTTCCTCGGAAACGAGGGCGCGGGCGCGATCTTCCGCTTTGCGGATGATATCCTCGGCTTCGCGTTTGGCATCGTCGATGATGTCGTTGCGGTCGCCGACAATGGCTTTCGCTTGGCGAATTTCACTCGGGAGATGGGCGCGGATGTCATCGAGGATGTCGCGGAGTTCGTCCGCATCCACCAGGCATTTGCCTTTGCTCAGGGGCATGGAAAACGCTTTGTCTACCATGTCGTCAATTTTGTCCAACAGTTCTTCTACGGTCATTTGTCATCGTCCTTTCTATTTTTCGAGAGAATATCCGGAATAATTTGCGCGGGGACCAAAGCGGAGATATCTCCGCCAAACTGTGCAATTTGTTTGACGAGGGAGGAGGAGAGGTACATCCGTTCCACCGACGAGGTCAAAAACACGGTTTCGGCTTCGGGATAGAGCTGGCGGTTGGTGAGCGCCATCTGGAATTCGTATTCAAAATCGGACATGGCGCGCAGGCCTTTGACAATGACCGAAGCGCCGCGTTCTTTCATATAATCGACCAAAAGACCGTGGAAGCAATCGACTTCCACGTTTTTGAAGTCGCCGGTCACGCGTTTAATGAGTTCCGCGCGTTCTTCAAGCGAAAACATCGGGGTTTTGCCGGCGTTTTGCACCACGAGGACCACCACGTGGTCGAACAGTTCGGATGCGCGGCGGATAATGTCGAGGTGGCCGAGCGTAATCGGGTCGAAACTGCCCGGACAGACGGCGATTTGCATAGTATCACTCCTCTTTGCGGTAAAACCACAACAGCGTTTTTCCATACTTGGCACAGCGGACGAGCGAGAGCGAGCCGAACGTGTCGGGCAACGCTTTTTCGGTGTCCGTTTCGCACACGGCGGTGCCGTTTTTCTTTATCTTGTCGCAGAGAAGCGGCAGGGTTTGCTCAATCAAATCGGAAGCGTAAGGCGGGTCTAAAAACACGATGTCGAAGCGGTCGGCGGTGTTGCGGGAAAAGGTGACGGCATCGGCGGTGAGTACGCACGCCTGCGAAAACAGTTTCGCGGCTTTGAGGTTTTGTTTCACCACTTCGGCGGCGTTTAAGTCGCGCTCGACAAACACGCATTTTTCGGCGCCGCGGCTTAACGCTTCGATGCCGAGTTGACCGCTTCCGGCGAACAGATCGAGAATGGTGCGCCCTTCGATATCGAATTGCAGGGCGTTGAACAGCGCTTGTTTTACGCGGTCGCCGGTCGGGCGGGTGACGTCTTCGCCGTCAAGCGTTTTGAGTGCCGTTCCGCGGGCGGAACCGGTGATGACGCGCATACAATCACTCCTTTAATGGGCTTTGGCGAGTTCCTCGTCGCGGCGAATGGAAGCTTCTGCGGCGGCTTTGACCGCATTACCCACGTTTTCGGCGCGCAGGACTTTGACCCCCTCAATGGTCGTTCCGCCGGGGGAGCAGACGCGCTCTACCCACGTTTCGGGGGAGTCGGGGGAAGCGGCGAGCAGTTTCGCCGTGCCGAGGACGGCTTGCGCCACGACGGATTTGGCAATCGCGGGGTCGATGCCCGCTTCGACACCGGCGGACACGAGCGCATCCATATACAGCATCGAGTAAGCGGGGGAGCAGCCGGCGAGCGCGGAATAAGCGGAAAATTGCTCTTCCGGCAGGCGGACGGCTTTGCCGAACGCGCAGAGGATGGCTTCGGCGGTTTCAAAATCAGAATCGGTGACGAGCGCGTTTCCGCAAAATGCGGACATCGCTTCGCCCACCGTGGCGTTTAAGTTGGGCATTACGCGGACGATGCGGCGACCGTCGCCGCACAGCGCGGAAAGGGTTTTAAGCGGCGTTCCCGCGGCAATGGAGATAATCAGCGGGTCGGCGCTTGCAAGGGCCGGTTGCAGGTCGGCGAGCGCTTCTTTGAGCATTTGGGGTTTGACCGCCAACACCACTACGTCCGAACGGGAAATGAGGTCGGCGGCGGAGGCGGCAACCGTCAGCCCGCAGTCGGCGTTGAGCGCCGCCGATTTGTCGGCATTTACGTCAAAAGCGGCCACGTCGGAGGCCGTATGGCCTTTGGCACGCAGGCCGCGAATCATCGCGCCCGCCATATTGCCGGCACCGAGAAAACCGATATGCATAGCGCTCACCTCTTTCATTAACTCTCTTATTATAACGAATTTACGCGCAAATGTAAAGAGAAAAACACAAAATATCAAGAAAAAATCCGAAAAAACCACAAAATATGGTTACCAACCGCACAATTCGGCTTTTTGGAGTGCCTGTTCGATTTTGTCGCCCATATCGCCGTAGGTTGCGGACAGGTCGGCAAGCGCTTTTTTGGCGGCGGCGCGGTTGGTGTTGCCGTCCACCGGGCAGGCGGACTTGACGACGGGAATCTGTTCGTGGGAGGCGACGGCGGCTACCTCCGCTTCGCTCAAAAAGAGCAGCGGGCGAATGAGCGTTAGGTCGCTGCGGTCTAAATAGGTTTTCGGCGAAAAGCAACCGAGCGTGGCGCCGGCGGTGAGATTCATAAAAACCGTCTCGGCGGCATCGTCTTTGTGGTGACCGAGGGCGACGACGTTGCACCCCAGTTCTTTGGCGGCTTTATGGAGTGCGCCGCGCCGCATTTTGGCGCACAGACTGCACGGGTGGTCGGCTTGCCCTTGCTCGTTGATGACTTCCCACAACCGTGTGCGCCTTACGGTATACGGCACGTCGAGCGACTTGCACAGTTCCTCGACCGCAGAGTAATCCGCTTCGCCGGAAAAACAGGGGTCGAGCGTGACGGCGCAAAGCGAAAACGGTACGTCGTAAAACTGCCGGATGCGGGCGAGGGCGCAAAGCAGCACGAGCGAGTCTTTACCGCCGGACACGCCGACACACAGTTTATCGCCGGACTGTATCATATCGTACCGTTTCATCGCCGCTTGGATTTGCGGGAGAATGGATTGTACATCGTGAGCCATAAAGGACACCTCCGAAAAGAAAAAAGCGGGAGGGAAACCCTCCCGCTTTTGGGGAATCTTATTTGTAACCGTTCAGGTTGTGGGACTGCCAGTTCCACGCGTCGCGGCACATTTCCTCGATGCCGAACTCCGCTTGCCAGCCGAGCACGTCACGCGCTTTGGCGGGGTTGGAGAACACGCTCGCAAGGTCGCCCTCGCGGCGCGGTTTGATGGCATAGGGGACTTTGGCGCCGCTGGCTTTTTCGAACGCGGCAACCATTTCGAGCACACTGTAACCGCGGCCGGTGCCGAGGTTGAAGATTTCCGCGCCCTGATGGTCGGCGGCGTAGGCGACCGCTTTCACGTGGCCGCGCGCGAGGTCCACAACGTGGATATAGTCGCGCACACCGGTGCCGTCCGGCGTGTCGTAGTCGTTACCGAAGACGGAGAGCTGCGGCAGTTTGCCGACCGCGACTTGGGAGATATAGGGCATCAGGTTGTTCGGGATGCCGTTCGGGTCTTCGCCGATAAGACCGGACGCGTGCGCGCCGATGGGGTTAAAGTAGCGAAGCAGAACGACCGACCAGTCCGGATCGGAGATGCAGAGGTCTTTGAGGATGCGCTCAATCATCGCTTTGGTCGCACCGTAGGGGTTGGTGGTGTCGCCAAGCGGCATTTCCTCGTTCAGCGGAGACGGGTTGAGATCGCCGTAAACGGTAGCGGACGAGCTGAACACGAGGCGTTTGCAGCCCTCTTCCGCCATCACTTCGAGCAGCGTCACCGCGCCGCCGATGTTGTTGTCGTAATATTTCAGCGGCAGTTTCACCGACTCGCCGACGGCTTTGGAGCCGGCGAAGTGGATGACCGCGTCGATTTTGTTTTCTTGGAAGACCTTGCGCAGGGCTTCTTTGTCGCGGATGTCGATATCGTACTCTTTGAGGTCTTTGCCGGTGATTTTGCGAACGCGGCGCAGCGCCTCGGGGCTGGAGTTGTCGTGGTTGTCGACGACAATCACGTCGTAGCCGGCGTTGAGCAGTTCAACGCAGGTGTGGCTGCCGATATAGCCGCAGCCGCCGGTGGTTAAAATAGTCATTGGAAAAATCCTCCTTTAAGCGTTTATGCTACAAGACCCATTATACCCCTTTTTTTGATAATTGCAAGGGGAAATGAGAATTAAGGGGCAAAAATTAAGAATTAAGAATGGAAAAGGGAAACCAGTGAAAAGTGAAAAAGGAAAAACCGACAAACCTCTTGCGAGATTTGTCGGTTTTTGGCTGGGATGGCAAGAATCGAACTTGCACGGGCAGAGTCAAAGTCTGCTGTCCTACCACTAGACTACATCCCAAAATGGGGTGGGTGATGGGAGTCGAACCCACGACCTCCAGGGCCACAACCTGGCACTCTAACCAACTGAGCTACACCCACCATATGGCGCGCCTGAAGGGACTCGAACCCCTGGCCCTCTGCTTAGAAGGCAGATGCTCTATCCAGCTGAGCTACAGGCGCATGTTCAAAAGTGGAGCGGGTGATGGGAATCGAACCCACGCAACCAGCTTGGAAGGCTGGGGCTCTACCATTGAGCTACACCCGCATTTATTCCCAAAATTCAGGCAAAGGTTATAATACCACACGGCGGGGGCTGTGTCAAGCAATATTTTCACAAAAAAAGAGCCGCACCTCAATTTTTTTGAGGTGCGGCAAAAATACGGGTTAATTGAGCGTTAAAATCGACCAGTAACCGGTCGTTTCGTCGTAGCCGATGCCGATACGGGTGTAACTGCCGTCCAGCCATTCGCTGTAATCGCCGTTCGGTGCCCAGACGTTCAGCGCATCGGTCAGCGTTTTGCAGGCGGCGCAGAAACCGACGTGGTTATTGACGGATTTATAAGAAATCCCTTTTTGATCAAGCACGGTGGTGTATTTACTGCCGTCGAGACGGGTGAAAGACATCTTGCCGAGTTTGCCCTGCTCTTTGGCGAGCGTGGTGGCGGCGGCTTGCAACGTCGCGTTGGTGGTAAACGCTTTTAAGCCCTTATTCGTGCGGGCTTTGTTGATGGAATTCAGCAAAGCGGCGGTCATTTTGGCGGTGGTTTCCGGGTCGGCGGGGAAGGTGGAACCGGTTTTGGTGAAGAACAACTGCACCCAACTGTGGGTGGTTTTGTCGTACCCCACGCCGATGTGGGTGAAACTGGCGGTCAAAATGTTGGCTTTGTGGCCTTCGGAGTTCATCCAGCCGTTCATGACGTCTTCGGCGGTCAAGTAGCCCTTGGCGATGTTTTCGCCGGCGGAGATGTAACTGACACCCGCATCGTCAAGCGCGGTAAAACTGGATTTTCCGTTCGGGCGCACGTGGTCGAACACAATCGGCACTTCTTTGGCGCGGACGTTGGCGGCGGCGCACGCTTTTTCATCTAATTGAAGGGCGGTCAACCCCACTTTTTTGCGTTCCGCATTGACGAGCGTCAGGATTTCTTGCTGTTGCGCGGAATAGGGAGACGGCGCGGTGGTGGTGGTCGGTTTTTTGGTGGTCGTCGTGGGCTTTTTGGTGGTGGTCGTGGGGCGTTTCGTTGTAGAAACGGTGCCGTTTTTCACCTCGTAACCCGCGAGCATCAGCCGCATAAGCAGCACGTCTTTCATATTGACGCTGCCGTCCAAATTGAGGTCGGCGGCAACGACGTCGAGCGTATCGACGATGTTGGCGAGATACTTGCGCAGGGTCAGCACGTCTTTCATATTAAAGACGGCATCGCCGTTGGCATCGCCTTGTACGCCGGTGGAGCCGGCCTCGGTTTCGGTGGCGGTTTCGTCTGCTAAGGCGGAAAACGCGCACAGCGAACACAGCATACAGACCGCAGTCAGTAAGCACAACCATTTTTTAAGAACAGAGCGCATACACATTCCTCCGATTTAGGGTGCGCACGGGTAAAACCGCACGTGGGCGCCCGTTCCCGCCGTATCGCCGCGAACGGGGCGCAAATGCACCCGCGGCGAGGGGGAAAACAGGGCGGTAAACGCCGCGCGGTCGGCGGGAGAGAGGGTGGAATGACCGGCGGCACAAACGAGCGAAAACACGGTATCCGGCTCGTCGCCGAACTCGTCGGATACCCCGCGGATGACAGCGGCGGCGACCTGTGCGCGCACCGTCGCGTAGGCGACGATATCGCCGTCGGGCGGGCACGGCCACGCGAGCGCCTGCCGCAAAGCGGAGGCGGACCATGCCGCGGCTGCGGGGTTTTCGTTAGGTTCAGTATACACGAAAGCGGGGGGATTTGTAAAGAGTAAATTGTTTCCCAAAGAGGAAAGAAGCGGATACAGCCCGCGGTCGGCATCGTCCACGCAGACCGATAGTATACGGTCAATCGGCACACCCGCTTGCTCGAACGCGGCAAGCACGCGGGCGAAGCCGCCGGCGTTTCCGTCGGCAAAGAGGGTGTAAAGCGTTGAATTTTCGGCGGTTTCCGAAAAAACCGTTTCGCGGGGATAGGCAAAGACGGCGACGTTTCCGCCGTCGGAAAAGCGCACGAGCAAAAACGCCTGCGCACCGGCGGTGTCGAACGGAACGACCAAAAGTGAACGCGCCGGCGGGAAATTTTTTGCGGCGGCGGGCGAGGCGGTTTTTGCGGGATGACACCCGCAAAACAGCAGGCAGAAAACGGTTAAAAACACCACGATGCGCGACTTCATACACGAACTCCTTTCGGTTTCGGCAATAGTATGCGAAAAAAGCGGGGTTTTACGCCGAAAAATGCGAAAAATGCTTGACAAGAAACCGCAAAGGGAATATAATGAGTCTAATCTTTTGTTTATTGTTCCTAAACCTACTGATATAAAGGCAACGACGGAACAGCGCAGGTGCGAAAGTTTCAGAGAGTCGGCGGTGGCTGTGATGCCGGCACGGAAACATCTGCGCGCTCTTTCCCGAGTCGCGTTTTCGAAGCCCGCAAGGGTGCGTAGGGAACGCCGTGTGTCGCGCGTTAAGCGGCGTTGAGTGACCGACGGATTTTCGTCGGTAATGTGGGTGGTACCGCGGTAGATTTATCGTCCCAGGGCTTCGGCTTTGGGACGTTTATTTTTTTGGAGGAGAGACACATGAGAACAATTCGAATTGCCGACGTAACGCTGCGCGAAAACGCATCGCTTACGTTCAAAGAAAAAATCGAGATGGCGAAACAACTCGAAAAACTGCGCGTGGACGTGATTGAGGTCGCGCCGCTCGGCAATGAAAAAGCCGATGCGCTTGCGCTGCGCACGATGGCGACCATCGTGAAAGACGGTGTGCTCTCCTGCCCTGTCGGCCTTTGCAAAGAGGACATCGAGCGGACGTACGACACCGTTCGTGAGGCGAATCGTCCGAGGTTGTCGGTGGTGGCGCCGGTGTCCAGCGTGCAGATGGAGTATCTGTGCCACAAAAAGCCGCAGCCGATGCTGGATGCGATTAAAGAGGCGGTCGCGTTTGCCAAATCGCTTTGCGCCGACGTGGAGTTTGCGGCGAAAGACGCGACTCGCGCCGAACCGGAGTTTTTGGCGACGGCGGTGAAGACGGCGCTCGAAGCGGGCGCGACTTGCGTGACCTTGTGCGATACCGCCGGCGAGAGTTTGCCGGAGGAAATCGCGGCGCTGACCAAAGCGGTGCTTGCCGCCGTGCCGGAAGGCGAGGGCAAGTTGGGCGTCGAGTGCAGCGATGCGCTGCACACCGCGCAGGCGGCGACCTTCTCGGCGATTCTTGCCGGTGCGAGCGAGGCAAAAGCGGTTGTCAGCGGCGACGGTTTCGCGCAGTTGTGCGACCTCGCGGAAACGCTCCGCATTAAGAGCGACGGGCTGGGCGTGCGCTTCGGCGTGAACACGCTCGAACTGCAATCCGCCGTGTTCCGTATGAGCAAATGGCTCGGCGCGAAAAAGACCAAAGACCAGCCGTTCGACAACGAACTGCGCGGCAACAACGCCGGCGGCACCGTGATGGATGCCACCGCCACGATTAAAGACGTGACCGCGTTCGCCGAAAAACTCGGCTACGATTTGTCCAAAGAGGACACGGTGAAAGTGTTTGACGAATTCAGCCGCGTGGCCGCCCGCAAAGAAGTGAGCGCCCGCGATATGGAAGCGATTATCGCTTCGACCGCGCTTCAAGTGCCGGAGACGTACCGTCTTGTGAGTTTTGTTTCCAACAACGGCAACACCATCACCTCCACGTGCAGTATGTCGCTCGAAAAAGAGGGCGAACTGTTGCAGGGTGTCGGCGCGGGCGACGGCCCGATTGACGCGGCGTTCTTGACGATTGAACAAATTCTCGGCCACCACTACGAGTTGGACGATTTCCAAATTCAAGCCGTGACCGAAGGCCGCGGTGCGGTGGGCGAAGCGCTGGTGAAACTCCGCGCGGACGGGCGACTGTATTCCGGTCGCGGCGTGTCCACCGACATTATCGGCGCGAGCATTCGTGCGTATCTCAGCGCGCTGAACAAAATTATGTACGAGGAGAGAGCGTAAATGAAACTCTCGTTTTCCACCAACGGATGGCACGGCTTCGAGTTTTCGGAATTCGTTGCGATGGCCACCGATTTGGGCTTTGACGGCATTGAACTGCATAACGTCGGTGCTCACGAATTTTCCGGCCCGGGGGCGCCGTTCTCGAAAGAGCGCCGCGCCGCGACCGCCCGCGAACTGTGGCGGCAGGGGCTGACGGTTCCGTGTATCGACGTACTCGGCGATATTGCCGACGGGCAGGCAACCGCGGGTGTTGCCGCCGAAACCAAACAGATGATTGAGGTGGCCGCCGCCATCGGCGCGCCCTATCTGCGCATCCACGCGGGCGAGCAGGGGGACGACGATGCGGTCATCCGCTTTATCACCTCGGTGCTTCCCGAAGCGGAGGCGGCGGGGGTGTCACTGCTGATTGAAACGGTCGGCATCTTCGCGGATACGGCGCGGTTGCGCGGGATTCTCAACCATTTCGCGAGCGACGAGGTCGCCGCGCTGTGGGACGTGCATCATCCCTACCGTTTTTCGGGCGAAGACCCGGAGGAGACGGTGCAAAACCTCGGCGCGTACATCAAACACGTGCATATCAAAGACTCCGAACAAACCGAAAACGGGTGCGGCTACTGTCTGCTCGGCGAGGGCGACCTGCCGGTGGAGGCAATCGTGGGCGCGCTGCGCTCGGTCAACTACGACGGCTTCTTCTCGCTCGAATGTTTGCCCGATTGGGTGAGCGACCTCGGCGACGAGGGGATTGCGTTCCCGCACTTCGTCAACTTTATGCGCCGCTTCGAGCGCAACAGCCGCAATCGGGACGACCGCCTGTACGACAACAAGTCGAAGACCGGCAAGTTCCCGTTTAAGAAAGACGCGCTTATCCATATGACCTTTTCGCAGGTGCTTGACCGTATGGTGGAGGAATTCCCCGACCAACTCGCGTTCAAGTACACCACGCTCGATTATACCCGCACCTACCGCGAATTCCGTGCGGACGTGGATAACTGCGCACGCGCCCTCATTGCGCTCGGCGTGAAAGCCGGCGACAAGGTGGCGGTGTGGGCGAGCAACATGCCGCAATGGTATATCGCGTTTTGGGCGACCACCAAAATCGGCGCGGTGCTGGTCACGATGAATACCGCTTACAAAATTCACGAAGCGGAATACCTGCTTCGTCAGTCGGATACCCACACGCTCGTGATGATGGAGGAGTGCAACGACGCGAAGTTTGCCGCCACCATCCGCGAACTGTGCCCCGAACTGAAAGGCCACGATTCCCACAAACCGCTCCATTGCCACCGCTTGCCGTTCTTGCGGCACGTGGTCACCGTCGGGTATAAAGACGACGGTTGCCTGACGTGGGAGGAAATGATGGAGACGGCTTCCAAAGTGCCCGCCGAGGAAGTGGCGCGCAGAGCCGCCGCCGTGGACGTGCACGACGTTGCCAATATGCAGTACACGTCCGGCACGACCGGTTTCCCCAAAGGCGTGATGCTTACCCACTACAACATCGTCAACAACGGCAAATGCATCGGCGATAGAATGGACCTTTCCACCGCCGACCGTATGATGGTGCAAGTGCCGATGTTCCACTGCTTCGGTATGGTGCTGTCGATGACCGCCTCGATGACTCACGGCGCAACGCTGTTGCCGCTGCCGTACTTCTCGGCGAAACCGGCGCTTGCGTGTATCGACCGTGAGCGCATTACCTGCTTTAACGGCGTGCCTACGATGTTTATCGCCATGCTCCGCCACGCGGATTTCGAGAAAACCGACTTTTCGCACGTTCGCACCGGCATTATGGCGGGCTCCAACTGCCCGCCGGCGCTGATGCGCGAGGCGGCGGAGAAGATGAATATGACCGAAATCACCAGCGTGTACGGTCAGACGGAAGCGTCTCCCGGCTGCACGATGGGCAAAAACGAAGATACGCTGGACGTGCGCGTGGAAACCGTCGGCTCGGCGCTTCCGCAAATCGAGTGTAAAATCATCGACCCCGAAACCGGCGAGGAAATGCCGGACGGACAGACCGGCGAGTTCGTCGCCCGCGGCTACAACGTGATGAAGGGCTACTACAAAATGCCCAAAGCCACCGCCGCCGCGATTGACAAAGACGGCTGGCTGCACACGGGCGACCTCGCCTGCCGCGAGCCGGACGGCAACTTCCGCATTACGGGTCGTCTCAAAGATATGATTATCCGCGGCGGTGAGAACATCTATCCGCGCGAGATTGAGGAATTTATCTTCACCTGCGACCAAGTCAAAGACGTGCAGGTCATCGGCGTGCCGGACGAACGCTACGGCGAGGAGATTATGGCGTGCATTATCCTCAAAGAGGGCGCGACCATCACCGAGGACGAGATGAAAGACTACGTTCGCTCGCACATGGCGCGGCACAAAGTGCCGAAATACGTCGAGTTCGTCACCGAGTTCCCGATGAACCACGCCGGCAAAATCTTAAAGTACAAAATGCGCGAAAACGCGATTGAAAAATTGCACTTGAAAACTTGAAAGGAGTTTTAGATATGTTGAACATTAAAATCGAGAAAACGCAAACCCCCAAAGCGAAACCTCAAGACCAAAGCAAACTCGGCTTCGGTAAAATCTTTACCGACCACATGTTTGTGATGGATTACACCGAGGGTAAGGGCTGGCACGATCCGCGCATCGTCCCGTTCCAAGATTTGTCCCTCTCTCCGGCCTGCATGGTGTTCCACTATGGTCAGGAAATGTTCGAAGGTCTTAAAGCGTATCGCGGCGCGGACGGCAAAGCCCGTTTGTTCCGCCCGATTATGAACGCCCGCCGCACCAACGATTCCAACAAACGTCTGTGCATCCCGCAACTGCCGGAAGAGGACTTTGTGGAAGCCGTTGCCGCGGTTGTGAAAGTGGACGAGGAGTGGATTCCGTCCGCCCCGGGTACGTCGCTGTACATCCGCCCGTTCATCATCGCCACCGACTCGTTCCTCGGTGTCGCGCCGTCCCAGACTTACAAATTCATCATCATCCTCTCTCCGTCCGGCGCGTATTATGCCAGCGGTCTTGAGCCGGTCGGCATCTGGATTGAGGACGACTACGTTCGCGCGGTGCGCGGCGGCATGGGCTTCGCCAAAACCGGCGGTAACTATGCGGCTTCCCTCGCGGCGCAGGTCAAAGCGCACGACGACGGCTACTCCCAAGTGCTGTGGCTCGACGGTGTGGAGCGCAAATACATTGAAGAAGTCGGCGCGATGAACATCTTCTTCAAAATCGACGGCAAAATCGTCACCCCGAAACTGAACGGCTCCATTCTTCCGGGTATCACCCGCAACTCGGTTATCGAGCTGTGCAAGAGCTGGGGTATGGACGTGGAAGAGCGCCTCGTTTCCGTGGACGAGCTGCTCGAAGCGCAAAAAACCGGCAAACTCGAAGAGTGCTTCGGTTCCGGTACCGCGGCGGTTATCTCGCCGGTCGGCAAACTGCGCTATAAAGACGACGTGATGACCATCAACGGCGGCAACATCGGCCCGGTCAGCCAGAAACTGTACGATGCCATCACCGGCATCCAGGGCGGCACCGTCGAAGATCCGTTCGATTGGGTGAAAGTCATTTGAGTACGTTGTTAAAGGATTATCCGCTGTTCGGCGGGCGCGCACCCAAGCGGGTGACGCTGTTCGCCGGGCACTACGGCTCGGGCAAGACGAATATCGCCGTCGATACCGCGCTCGCGCTGAAACAAAGCCGCGCGCAGGTGGCGATTGCCGACCTCGACATCGTCAACCCCTATTTCCGCACGAAAGACGCGGAAAAGTGGCTCGACGAGGCCGGCGTGCGGCTGATTGTGTCGCCTTACGCCAACTCCAACGTGGACGTGCCCGCCCTGCCGGCGGAAACGTATGCGATTTTGGACAACCCCGACCTGACGGCGGTGGTGGACGTGGGCGGTGACGACCGCGGAGCGCTGGCGCTCGGGCGGTATGCCGAATCGATTGTGCGTGAAAACGATTACGAGATGCTTCTCGTCATCAACAAATACCGTCCGCTGACCCGCACGGGCGCGGATGCGGTGGAAGTGATGCGGGAGATTGAGGAGGCCGGCAAAATTCAATTTACCGGCATCGTCAACAACTCGAACTTGGGCGACGAAACGACTGCCGAGGACGTGCTGTCCTCGCAGGAATACGCCGCCGACATTTCCGCAAGAACGGGGCTTCCCATTGTGATGACCACCGTGAAAGCGGAACTGTTGCCGGAACTGTCCGGCAAGGTGGCGGATTTGTTTCCGCTGTCTCTCTACGTAAAACAAGCGTGGGCGCGTGGCGTCTGACGCTATGGAATAAGGAGGAATTTTCCTATGGCAAAAGTCACTTTTGACAAAGAGCGCTGTAAGGGTTGCGGGCTGTGCGTCGGCGCTTGCCCGAAACACATTGTGGCGCTCGCAGACGACGTGATCAACGGCAAGGGCTATCACCCGGCGGATTGCGTCAACCCCGACGAGTGCATCGGCTGCGCGTTTTGCGCGACCATGTGCCCCGATTGCGTGATTACGGTTGAAAAGTAAGGAGGTTTTTTGAAATGGCCGATAAGGTTCTTATGAAGGGTAACGAAGCCCTGGCGGAAGCCGCGATTATGGCGGGCTGCCGTCACTATTTCGGTTACCCGATTACGCCCCAGACGGAAGTTGCGGCGTATATGTCCAAACGGATGCCCAAAGTGGACGGCGTGTTTCTGCAAGCGGAAAGCGAAATCGCCGCCATCAACATGGTCATCGGCGTTTCCTCGACGGGTAAACGCGTGATGACCAGTAGTTCTTCGCCCGGAATCTCGCTGAAAAGCGAAGGTTTGTCCTACCTCGCGGGTTGCGACCTGCCGGCGCTCGTTGTCAACGTGCAGCGCGGCGGCCCGGGCCTCGGCGGTATTCAGCCGTCCCAGTCCGACTACTTCCACGCGACTCGCGGCGCGGGTCACGGCGACTTCCACATGATCGTTCTTGCCCCGAACTCGGTGCAGGAGATGGTCAACCTGACCTTCAAAGGGTTCGACCTCGCCGACAAGTATCGTATGACCTCGATGCTGCTCGCCGACGGTACGATGGGCCAGATGATGGAGCCGGTGTCGCTCGATCAAGGCGTTGTCAACACCTACGAGAAACCGTGGGCGCTGACCGGCACGAAATGCGAGCGCAAACCGAACATCGTCAACTCCCTGCTTATGGATCCGGAAACCCTCGAACGTCTTAACTTCGAGCGTTTTGAGCGTTATGCCCAAATCGAGCGCGACGAAGTGATGTACGAGGAATATCTGATGGACGACGCGGAATACTGCGTCGTGGCGTTCGGCGTTGCCGCGCGCGTGTCCAAAAACGCGATTGACGAAGCCCGTAATAACGGCATCAAAGTCGGTATGATTCGCCCGATTACCCTGTGGCCGTTCCCGAAAGCGGTGCTGAATGCCGCCGCCGACAAAGTGAAGGCGTTTATCTCGGTCGAACTGTCGATGGGTCAAATGGTGGAAGACGTGGAACTCGCCACCCGCTGCAAAAAGCCGGTGCTGCTTTGCAACCGCGTGGGCGGTATGATTCCGACCACCAAAAACGTGTTGGATTCCATTAACAAAGCTGTGGAAATCGGAGGTGCCGAATAATGACTGTTTTTGAAAAACCGCAGGCGCTGACCGAAGCGCCGTTGCACTACTGCCCGGGTTGCACCCACGGCATTATCCACCGCCTTGTGGCGGAGGCCATTGACGAACTCGGCATCCGCGGCCGCACCATCGGTGTTGCCTCCGTCGGTTGCTCCGTGTTCTCTTACAACTACTTCAACTGCGATATGGTGCAGGCGGCTCACGGCCGCGCGCCGGCAGTTGCCACCGGTGTGAAACGCTCTGACCCGAACAACATCGTGTTCACCTATCAGGGCGACGGCGACCTCGCCGCCATCGGTACCGCGGAAACCGTCCACTCGGCCGGCCGCCGCGAGAACATCACCGTCATCTTCGTCAACAATGCCATTTACGGTATGACCGGCGGTCAGATGGCGCCGACCACCCTGCCGGGCCAAGTTACCCAGACTTCGCCGTACGGCCGTGACGTGACCAAAGTCGGTTATCCGATTAAAGTGTGCGAACTGCTGTCCAACGTGGACGGCGCGGCGTACCTTGAGCGTGTGGCGGTCAACAACGTGCAGAACATCAAAAAAGCGAAAAAAGCCATTAAAAAGGCGTTCCAAAATCAGATTGAGGGCAAGGGCTTCTCGCTGATTGAGGTTGTGTCCACCTGCCCGACCAACTGGGGTATGGCGCCGGACAAAGCGCTCAACTGGCTGGAAGAAAATATGCTTCCGTACTACCCGCTTGGCGTGTACAAAGACATTACCGCAGAGGAGGAGAAATAAGATGCAAAAACAGATTTTGATTACCGGTTTCGGCGGTCAGGGCATTTTGTTCTCCGGCAAATTCCTCGCGTATGACGGCCTGCTCAAAGGCAAAGAACTGTCTTGGCTTCCGTCCTACGGCCCGGAAATGCGCGGCGGTACTGCGAACTGCTCGGTGATTTTGAGCGACGAGCCGGTCGGCTCGCCGATTGTCCTCAATCCGGACATTCTTATCTCGATGAACGTCCCGTCGCTCGACAAATACGAGAACGAGACGGTCGTGGGCGGCCAGATTTTCTATGATTCGTCCCTCATCGACCGCGAAGTCACCCGCAAAGACGTGGAAGTGTATCCCATCCCCGCCACCCAAATGGCTTCGGACGAGAACCTGCCCGGTCTTGCGAATATGATTCTCATCGGCCACGTGATGGCGAAAACCGGTCTGCTTTCTCTCGAAGATGCGGACGTGGTGCTTGCTAAAATGGTGCCGGCGAAGAAAGCGCATTTGATTGATTCCAACAAAAAAGCGTTGGAACTCGGCTTCAACTACTAATTTCTCCCAAAAAGGAGGCGTGTTCGTATGACGGAACAACTGAAAGAGATTGGTCAGCGTTTAATGGCGCTGCGCGACGTTTGTGAATTCACTCCCGAGCAAGCGGCGGAAAAATTGGAGGTTTCGGTGGAAGAGTATCTCGCCTATGAACGCGGCGAACTCGACTTCTCGTTTAGTTTTCTCTATAACGCCGCCGGCGTGTTCGGTGTGGACGTGCTGGACATTTTAAGCGGCGAATCGCCGAAACTGTCGATGTGCACGTTGGTCAAAGCGGGCAAGGGTTACGCCGTCACCCGCAACAAAGACTACGATTACAAGCATTTGGCGCTGACCTTCCGCGGCAAAAAAGCCGAGCCGCTTCTTGTAACGGTGAAGCCGGATGCCAAAGAGCCCCATCTCAACAGCCACGAGGGGCAGGAGTTCAACTACCTGCTTTCGGGCGAAATGCGGTTTTTCCTCGGGGACACGGTACACGATTTGTCCGAAGGGGACAGCGTGTATTTCGATTCCTCGCTTCCTCACGCGATGCAGGTGCTTGGCGACAAACCCGCCAAGTTCCTCGCGATCGTTCTCAAATAATTGCGCGCATTTAGGAGTTTACTATGGCTATTTATGAAAAATTTATCGGTCGTTCGCGCGACTCGTTTACGAGTTACGAAGACCTGCACGAAAATTATCATATCACCTGCCCCGACGGGTTTAACTTCGCCTATGACGTCATGGACGTGTTGGCGGCGGAAAAACCCGACAAGCGCGCGATGGTTTGGGTTTCGAACGATTTTGAAGAACGCGTGTATACGTTTGCGGACTTAAAACGCGAATCGGACCGCGCCGCGCGGTATCTTTACGAAAAAGGTATCCGCAAGGGCGACCGCGTGCTGATGGTCTTAAAACGCAGTTACTGGTTTTGGTTCTTGCTTCTCGGTATGCACAAACTCGGCGCGATTTTGGTGCCCGCGACCAATATGCTGATGGCGAAAGACTACGTCTATCGCTGTAATGCGGCGAAGGTCAAGGCGGTCATCATCACCGCCGACGGCGACTGCACCGACTACTTCGACAAAGGCGAGGGGCAGTACGAAACCGTCGAGATGAAGTTTGTGACGAAGGGCAAACAAATCCCCGGGTGGATTGACTTTGAGGCGGAAATCGCCGACGTGCCGTATGAATGGGAAAAACCGCAGGGCGACGACTATGCCGGCGGAACGGATACGTCGATGATTGCGTTTACGTCCGGCACGACCGGCTATCCGAAAATCATCACCCACGACTTCCGTTATCCGCTCGGTCATATCGCCACCGGTGTGTTTTGGCACCGCGTGGTGGACGGCGGCCTGCATTTCACCGTGTCCGATTCCGGCTGGATGAAATGCTTCTGGGGCAAGATGTACGGACAATGGATGGGCGAAACCGCGCTGCTTATCTACGATTTCGATAAGTTCAACGGCGACAACATCCTGCATATGCTCGAAAAGTACAAGGTGACCACCTTCTGCGTGCCGCCGACGATGTACCGGATGATGCTCCAATGCGACGTGTCGAAATACGACCTTTCGGCGCTGACCCATTGCTGTACCGCGGGCGAGGCACTCAACCCCGAGATTTTCAACAAATGGTACGAGGCGACGGGGCTTAAAATTCACGAGGGCTTCGGCCAAAGTGAAACGCCCGTGTGTATCGCCACGTTTGCGCCGTTTATGGAGCCAGTGCCCGGTGCGCTCGGTTTCCCGTCGCCGGGATTTGACGTCCATATCCTCGATGCGGACGACCAGCAGGCGCAACGCGGCACGGTCGGCGAGATTTGCGTGCGTGCCGAGAGCGTTGAAAACCGTCCGATTGGTCTGCTTTCCAGTTATAACGAGAACGAGGAAGATACCGCCAACGCCTATCGCAACGGATTTTATCATACCGGCGATCGCGCCTACCGCGACGAACACGGGATGTTCCGTTTCGTCGGCCGCGGGGACGACGTCATTAAATCGTCCGGCTACCGTATCGGCCCGTTCGAGATTGAAAGCGTCTTGATGGAGCACGATGCCGTTGCCGAGGTTGCCGTTACCGGCGTGCCCGACCCCGACGGTATTCGCGGTTTCCTTGTGAAAGCCACGATTGTGCTTGCCAAAGGGTTTGAGGGCAGTCCCGAACTCGTAAAAGAACTGCAAACCTACGTCAAGGTGAATACCGCGCCGTACAAATACCCGCGTATCGTGGTGTTTACGGATGCGCTTCCGAAGACGTTCAGCGGCAAGATTCAGCGTGCCGTGATTCGCGACCGCGATATGCAGGCGTGGATTGAATCGCAAAAGCAACAATAAGAAAAGGTAGATATAAAAAGAGCGTGGCGCAAGCCACGCTCTTTTTTGCGCGTTGGTGCGGGTGGAAATTTTGCAAAAAGCGGAAAAATCTTGACTTTATGCACGGGTGCAAGGTATAATAAGGATACGATATTTAGGGAGGGATTCTTATGAAAAAAGCACTTTCGAT
>JAKSPN010000027.1 GCA_024404755.1 Clostridia bacterium | reverse complement strand
TTGTTTCGTTTATTCCGCTTTCAGCGCATCAAACGGGCGGTTGCCGCCGTCGTAGTACGCGCAAAGCAGTTGCACCACGCGGGTGTAACTGGACGAACTGTCCTCCACCGACTGGTAGCGTAACGCCTGCCCGCCGGGGATATCGGCTGTGCCGCCGTCAATCGAATCCCAGTAATCGTTTTGGGCTTTCAAGTCGCGCAACACCCCTTTGGATAAGTGTTTTTCCGCTTTCGCCCACAATTCCAAATCCACATCATACAGCGCATTGGCGCAATAGAGATACGCCTGCAAGTAGCCGGAATAGCGATAGTCCGGCGACGGATGCGAAAAACACGCCAGCGCCCCGAAGAAGTTGGCTTCGTCCTCTTTGGCAATGCCGCGCAGGTGCGCCATTTCGTGTTCCGCCGCAAACGGCAGTTCGATTTCCGGCAAATCCACGTTGATGTTCGGCTCCATAAACAACGAAAAATACACGCCACTCATCCCCGCGACCTGCGACCATTTGTGCGAAAGATGGGTCACCGGTTTCACCCGCGTGACGTTGTGTTCAAGGAACGGATATTCTGCCGCAAGCGGCACGTATCCCTCGCCCGCGCGGTCAAGCGTTTCGCCGATTTCACCACACAACAGCGCGCGCCCTTCGTCGTCTTCTTCGAGCGCCTTTCGCTCGGTGGAAGCGCCGTCCGCCAACGCCACACAAACGTCGTATAACTCCTCATTCAATAGGGTTTGGCGCACCTGCAGCCCACACAGTTCCTCCGCCGGAAGACGGTGGTAGTTCGCCCCCGCGACACACGTGTGAAACAGCACGAGAAACGACACGATCCACCCGAACACCCGCAGAATACGAAGCGGGTGGCTCTCCGGTTGTTCCTCGCGGCGGAGCGTGCGCCAAACCGTCTTAAACAGCACGATCAAAAACACGAGCACGAACGCGCCCAAAAGTACAAAAATCGAATACTCGGTCAGCGACACCGGCGCGAGCGACACGAGTTTTCCGAGCGTGGTGGTGAGAAAATGCGAAATCCCGCGCGAAAACACCTTCTCGGTGAATTCCGGCACCAGCGGCAAAATGCCGGTAAGCAACAGCGCCACCACCGCGGGAATCGTCCACCCGAGCGCCCGCCAAAACCATTTGAACAAGCCGTCTTCTCTCATTTCGCCGCCTCCTTTCGTTGCTTCCATTATACCCGCTTTCGGCGCGGCGCGCAACCCTTTTTGTAATTCTCGCCGAAAACTTGCAATTTTCTCTTGCCAACGGGGGAAAAAGTTGGTATACTATATTGGTTATAATGCGCGTATTATGGATTTTTGTTTTAATAAGAAAGGAGTGTGCGCCGTGGATTGGACCGACGTGACCGTCACCGTTTCCCGCGACCAAGCGGAACTCGCGGCCGCCATCGCCTCGATGGTGGTGACCGGCGGTGTGTACGTGGAGGATTACGGTGATTTGGAAGAAATGGTGCAGGAGATCGCCCATATCGACTTAATCGACGAAGATTTGCTTAAGAAGGACCGCGAAAACGCCGTGGTGCACGTGTACATAAGCCCCGAAGAAAACCCCGCCGAAGCGCTCGGCTTTTTGCGCGAACGGTTTTCCGAGGCGAACATCCCCTTTTCGCTCGGCGACCAATCCGTCCGCGAAGAGGATTGGGCAACCAACTGGAAACAGTATTTTCACCCGCAGCCGGTGGGCAAAAAACTGCTCATCTGCCCCTCGTGGGAAGAGCCGGGCGACGTGGGCGACCGCGCCGTGCTGACGCTTGACCCCGGCATGGCGTTCGGCACGGGCGAACACGCCACCACCCGCTTAATGCTCGAAGCGATGGAAGACTACATCACCCCCGACACCCACGTGCTGGACGTGGGCTGCGGCAGCGGCATTTTGTCGATGGCGGCGCTGCTTCTCGGCGCGCACAACGCCGTCGGCGTAGACATTGACCCCGTCGCCGTTAAAACCGCGATTGAAAACGGCGAGCGTGTCGGGATGACCGCGCCGCGCTACGAAATGCGACTCGGCAACTTGGCCGAAGCGGTGGAGGGCGAGTTTCAAGTGGTCGTCGCCAACATCGTAGCGGATGCGATTTGCGCGCTTTCGCCCGACGTGCCCCGCTTTTTGGCGAAAGACGGCGTGTACCTCGTCTCCGGCATCATCGACACCCGCGAGCAAGACGTGTTGTCTGCTCTCGCCGCCTGCGGATTTCAGGTGGTGGACAGAAAGGAGAGTGGCGGTTGGCTATGTCTGGTGACCAAAAAGGCAGTTTAACGCTCGTCGGCACACCCATCGGCAACCTCGGCGACTTTTCGCCCCGCGCGGTCGAAGCGCTCGAAAACGCCGACCTCATCGCCGCCGAAGATACCCGCGTAACCTTAAAACTTCTCAACCACTTCGGCATCAAAAAGCCGCTTGTCAGTTATTTTGAACACAACAAACGCGACCGCGGCGAGCAACTGCTCTCCCAAATGGAAAGCGGTACGAATCTCGTTTTGGTGTCGGATGCGGGAATGCCCGCGATTTCCGACCCGGGCGAAACGCTGTGCAACAGTTGTCACGAGCGCGGCATTCCGGTGACGGTTGTCCCGGGCCCGACCGCGGTGACCACCGCTGTCGCCCTTTCCGGCTTTCCGTCGGGGCGGTTTACGTTCGAGGGCTTTTTGTCCACGAACAAAAAAAGCCGCGCCGACCACTTAAAAAGCGTGAAAGACGAAACCCGCACCATGGTGTTTTACGAAGCACCCCACAAATTACGCGCCACCGCGCGGGATTTGCGCGACACGTTCGGCGAAGACCGCCCCGTGGCGGTCATCCGCGAGTTGACGAAACTCCACGAAGAGGTGTGGCGCACCACGCTCGGCGAAGCCGCCGCCCGCTACCGCGAGGAAGAACCCCGCGGCGAATACGTGCTGGTGATTGCCGGCGCCGCCCCGCAAGAGGACGCGCCCGCGTTTACCCTTGACCTTGCCGTCGCGCTCGCCCGCGACCTTGTAAACGACGGAAACTCCGCCTCAGCCGCCGCCAAAGAAGCCGCGGCGCAGACGGGCTTTTCCAAAGGCGAAATTTACAAACGATTGGTGGAAGAAGAATGATACTCTGTGCCGTTGACCCCGCGATTGCCAACGTGATGATTCGCATTTTTATCCTGTTCGTCCTGATGGCTATCGTGCTGGTGATGATGAACAAGCGCTACGACAAAGGACAAAAAGCCCGTTCGGAAGCACTCGCCGCGCAATATAAAACGATGACCCGCGCCCTGCTCGATGCCGCGCCCGACGAGGATTTGGCGGATGCGGTCGTCGCCAACTTAAACGGTAAATTGGACCCGAAAGTCCCCGACCCCTACTACACGATTCCGCTGCTCTCCCGCGAGCGCAACCTCGTGTATGCGTTGTGGCTGTGCGACCACGAACTCAACAACGGCAACTTTGCGACCATGCAAAACACCGGCTCGTTCCGCTTTGTGGACGTGGCCGCCGATGCGTGCGAGCAAATCGGCGCGGAAAAATGCGCCGCCGCGCTTCGCGATGCGTTCCAAAACGCCGCCGACGAAGAAGCCCTCGCCGATGCCCACGTCGGCTATATGGAAGCCCGCGGCGAGGAACAACCGATGGAGCATCTCGTCGCCTTTATCCGCGACAACGCCGCCGCATTTTTGGATGAACCGGACGGGGAAACGCCCGCTGAATCCGACGAAACCTGATCCCGAAAGGAGTGGCCCGCCGATGAAACCGATTTCCCGCTTTTTGGCGTTGTTTGCCGTTCTCGCCCTGTGCGCGACGGCGTTTTCGGCGTGCAAAAAAGAGGGCGGCACCGACGTATCCGACGTGTCCGCCGTTCCCACCGCCGCCCCCACCAACGCCGAAGGGCTCACCGAAGCGGACCGCGCGTTTGCGCTGTATGAAACCGCCCTCGAAACCCACCAAGCCGCCACCGGTCACTCTGCTTCGCTTTCCGGCACCGCTACCGTCACGTCCGCCGGCGAAACCACCGAGTGGACACTCGATTTGGCGTGGATCTGTGAACAACCGAGCAAAAACACGGTGGATTTCAAAGACCACCTGACCGAAACCCTCGTGAAAAACAACGAGGTCACCGAACGGGACGTATATTACGGCAAAGGCGTAATGTACGCCTCCCAAAACGGGCAAAAATTCCGCCAAATCATCGACCGCAAAACCGCCATCGGTGAAACGGCGTTGTTTACGCTGCCCACTATGACCAAAGCCGCGTTCGCCTCCCCGCTGATTGTGCAGGAAAAAGGCAACACGGTCATCTCTCTGCCGATGAACGGCGACATTTTGTCGGAAGAACTGCTTGCGGAAGACGGCGCACTCGCCTATCTTCTCGGCGGTATCGACCCCGAAGCCACCTACGATTTCGGCAACGTCACCGCCTCCGTCTCCATTGACGAGGGCGGCTACCTCGTCGGTTTCAGCGTGTACTACACCGTCACCGCCGACAACGAACAGCAAACCACCGCCACCGTCACCCTCTCGCTCGCCTACGACCGCGTAGACAGCGATATCACCGTAAAACTGCCGGCGGCGAACAAATATAAAGAGCGCATCGGAAGCGGACTCACCAAAGCCGCCTACGCCGTCATGACCGACGTGGTCGATTTGCTCTACGGCGCGGACGGCGAGCGCGTGGAAGATTTCGACACCGCCTATGAAACCGCGTGTAAGCAATATAAAAAATCGTTGGTAGACGAAATCATAGAATGGTTTGAAGAACAATGACAAACGCGAAAAACTCCGCCGCCGCACCGTGGCTGACACTTCTTGTGTTGGCGCTCGGCTGCACACTTTGCGGCTTTTTACCGGACGTTTCCGAAGCCACCGCCGCGCAATTTGCCCCGCTGATTCTTCTGCTCATCGGGCTTTGTGCCGCCGCGCTCGCGCTCACGAAAAAACTCACCGCCCGCCGCGCGGTACTGCTTCTCTTTGCCGCCGGCTTCGTGCTGCGTGTTTTCTACGTCCTCTACACCCCCTACACCGTCCGTCAGCACGACGTGTGGCTGGTCACAAGCGGCAAAGGGCATATGGGCTACATCCAATATATCGCCGAACACCTTGCTCTGCCGGACACCAACCAAATCTGGCAATTCACCCACCCGCCGCTTCATCACATCGTGGCGGGCGGATTGTACCGGATTCTTTCCGATATGGGGTTACAAGCGGAACTTATCGCCGAAAAACTGCAATTTCTCACTTGCTTTTACTCCTGCGCGCTGATGGTGGTGTGTGACCGGCTGTTCTGCCGTTGCGGGCTTGACGGTGCGCCCCGCGCCGCCGCCAACGCCGTCATCGTGTTCCACCCGACGTGTTTTCTGCTCGGCGGGTGCCTCAACAACGATATGCTCTGCCTGCTGTTGACCGTCACGTCCCTCCTCTTTTTCGCCGCCTGGTGGCAAGAGAAAACCACCGCCCCGCTTCTTTGGTGCGGCGCGTTTTTGGGGCTTGCGATGATGGCGAAAGTCTCCGCGGCGTTGCTCGCGTTTCCGCTGGCGGCGGCATTTGCCGCGCGGCTCTTCACCTGCGGCGGCAAGCCCACCCGCCTGCTCTCGCAATACGCTCTGTTCGGCGCGGTGTCCGTACCGCTTGGAATGTGGTTTCCTCTGCGCAACCTCATTCGCTTCGGGCAACCCCTCGTCGCGGTGGAAGTATTAAGCCCCACCGCCAACGCCTCGCAGTATTTGGCAGGTGTGCCGGTCGCGCGGCGGCTGTTCGCGTTCCCCGCTTCCCAACTGATAAACCCGTTCCAATCGTGGGACGAAGCCGACCCCGGCTGTAACGTGTTTTTGAGTTTGTTCAAAACGTCCGTCTTCGGCGAGCAGGAATGGGGTCACCGCTTTGTCGCTTTCCTGCTTCTCGCCGTCAGCGTGTTGCTCGCGCTTGTCGCGTTTGCCGTGCTGTTGTGGCGTTCCACCGGCATTTTCCTGAAACCCCGCAAACACGAACTCGATGCCGTGTGGCTCGCGTTTTGCGCCGTGTCGCTCGTGAGTTTCGTCGGCTTCTGCTTTACGTTCCCCTTCATCTGCTCGCAGGATTTCCGCTATTTAGCGGCGTTGTTGCCGTTCGGCGCGCTCGCGCTCGGCAACCTCGCAACCTCGTCCGATTCCCGCGTTTTGCGCGGGTTCCTATACGGCGGTATCGCGTTGTTCGCGGTCTCGTCGGCACTCCTTTACGCACTTCCCCACACTCTTTAACAAACGGAGGACTTATTCGTGGCTACTTTGGAACAAGAAATTCGCCGTCGGCGCACCTTTGCGATTATCTCGCACCCCGACGCAGGCAAAACGACTTTAACCGAAAAATTCCTGCTCTACGGCGGGGCGATTGCCGCCGCCGGTATGGTCAAGGGCAAGAAGAATATGAAACACGCCGTGTCCGACTGGATGGAAATCGAAAAACAGCGCGGTATCTCGGTCACCTCGTCGGTGATGCAATTCGAGTACGACGGCTACTGTGTCAACATCCTCGACACCCCCGGTCACCAAGACTTCTCGGAGGATACCTACCGCACCTTAATGGCGGCGGATACCGCCGTGATGGTTATCGACGCGTCCAAAGGTGTCGAGCGCCAGACGAAAAAACTGTTCCAGGTGTGCGTGATGCGCCACATTCCGATTTTCACGTTCATCAACAAGATGGACCGCGAATCCCGCGACCCGCTCGAACTGCTCGAAGAAATCGAGAACGTTTTAGGCATCCAAACCTATCCCGTCAACTGGCCGATCGGCTCGGGCAAAAACTTCCGCGGCGTGTACGACCGCACCACCGAGCGCGTGGCGGTATTCTCGGGTGTCAACGGCAAACACGAGGCGCATGCCGAGTATGCCGAGTTGCACGACGCCGAAAGCGCCGGCAAACTGATGTCCCCCGACCAATACGAAAAACTGCTCGAAGATATGGACTTACTCGACGGCGCGGGAAGCGAATTTTCCCAAGAAGCCGTGGACCACGGCGAACTGTCGCCGGTGTTCTTCGGCTCGGCGCTCACAAACTTCGGTGTTGAGCCGTTCTTGCGCGACTTCCTCAAAATGACCTCTTCCCCGCTTCCGCGTACGGCGGGCGGCGAAGAGATTGACCCGTTCGACCCCGCGTTCTCCGCGTTCGTGTTCAAAATCCAAGCCAATATGAACAAAGCGCACCGCGACCGTATCGCGTTTATGCGCATTTGCTCCGGCAAATTCGAAAAAGATAAAGAAGTTCTCCACGTCCAAGGCGGCAAACGCCTGCGACTCTCGCAACCGCAAACGATGATGGCGCAAGACCGCGAAAACATCGAGGAGGCGTATGCCGGCGATATTATCGGCGTGTTCGACCCGGGTATCTTCTCGATCGGCGACACCATTTGCGCCCCGTCGAAGAAATTTACCTTTGAGGGTATCCCCACCTTTGAGCCGGAACACTTCCGCCGTGTCCGCCAAGTGGACACGATGAAGCGCAAACAGTTCGTCAAAGGTGTTACCCAAATCGCCCAAGAGGGCGCCATTCAGATTTTCACCGACCACGGCGGCGATTTTTCCGAAATCATCGTCGGCGTTGTCGGCGTACTGCAATTCGACGTGCTGGAACAGCGCTTAAAATCCGAATACGGCGTAGACGTAAAAATGGAGCCGCTGTCCTACCAGTTCGCCCGTTGGATTGCCAACGACGAAGAGGATTTCGACCCGAAATCCCTCGACCTCACCTCCGACACCCGTTTGGCGCAGGATACCAAAGGCAACCTCCTCCTGCTCTTTTCGAGTGAATGGAACATCCGCTGGGCGGAAGAGCATAACAAAACGCTCCGCCTGTTGAATTTCAGCCGCAACTGATATGAAACGGCTGACCTTGCCGAGCAAACCGCTTCGGTGCGCCGTCGGTTTCCCCGTACTACTCACGGCGGCGGTACTCGGACTCGTTTGCGGGTTGTTCGGTCTGTATCCTTTCGGAGACGGCTCGCTTTGTTGGTGCGATATGCGCCAGCAAGGACTCCCTCTCTTAATGATGTTACGAAACGCCCTGCGAAACGGCGACGGGCTTGCCTATCTGCCGCAGTTGACCGGCGGCGCGGATTTTTCGAGCGTTGCGGCGTTCTTTCTCATGAATCCCGGCTCGCTGCTCGCAGTAATTTGGAAAGCGGACAAACTGCTGAATCTCCTCAATCTCTTGGTGTTCGGCAAGTTGCTTCTCTGCGCCGCGTTTTCCGGCTGGTTTTTCATCCGCCGCTTTCCGCAAAACGGCGTGGGCTTCGCCACGGCGTTTTCGGTGAGCTATGCCCTTTGCGGCTACGGATTGCTCTACTACCAAAACCTGATGTGGCTCGACGTGATGGCGCTGTTCCCGCTGTTCTTGCTCGCGTGCTACGCGTTGCTCGAACGCGGTCGCCCGCTTCCCTACGTCGTGATGATGACCCTCTCGATGGTCGTCTGCTTCTACGTCGGCTTTATGGTGGCGCTTTTCGCCCTGCTCTTTTTCGGGGTGCATCTCGTGTTTAACGTCCCTCACCGCAAGCGCACCGCCACGCAGTTTGTGCTCGGCAGTTTGATGGCGGCGCTGCTCTCCGCGCCCGTTTGGGTGCCCGCATTCGCGCAGGTTGTCCGTTCGGCACGCGGGTCGTACCTCTCCACCTCGCTTTCTTCCTGCGGATGGGGAACGCCGTTTGCCACCTCGCTTCCGCTGCTCCTTTGCTCGGCGGGATTGCCGCTTCTCCTTATTGTCACGCTGATGTTTTCTCCCCGCCGCACCCGCAAAACCGACGCGCTTGCCGTCGTGTGCGGTCTGTTGCTCATCCCGATGCTTTTAGAACCGGTCAACCGGATGTGGCATATGGGCAGTTATATGTGCTTCCCCTGCCGCTTCGCGTTTATGCCGATTTTCCTGCTGCTCACCCTCGTCGCGCATCTGTGGGCGCAGTCGCCCGTTTCGCTTTGTACCCGCCGTAAAACGCGTGTTATCGCCGCCGCTGGTATCGGGTTGGCAACGCTTGGCTGCGGCGTGTCCCTCGCGTTCGTGTTCGCGCGACATTCCGAGGAAGCCGCCCGCTACGTCCGCACGTTGTGGGGCGATGCCGCCTCGCTCAAAGTGCATTTTCTCGTCTTTGCCGTTGTCGCGCTTGTCGCCGCTTTGTGGGCGGTGCTTTTCCGACTGGGTTTTCTTAAAAAATCGGTGGCCGCCGTGCTTTTGTGCGGGCTGATTTTGTGCGAAAGCACGTTTTACACGTCGCTCTATATCGGCAAAGTGCCGGACTATTGGCAGTTTGACACGTTTTCCGCCCTCACCGACCTTGCCGACAAAACGGAATCCGAAACCTTCACCCGCGTGAAAACGTCCGGCGATATTTTCGATTCCAATATGGTGGGCGCGCTCGGCTATCCCTCGTTCGGCGGCTACACGTCGTTCGTCACCGAAGACACGCTGTACACCGCCAAAAAACTCGGCTACACCGCCAACTGGATGGATATCGGCACCAGCGGCGGCACGCTCTTCTCCGATGCGTTGCTCGCGGTCGGCGCCACCATCGACCTTACGCGCCACGCCGCCTCCGGCAACCCCGTGCTTTACGATAACGGCACCTATCGGTTAGAACAAACGCCGTTTACCCTGCCGCTTGGTCTTTTGACCGACGAGTCCACGGCGACCGCGCTTTCCACACTTCCTATCGACAACCGCCTGCACGTCCAAGAAACGGTCGCGCAGTTGCTGTTCGATGAAACCAAACTGTTCACCCGTTATCCTTACGCATTCACCAAAAACTGCGAATTCGAAAAGCGGGAGGGCGGCGCGGCCTATCGCATCGTTGCCGATCATCCCGTCATCGTCTACTCGATTGCGGTCAGCGATAAACAAACGCTCTATTTCGACTGTTTCGACGGCTGTTCCACCAAAGTCAACGAGCCGATTTTTAACAGTTTCTCGGTCGAAGTCAACGGCAAAATCGTTTCCGGCAACTACCCGAACGCCCACGAAAGCGGATTTTTGGAACTCGGCACGTTCGAAAACGAAGTCGTCGTCGTACGGCTCACCCCCTTAAAATCCGGCTCGTGCGGTTCGTTCGAGGTATTCGGACTTCACCATAACGCCATGAAGCGTATCCTCGAAAACGCCGCCACCGCGCCCCTCTCCTACGACGGTCGCGGCTACAAAGGCACGTTTATCGCCGACAAAAACGACTGTCTGGTGGTTGCCGTGCCGGCCATCGACGGGCTGTCCGCCGTGGTGGACGGTCACCGCCGCCACGTGGAAAAAACAATGGATAACTTCGTGCGCGTCCCGCTTCAAAGCGGTGAAAGCGCCGTCCGTCTTGTCTATTCCCCGCCGGGGCGGGTCGCCGGATGGCTGTTGTTCGCGCTCGGCGCGGCAATCATCGCGCTTGCCCTCATCTTCCGCAAAAAACTCACCGCATTTCTCAAAAAGCACCACGCACTCGTTGCCGTCGGCAAACGAGCCGCGCTGTTCCTGTCGCTTTTTGCAAGCGCCGTGTGCGCGATTGCCGTTTACCTTTTCCCGCTTGTCTACAAACTTCTCATTTCCTAAATTAGGAGGGACCACTATGTCCGAAAAACCGTCCGATTCCCGCCCGATCGGTGTCTTTGACTCCGGTCTCGGCGGACTCACCACCGTGCGCCAACTGCTTCGCCGCCTGCCCCACGAACACATCGTGTATTTCGGCGACACCGGCCGCGTGCCCTACGGCACGCGCGGCGAAGACGTGATTCGCCGCTATGCCGCGCAGGATTGCGCCTTTTTAATGCAGCACGACGTGAAAATCATCATCGCCGCCTGCGGCACGGTGAGTTCCGTCGCACCGAACGTGCTGAAAGAGTTGCCGCTTCCCACCATCAGCGTGGTCAACCCCGCCTCCCGCGTGGCGGCTTCCGTCACGAAAAACGGCATCATCGGCGTTCTCGGCACGGCGGCAACCGTTAAAAGCGGCTCGTATGCCAAAGCGGTAAAAGCCGCCAAGCCGGATGCGAAAATCCACGCGATTGCCTGCCCGATGTTCGTGCCGATTGTCGAAAACGGCTGGAACGGCGTGAAAGACGAAGTTGCCAAACTCGCCGTCGAACGCTATTTGCAACCGCTGAAAGACGCGGGCGCGGACACCGTGATTCTCGGCTGCACCCACTTCCCGCTGCTCGCGCCGGTTATCCAAAACTTCCTCGGTGACGACGTGATTTTGGTGGATGCCGGCGAAGAAGCCGCGCGCGTATGCCAGGTACA
This sequence comes from Clostridia bacterium, assembly GCA_024404755.1. Taxonomy (GTDB): domain Bacteria; phylum Bacillota; class Clostridia; order Oscillospirales; family Acutalibacteraceae; genus RGIG426. The sequence continues at coordinate 6,968 of JAKSPN010000027.1, read as the reverse complement.
ACTCGCCGAAACCGGAATGCTCAACCGCGAAAACGAGGGCGAAGGCGACGTAAATTTCTACGTCAGCGACCAGCCGAGTGGCTTCTCCACACTCGCGGAACGCTTCCTCGGCGTGCCGGTGAAAAAGAACGTCCACGTCGTGGACCCGGGAACGCTGTGAGGTGCTTATGAACGCTACGCTGGATTTAACCTTTTTCACCGAAATGGACGGTGAGCGCGACGAACAACGCTTTTCCCTTCCCGCCGCCGTCTCGCCCGTTACCGGCGGCGTGGTCGTCTGCTACGACGAAGAAATCGACAACGCCGTCACCCACGTCACCGTAACCGCCGTCGGCGAAACCGTAGAAATCGCCCGCCGCGGCGACTGCTCGGTTACGTTTTTGCTCACTCCGGGCACCCCGCGCCCGTGCAACTACGAAACGCCCTACGGCGCGATTCCGATGCTCCTCAAAAACGCCAAAGTCGAAAACCACCTGACCGTCGCCGGCGGCACGCTTTGCGCCGACTACACGCTGGATATGGGCGGCGGCAGTTCTCTGCATACATTAACAATGAAGATAAGGATGGACGAACAATGAAAACGACAGTACAGCAAGCCGAACAACAAATCCGCAACGCGGTCAACGCCGCGTTCAACTCCGCCATCTCCGAGGGCGTGCTCCCCGAAGCCGCCATTCCGGACTACACGGTGGAAGTCCCGAACGACCGCAAAAACGGCGATTTCGCCGTCAACGCGGCGATGATGGGCGCGCGCACTTTCCGCCTCGCCCCGCGCAAAATCGCGGAAGAACTGCTCTCCCGCCTTAACCTCGACGACACGTTTTTCCAAAACGTCGAAGTCGCGGGCGCGGGCTTCATCAACTTCTTCCTCTCCCCGTCGTTCTACGGCGCGGCGGTCGCGGAAGTGCTCGAAAAAGGCGACGATTACGGTCGTTCGGATGCGGGCGCAGGCCGCAAAGTCATGGTCGAATACGTCTCCGCCAACCCGACCGGTCCGATGCATATGGGCAACGCCCGCGGCGGCGCGCTCGGTGACTGCCTCGCTTCGGTGATGGATGCCGCCGGCTACGACGTGGCGCGCGAATTCTACGTCAACGACGCGGGCAACCAGATTGAAAAATTCGGTCTGTCGCTCGACGTGCGCTATCAGCAATTCTTAAACGGCGAAGACTCTGTCGAACTGCCGGAAGATGCCTACCACGGCGACGATATCAAAGACCACGCCGCCGCCTTTGCCGCGGAATTCGGCGACAAATATCTCGCCGTCTCCGAGGAAGAGCGCCGCGCCGCTTTGGTGCAGTTTGCGCTTCCGAAAAACCTCGATAAAATGCACAAAGACCTCGAAAAATACCGCATCGTCTACGACCGCTGGTTCCTCGAATCCACCCTCCACGAAAGCGGCGAAATCAAGGAAATCGTCGATATTTTGACGAGCAAAGGCCTCACCTACGAAAAAGACGGCGCGATTTGGTACAAAAACGCCGAAGTGATGACCGCGCAACTGCTCGCCGAGGGCAAATCCCAAGAGGAAATCGACAAATTAGAACTCAAAGACGACGTGCTGATTCGCCAAAACGGCAACCCGACCTATTTCGCCGCCGACATCGCCTACCACCGCAACAAAGCCCTCCGCGGCTTCGATTTGTGCATCGACGTGTGGGGCGCCGACCACCACGGCCACGTCGCCCGTATGAAAGGCGCGATGGATTCGGTCGGCGTCGGGGGCGAGCACCTCGAAGTGCTGCTCGTCCAGCTCGTCCGCCTGATGCGCGACGGCGAAGTGGTAAGAATGTCCAAACGCTCCGGCAAAGCGATTCAACTCGCCGACCTGCTCGACGAAGTGCCCGCCGATGCCGCGCGCTTCTTCTTCAATATGACCTCCGCCACCAACAGTATGGACTTCGACTTGGGGCTCGCCATCGAAGAATCCTCCAAAAACCCCGTCTACTACGTGCAATACGCCCACGCGCGTATCTGCTCGATTTTCCGCAAACTGAAAGAGGAAGGCGTGTCGGTCAAAGCCGCCAAAATGGCGGACGATCTCATCCACCTCGGCTCGGATGAGGAAAAAGAACTCATCCGCCATATCGCCGCCTTTACCGGCGAAATCGTCGCCGCCGCCGACACCCGCGACCCCGCGAAAATCACCCGCTACGCGATTGAACTCGCCACGCTGTTCCACAAATTCTACAACAGTTGCCGCGTCATTTGCGAAGACGAAGCGGTCATGGCGGCACGCCTCGCTTTGTGCGATGCCACCCGCATTACGCTGAAAAACGCCCTCACTCTCCTCAAAATCACCGTCCCCGAAAGTATGTAATTTTTACATAGAAAAAAGGCACCCGATTTCGGGTGCCTTTTCTTATGGTTTCTTATTCACTTTTCGTCGCTTCGACCGGTTTCACCGGCACGCCGATGACCGCCACCGGGTCGAGCACGCGGCTTCCCGCCGCCATTTCGAGGTGCAAATGCGGCCCGAGGTCTTTTTCGCACGGGATTTCCGACAGCACGCCAATCGGCTCGCCGAGTTTGACCGTCGAGCCGACCGCCAATGTGCAGTTGACCCCGCGATAGGTGGAAATCGTGCCGTCGTGGTGGTCAATCGCCACGCATCCGCCCCACAAATCGTTTTCGTACACGTCGGTCACCGTGCCGTTGGCGGCGGCTTTCACCGTATCGCCCAAAGCGCCCGCAAAATCCGTTGCGGCGTGTACCCGCCAGGTTTCGAGCGTCGCCCAATAGACCGGCTCTTTGCCGTATTCGCGCAAAACCGCGTTGTTCAGCGGCAGCACGTAGGTGTCCGCGGCTTTTGCTGTGGCGGTCGTGGTGGGTTTTGTCGCGGTCAACCGCACCGTCGTGCGGGTATCCGGCACGGTGGCGACGTTGTGCCCCGCCGCAACCGCGCGGGTGGTGGTCGCCGCCGTCGTGGTGATCGCCGACGTGCCCTCGTCTTTTTGAAGCATGCTGTCGTTCACCGTCCACACGGCTACGCCGCCGACCGCCGCGACACAAAGCGCCAGCACGAGATAAAACCCGCTTCCCGCAAAAAATTTCCGTGCGCGGCGTTGTTTCGGCTCGTCAATTTCCTCAAAATCCAAGCCATTGAGACCGCTGTCCCAAAATTCATCTTTGTCAAAATCCGACATCGTCATTCCTCCGTTTCGCCCATAGTGTGGGCAAGCCGAGAGGAATTTATACAATTTTTTTGAAAATTTGATAACATTTTCGGCGATACACAAAGCGCGGTGTAGAGACCGGCGTCCCCGACGGTCCCTTTGTTGGAATTTTGCATCTACCCACGGCGACATTGTAGGGCAGGGCCTTGGTCCTGCCGCTGTTGGTCGGCGTGAAAATCATAAACGGCGGGAGCAAGCCCCCGCCCTACAGTATCATTGAAATATTGTCATCACAGAACAAAAAAGCAGGGCGATCACCTCGCCCTGTTTCCTTTATTTTTCTCTCTCGATCAAAATTCTCACTGCTTCCACCGCGGTTTTAATCGCATCCGTCGTGTCGTGGACTTCGGGATTGTCGAGTCCCAAGCGCTCGCGCTCCTGATTCCACACAATCGAGAACACCGACCCCGCGCGCACGCGCAAGGTCGAGCAAACGATAAACAGCGCCGCGCTCTCCATTTCGGAGGCAAGGCACCCCGCACCGATCCACGCGCGCCATTTGTTTTCGAGTTCATAGCCAATCGGCATCCGTGCGGGCGAATGCTGACCGTAAAACGAATCCTTGCTCTGCACCACGCCGGTGTGGCAGCGAAGACCGAGGTTTCCCGCCGCTTCTCTTAAAGCGCAGGTCACGTCCAAATCCGGCACAGCGGGGTACTCAATCGGCACGTATTCGCGGGTCGTGCCCTCCATACGAATCGAGCCGGTCGCGACCACCACGTCGCCGCCGATAATCTCGGGCTGCATCCCGCCGGCGGTGCCGATGCGGACAAAGGTTTCTACGCCGAGCGCCGTAAGTTCCTCCACCGCGATAGCGGTAGACGGCCCGCCCATACCGGTGGACATCACCAGCACCGGCGCGCCCGCAATCTTGCCGACCCACGTCGTATACTCGCGGTTTTGCGCCAAAAATTGCGGCTCGTCGAGGTATTGCGCGATTTTCTCCACGCGACCGGGGTCGCCCGGCAAAATCACGTATTTCGCGCCTTGCGCATCGTTAAATCCGATATGATACGACTGTTGTACCATAAAACTCTCCCCTTTTTTCGTGTCGTTCAAAAGAGCGTTTACCAATACACCGACTCTTCCTGCAAACTGTTTTCTTCCTCCAGCCCGTTGTTCGGCAAGTTTCTCCGCCGGCTCGTTCGCCGCCAATCACCGGCTGTATTCGCGCTGGATTTCAATATATTCTGCAATTTGTTGGTTAAATGTTTCGTGAGCCATACCTCTCATCCTTTTTCGGTGTTTTGCATCTATAACACCGCAAAACGCGCCGAAAAGTTACGCGATTTCCTCTTAAATCCGCGCCACACCGGTCCGGCGCGCGGCTTCGGCGACCGCTTCGGCAACCGCTTTGCCCACGCGCGGGTCAAACGCTTTCGGAATGATGTAATCGGCGGACAATTCGTCGTCCGCAATCAGCGCCGACAGCGCGTTCGCCGCCGCCATTTTCATTTCTTCGTTGATTTCGCTGGCGCGCACGTCGAACGTCCCACGGAAAATGCCGGGGAACGCCAAAACGTTGTTGATTTGGTTCGGGGTATCCGACCGTCCGGTCGAAACCACCGCCGCGCCGCCCGCTTTCGCCTCGTCGGGGAAAATCTCGGGATTCGGGTTGGCGCAGGCAAAGATAATCGCATCGCGGTTCATCGTTTTGACCATCTCCGCGGTCACAAGTCCCGGCGCAGAGAAGCCGAGGAACACGTCCGCGCCGACAAGCGCATCTTTGAGCGTACCCGTTTTCTTCTCGCGGTTCGTGAGCGTTGCCAAATGCGCCATGTGCGCGTGCGGAATGTCCGGCGACCCCTCGCAGAGAATGCCGATTTTGTCGCACAACGTGATGTGCTTGAATCCCGCCGCAAGCAGCAACCGACAGACGGACGAGCCCGCCGCGCCGATGCCGTTAATCACGACTTTCACGTCGGCTTTGTCCTTTTTGACGAGTTTCAGCGCGTTTTGAAGCCCCGCCAAAACGATAACGGCCGTGCCGTGCTGGTCGTCGTGGAACACCGGAATATCGCATTTTGCTTTTAATTTTTCCTCAATCTCAAAACACCGCGGCGCGGCAATATCTTCGAGGTTGATGCCGCCGAAACTGCCGGAGATGTTGTACACCGTCTCGACAAATTCGTCCACGTCTTTGGTCTTAACGCAAAGCGGGAACGCATCCACCCCGCCGAACGCCTTAAACAGCACACACTTGCCCTCCATCACGGGCATTCCCGCTTCCGGACCGATGTCGCCGAGCCCCAACACCGCGCTGCCGTCGGTAATTACAGCGCAGAGATTGTGGCGGCGGGTGAGTTCGTAACTCTTGTCCACATCGTCTTTAATCGCAAGACACGGCTCTGCCACGCCGGGCGTATACGCGAGCGACAAATCGTCTTTCGACTCCACCGGCACGGTCGCAACCACTTCGATTTTGCCTTTCCACTCGCCGTGCAAGCGGAGGGATTCCTTCGCATAATCCATTGTTCTTTGCTCCTTAAACCATTTTCGCGGGGTCCACCGCTTCGTCAAACTCCGCTTCGCTCAAAAGCCCTTGCGAAACGACCGCATCTTTGAGTGTCAGCCCGTTTTCGTGGGCGTATTTCGCGGCGGCGGCGGCTTGGTCGTACCCGATTTTCGGGGTAAGACAGGTCACGAGCATCAGCGAGCGCGCGAGATAGTCTTCCATTTTGTCGGTGTTCACGGTAATCCCGCAAACGCAGTTTTCGGTAAACGACCGCATACAATCCGCAAGCAGGCGCACCGATTGCAAAAAGTTCGCGGCGCACACCGGCATAAACACGTTCAGTTCAAAATTGCCCTGCGACGCCGCCATGCCGACCGCCACGTCGTTGCCCATCACCTGCACGGCGACCATCGTCACCGCCTCGCATTGGGTGGGGTTGACTTTGCCCGGCATAATCGAACTGCCCGGCTCGTTTTCGGGAATATGTAATTCCGCAAGCCCGCACCGCGGTCCGGCGGACAGCCAACGGATATCGTTCGCAATTTTCATGAGATTCGCCGCGAGCGCTTTGAGCGCGCCGTGGGCAAACACAAACGCTTCCTTGCCGGTCAGCGCGCGGAATTTGTTGTCGTCCGGCTCAAACTGCGTGCCGCACAAAACGGACAACTCCTCGCACACCGCTTTGTCAAAGCCGTCGGGCGCGTTTAAGCCCGTTCCGACCGCCGTGCCGCCAATCGCCAATTTGCAAAGCGGCGACAGCGACACGATGATCATCTCGCGCGCATTTTCGAGCAGTCCCCGCCAACCGGACACCTCCTGCGCGAATTTCAGCGGGGTCGCATCCTGCAAATGGGTGCGCCCGATTTTAATCACGTCGGGGTTGCGCTCTTCGAGCGCCGCCAGCGCGTCAATCAACACGTCGAGCGCGGGGAGCAACTGCCCCTCGATCGCGCACACCGCGGCGATGTTCATCGCCGACGGAAACGTGTCGTTGGAACTTTGTGAGGCGTTCACGTCGTCGTTCGGGTGCAGCACTTTCGCGCCGGCGAGCGCGTTGCCGCGGTTCGCGATAACTTCGTTTAAGTTCATATTCGTCTGCGTGCCCGAGCCGGTCTGGAACACCGACAGCGGAAACTCGCCGTCGAGTTTGCCGGACGAAATCTCGTCCGCCGCCTGCTCGATGAGCGCGGCTTTTTCGGCGGAAATCTTGCCGATTTGCCCGTTCACCCGCGCACACGCTTTTTTAAGCGCCGCAAACGCCGCAATAATCTCGCGCGGCATCACATCCCCGCCGATTTGCGCACTTTGCACGCCGCTTTGGGCACCGATTTTGGTGG
>JAKSPN010000026.1 GCA_024404755.1 Clostridia bacterium | reverse complement strand
CAAATGGAAGTGGCGTCGGAAATCGGCATTTCCCAAGCGCAGGTCAGCCGTCTCGTAAAAGGCGCACTCGAAAAGGTGAAAGGGCAGTTATAAGAAAAAAGACCTGCTTTGGCAGGTCTTTTTTCAGTTGGATTTTTCCATTTCCGCGCGGAGGCGGCGGATGATTTTCTTCTCTAACCGCGAGATGTACGACTGGGAAATGCCGAGCAGGTCGGCGACCTCTTTTTGGGTGTGTTCGCGGCTTCCGTAAAGCCCGAATCGCAGGCGCATAATACGTTGTTCACGTTCGGGCAAAGCGGCGACACACCGCAGTAGAAGGCGGTTTTCGCTCTCTTGCTCGATGCGGCGATGCACCGTGTCCGGCTCGCTTCCGAGCACGTCCGAGAGGTGCAATTCGTTGCCGTCCCAATCGACGTTCAGCGGCTCGTCGATGGAGATTTCGTTTTTCAGCGGGGAGTTTTTGCGCAGATACATCAAAATCTCGTTTTCGATACAGCGGGAGGAGTAGGTGGCGAGTTTGATGTTGCGGTCGGGGCAAAAGGTGTTGACCGCTTTGATGAGGCCGATAGTACCAATAGAGATGAGGTCTTCGATGCCGACACCCGAACTCTCGAATTTGCGCGCGATGTACACGACAAGCCGCAAATTATGCACGATAAGCGTTTCTCTGACCGACGTGTCGCCGGCGGATAATTTATGTAAAAGCGCCGCTTCTTCCGCGGCACAAAGGGGCTGCGGAAGCGTGTCTGCACCGTAGATATAGTGGGCGGAAGGGGCGTGGCGCAGGCGGATTTTGCACCACCAAAGACGGAGTTTTTGCAGGAGTTTCATAGGGGATTCCTCTTTTCATTTTGTCAAGAATTTTGCCACGTCGTCGCCGCAAAGGGCGGTATACGGCGCGTTTTTCAGGGAGTCGGATACTGCCAAAATCGTGCCGGAAAGCGGCATTTCGCCGCGTTCGGTGACAAGCGTCAGTCGTGCGGGACGAAAGCCGTAAAGCAGTTCGTCGCCCGCTACGGTGTGGCAGGGAATCAGCCGAAATCCGCTTCCCGCCTCGCCGAAATCGGCGGGTAAAAGCGGCGCGGCAACGGCGCGGTCTACGAGGATGACGGGACTTCCGGAAAAGCCGTCGCAAAGGGAAAACCCCGTGTCGTGAAAAGCGGAAAATTGCACCGTTTGCCCGCGATTTTCGGCAACAAGTGTGAGCAGACGGGCGGGTTTTACGGCGCGGGAGGAAATATACTCGTAAAGCCGCGATACGCCGTAGCACACGAGGGTGGCGCAAAGAAGAAACACGGGGGATACGTCGTAGTACACCGTGCCGTTAAAGACGAAAAATCCGGCGGGCGCAACGAACGTCCAAAGCAGAAACGACAACCCCGAAAACCCCGCCGATAAGAGATACAATAGCCCGACGGATTTGAGCGTGTCGCGCCACCCGCGAAACGAAAACGCACACAGCACCATAACCGCCGCGGTCAGCGCATCATAGAGCGCGAGCACTGCCGCGGACAGCGCGGGAAGCAGGATAACAAGCGAAAAAACGGCTCCCGCCGCGCCGCCCAAAAGCAGGCGAAACCGCGTGTGCGGCAGGCGACGGAGCGCGGCGACGGCCGACAAAAGCAGGCCGTCGATAAAGCCGTTTAGGGCGAGCAGGAGGTCTACGTAAACGGTCGGCACGGCGCTCCCTCCTTTGAAAAAAGTATAGCGAAATCCGCACGCGAAAAAGGTCGAAAAAAGGGACGAAAAAACAGAACTTTTTTTGCAAAAAGCGTTGCAAAATTTTCGATAATTTGGTATACTGTATCTATATTTATTTTATTGTGGGGAGGTGGCGAAAAATGGAACGTGAAACCTTTGTTTCGGAAGCGGAATTAGCGGCGCAAAAACCGTTTATCGAGCAGGTGCGCGGGTACTATTCCGCCTTGCTCTCCGGCAAGCAACCGCTCGCCTTTGTGCGGACGTTCGGTTGTCAGCAAAACGTCGCCGATTCCGAAAAGGTGATGGGGATGCTCAAAGAAATGGGCTTCGGCTTCACCGATACGCCGGACGAGGCGGATTTTATCCTCTTTAACACCTGCGCCGTGCGGGAACACGCGGAAGACCGTGTGTTCGGCAACGTCGGCGCGCTCAAACGCTTAAAAGAGGACAAGCCGTCGCTCGTTATCGCGGTGTGCGGTTGCATGGTGCAACAAGAGCACATCGCCGACAAATTTTATAAAAGTTACCCGTTCGTGAGTTTGCTGTTCGGCACCCATCGACTGCACGCATTCCCCGAACTGTTTGCCAAAGTGTTGTTCGGCAAAAAGCGCGTGAAAGACATCACCGCCGAGGACGGCCGCATTGCCGAGGGACTTCCCGTGTATCGCGGCGAGGATAAAAGCGGCGCGTGGCTGCCGATTATGTACGGCTGCAACAACTTTTGCACCTACTGCATCGTGCCGTACGTGCGCGGACGGGAGCGCAGTCGTCGCCCCGAGGATATCGTTGCCGAGGCGAAAGAACTCATCGCCGCCGGCTATAAAGAAATCACCCTGCTCGGGCAAAACGTCAACTCCTACGGCAAAGCCGAGGGCTACGACGTGGATTTTCCGGCGCTGCTCAAAATGATTAACGACCTGCCGGGCGATTTCCTCATTCGTTTTATGACGTCCCACCCGAAAGATGCGACAAAGCGCCTTTTCGACACGATTGCGGAATGCAAAAAAGTGTCGCGGCATTTCCACCTGCCGTTCCAGTCGGGCAGTAACCGCATCTTAAAAGAGATGAACCGCCGCTACACCCGCGAACAGTATTTAGACCTCATCGCGTACGCGAAATCGGTCGTGCCGGACATCGCGTTTACAAGCGACGTGATCGTGGGCTTCCCGAACGAAACGGAAGAGGACTTCCAAGCCACGCTCGACCTTGTGAAAGAAGTCGGTTTTGTGTCGCTGTTTACGTTCATCTACTCGAAGCGCGAGGGTACGCCCGCCGCGACGATGTTTGACCCCGTGACCCACGAAGAAAAGGGCAAGCGGATGGCGCGGCTTACGGCTTTACAAGAAGAGATTGCCGCCGAGCATTCCGCGGCGCTCGTCGGGCAGACGTTCAAAGCCATTTTGGAGAACGATGCCGGCGGCTTTATCGAGGCACGTTTGCCGGATAACCGCGTGGTGCGGGTGCAGGCGGACAAAGCGCTGTTGGGCAAACGGGCGGACGTAACCGTGACCGAGGCGAAAAGCTGGGTACTCTACGGCGAAGTGACCGCCGTGTATGACTAAGTTTCAAATTTTATTCACATAAAGGAGAATGAACACTATGGACCGTATTATTGACTTGGCGCGCGAAATCGGCGCCGCTATTCAGCAGGATGACCGCTATCTTCGTATGATGGCGGCGCAGGAAACTGCCGACAAAGACGAGGCGCTGCAAGGCCTCATCGGCGAGTTTAACCTCAAACGCATCGCGCTCGGCAACGAGGCGCAAAAAGAAGACCGCGACGAGAAGAAAATGGAGTCGCTCAACGAGGAACTGCGCACCGCGTATCAGGCGATTATGGACAACGATGCCATGAAAGCGTATAACGCGACGAAACCCGAAATGGACACCTTGCTCAACGCGGTGGCGAAAATCATCACCTTGTCGGCGCAGGGCGAAGACCCGTATTCGATTGACGAGCACGAGGAGCATCATTGCGACGGCAGTTGCTCGACCTGCGGCGGTTGCCACTGATTTCGATTTGATTTTTTCGTAAAGGAGGGAGAACGATGGACAAAACGGGCATGACCCCGATGATGGTGCAATATCTTGAAATCAAAGAACAACACCCCGAGTGTCTGTTGTTCTTCCGCCTCGGCGATTTTTATGAGATGTTCTTTGACGATGCGAAAGTCGCATCCAAAGAACTCGAACTGGTGCTCACCGGCAAAGACTGCGGTCTGCCGGAACGCGCGCCGATGTGCGGCGTGCCGTTCCACAGTTGCGAGGGGTATATCGCGCGGCTCGTGTCCCGCGGCTACAAAGTTGCTATCTGCGAGCAGACGGAAGATCCCGCCACCGCCAAAGGGCTTGTGAAACGCGACGTGATTCGCGTGGTGACCCCCGGCACGGTGATGGAAAGCAGTATGCTCGACGAGGGCAAAAACAACTATCTCTGTGCCGCGTTCGGCAAAGGGAACACGGTGGGGCTCTGCTTTGCGGACGTGTCCACCGGCGACGTGCGGGTAACCGAACTTGCCGGCGAGGACGTGAACGGTCGCCTTTGCTCGGAACTCGGGCGGTTTTCGCCGTCGGAGATTCTGTGCAACTTGGAACTCGCTAAAAACGAGATTTTTATGGGCTTTTCTGCCGAACGGCTGATGGTCAGCCCCGAAGTGCGGGACGATGCTTGCTTTAACGCGAACGACGAGCGTGTTGCCGAGCGTTTCGGCGAGACGGAGGCGCTGAAAGAGCGCGACACCGCCAAAGCCGCCGTCGGGTGTCTGCTCGCGTATTTGTTCGAGACCCAAATGACCGGTCTCGAACGGCTGCGCGAACTCAACTACTACACCGACGGGCAGTTTATGCGGCTGGATATTTCCACCCGCCGCAATTTGGAACTGGTCGAAACGATGCGCGGCAAAGAAAAACGCGGCTCGCTTTTGGGCGTGCTCGACAAAACCAAAACCGCGATGGGCAAACGCCTTTTGCGCGTGTGGCTCGAACGCCCGCTGTTGCAACCCGCCGCTATCGACGAACGGTTGGATGCGGTGGAGGAACTCTATAAAGACAGCGTGCTGTGCGGCGACCTCGGCGAGATGCTTTCCGGCATCTACGATTTGGAGCGCATTATGACCCGCATTGTCTACGGCTCGGCCAACGCGCGCGAACTGCGCTCGCTGTCGCAGACGATTCGCGCCGCCGCGCCCGTAAGAGAGCGCTTATCCGGCGCGAAAGCGGCGATGCTGTGTGCTATCCGCGACAAAATGGACCCGCTTTCGGACATCTGCGAGTGGATTGAAAGCGCGATTGAGGACGAGCCGCCGCTGACCGTGCGCGAGGGCAAGATGATTCGCCTCGGTTACAATGCCGAAGTGGACGAACTGCGCTACGAAATGGAACACGGCGGCGAGCATATCGCGCAGGTGGAACAAGCCGAGCGAGAACGTACCGGCATTCCGAAACTGAAAGTCGGCTACAACCGCGTGTTCGGTTATTATATCGACGTGCCGCGCTCGTTTGCGGGCGAAGTGCCGCCGGAGTATATCCGTAAGCAGACGACCACCTCGTCCGAACGCTACATAACCGAAGAACTCAAACGGCTCGAATCCCGCGTGCTCGGTGCGCGCGAGCGATTGGATGCGCTGGAATACAAGTTGTTTGACGAACTGCGCCGCCGCATTGCCGCGGAGTTGCCGCGGGTGCAACAAACGGCGCAGGCGATTGCCGAAATCGACGTACTGCGCTCGTTTGCGGCGGTGTCGGTCAAAGCGCGGTACACGCGCCCGATAATGACCGATAACGGTACGTTGGATATTCGCGGCGGCCGCCATCCGGTGGTGGAAAGTTTGCAATCCGCGCCGTTTGTGCCGAACGATGCGCATTTAGACAAAGCGGGGGAGCAAACGCTTCTCATTACCGGCCCGAATATGGCGGGTAAATCCACCTATATGCGCCAAGTGGCGCTTATCGTGCTGATGGCGCAAATCGGGTGCTTTGTGCCTGCCGACCGCGCGGAAATCGGCGTGGTGGACAGTATCTTTACCCGCGTCGGCGCGTCGGACGATTTGGCAAGCGGACAATCCACCTTTATGGTGGAGATGAGCGAGGTGGCGTCGATTCTCAAACACGCCACCCGCGAGAGTTTAATTATTTTCGATGAAATCGGCAGGGGTACTTCCACCTTTGACGGTATGAGTATCGCGCAAGCCGTTTTGGAATACGTGACCTCGAAAAAAATCGGGGCAAAAACGCTGTTCGCCACCCACTACCACGAACTGACCGCGTTAGAGGGAACGCTTCCCGGCGTGGTCAATTACAGCGTGGCGGTGAAAAAGCGCGGCGAAGATATTACGTTCTTGCGCCGCATCATCCGCGGCCCTGCGGACCAAAGTTACGGCATCGAAGTCGCCAAATTAGCGGGCGTGCCGAACGACGTGGTCAAACGCGCGCGGGTGATTCTCGACGAACTGGATGCGGGCGAGCGACCGGAGTTGCCGCCGCGCCGCGCAAACGAGGACGACGGGCAGTTGTCGCTTTTAGATGCGATGGGAAGCCCCGTGCTCGAAAAACTCAAAAATCTGGACGTCAATACGTTAACGCCCATTGAAGCGATGCAGACGCTGTACGAACTGCAAAAAGAAGCCAACGAATAACCGCGAAAGGAGGGACGTTTTATGGCGAAAATTCAAGTGCTTGACCGCCACACGGCGGAACTGATTGCCGCGGGCGAGGTCGTGGAACGTCCCGCTTCGGTCGTCAAAGAACTGTTCGAGAACGCGGTGGATGCGGGGGCAACCCTCATCACCGTCGAAATCGAACACGGCGGCGTGACCATGCTCCGCGTGACCGACAACGGCTCGGGTATCGAGCGCGAAGACGTGCCGACCGCGTTTCTCCGTCACGCGACGAGCAAAGTCCGCACCGCGGACGATTTAGAGAGTATCGGCACGTTGGGCTTCCGCGGCGAGGCGCTCGCTTCGGTCGCGGAGGTGGCGCGGGTGGAAATGGTGACCCGCACCGAAGCCGAGGAAGTCGGCACGCACTACGTCATCGAGGGCGGCGAAGAACAAGAATGCGAAGACGTGGGCTGCGCCAAAGGCACGACCGTCTGTGTGCGCGACTTGTTTTTTAACATCCCCGCGCGGATGAAATTCTTAAAAACCGATATGGGCGAGGGCAACGCCGTGTCCGGCGTGCTTGACCATTTGGCGCTGTCTCACCCGGAAATCGCCGTCCGCTTTGTGCGCGACGGTAAAGAAGTGCTTTCCACCGCCGGCGACGGCGATGTGTACGGCTGCATCTACGCCGTGCTCGGCCGCGATTTTGCGAAAACGCTGATGCCGGTGGATTACGAAATGGGCGGTATCCGCGTGACCGGCTTTGCGAACAAGCCGGAATTCGGCCGCCAAAACCGCACGATGCAGCGGTTTTTCTTAAACGGGCGCTACGTGAAAACCCGTACCGCCGCTGCCGCGCTCGAACAGGCGTACAAGGGCTCGCTGATGGTGGGCAAACTGCCTACGTGTGTGCTTTATATCGAACTGCCCGCCGATGCGGTGGACGTGAACGTGCACCCGACCAAGTTGGACGTGCGCTTTTTGCGGGACAAGCCGGTGTTTGACGCGGTGTATTACGCGATTAAATCCGCGCTCGAAAATTTGCATACCCGCAAAGAAGCCCATTTGCCCACGCCGAAAGGCGGGGCGACTTCGGTACCGTCCGGCGGCGGATTTTCCGCGCCGACCGCGGAGCAACTCCGCTTGTCGTTCTCGGCATTGGAAACGCCGAAGCCCGCGCCCGAAACGCCGGTTACGCCCGCATCGAAACCCGTAGCACCTGCCGCACCCGCACCGAAAACGGTGCTTCACGACGGTGGGGACGAGGGCTTTACCGCGTACAAGTCGTTTGCGCCCGCCGCACCGACGAAAACGCCCGAACCTGCGCCGCAAGCGGCTTTGGAAGATGTAAAGCCGATTGCCATTACACCCGAAATTGTTGAAATTACGCCGCAAATGCCCGCAAAAGAGCCGGAAACCGCGCCGGAAATCCCGCTGACGGCACAGCCGGAAAAAAGCGGCGAGATTACGGTTTTGGGCGAGGCGTTCGCAACCTATATTTTCGCCGAAATGGACGGCGAACTCTACGTGATTGACAAACACGCCGCTCACGAGCGGATTCTCTATAACCGCCTGCGCGAAACGCCGCACACCGAGGCGCAGCAACTGCTCGCGCCGGTCACGGTGACGGTGAGCCCGGAGGAATTGGAAGCGCTGACGAACGCCGCCGACGAACTCGAAGCGGCAGGATTTGAAGTGGAGCCGTTCGGCGCGCGGGAAGTGATTGTCCGCGCTGTGCCGCTGATGCTCTGCGACCGCGACGTGACCGAAACGGTGCTCGAAGTGGCAAGCGGGCTTTGCGCCGGCAAAACGGAAGTCACGACCGACCGCCTTGACTGGCTCTATCACAACACCGCCTGCCGCGCCGCCGTAAAAGCGGGCGACCGCAGTACGCCGGACGAGTGGAAAACGCTCGCCGAAGCGGTGCTTCACAACGATGCAATTCGCACCTGCCCGCACGGGCGACCGGTGTGTATTACGCTTTCTCGCAAAGAACTGGAAAAACAGTTCGGGAGGATTGTATGACTGCCGACAACCGCCCGCCGCTTGTGGCGCTGGCGGGGCCGACCGCATCCGGCAAAACGGCGCTTTCGGTGGAACTTGCCAAGCGCTTTTGTGCCGAGGTTATCTGCGCCGACTCGATGCAGATTTACGCGGGACTGTCGATTGGTACCGCCCGCCCGACCGACGAGGAAACGGAAGGCGTGCCGCACCATCTGTTCGGCTTTGTTTCGCCGGAGGAGGCGTACAGCGTGGCCCGCTATGCGGACGATGCCCGCCGCGTAATCGACGAGGTGTCTTCCCGCGGAAAACTGCCGTTTCTCTGCGGCGGAACGGGGCTGTATCTCGAAGCGGTGCTCGACAATTTGCAATTTGCCGACGAGCCGGAGGATTCCGCGGTGCGCGACCGCTTAAAAGCGGAAGCGGCGCAGGTAGGAAACGAAGTCATGCTCGAAAAACTCCGCGCCGTTGACCCCGAAACCGCCGCGCGGCTTCACCAAAACGACCAAGGCCGCATTTTGCGGGCGCTTGAGGTGTTCGAGGTGACGGGGTTGACCATTGCCGAGCAGCAACGCCGCTCGCGCGCGGTGCCGTCGCCGTATAAAAGCAAGTTGTTGGTACTCGACTACCGCAATCGGCAAACGCTGTATGACCGCATCAACCGCCGTGTGGATTTGATGCTTAAAGCGGGGCTTGCAAACGAAGCCAAAGCGTTTTTGTCCGCCGGACACGCGCCGACTGCGATGCAGGCGATCGGCTATAAAGAACTGCTTCCGTGGCTCGCGGGGGAGAAATCCCTTGACGAGGCGGCGGAAGACTTAAAACAAAGCACCCGCCGCTATGCCAAACGGCAACTGTCGTGGTTTCGGCGGATGGAACAGGCGGAATTTTTGTTTGTCGATGATTATCCGTCGCCGGCGGCGCTTGCCGATGCGGCGGCAGAGAAACTTTTTGAATTTTTGAAACAGTAAACGAAAGGGGGAGCCACGGATGAATCCGGTTTTGAAACGCGTTTTGTTATGGTTGTTGGCGCTGTTTCCCATTGTATACGTGGGAGGACAGGTGTTTTCCTATTTCTTCTCGTCGCCGGTGGAGTTCGAGACGGTAAACAGCTTTACCGTCTATGACCGCTTGGAAGTGGAAGGTATCGCCATCCGCAGCGAGCAGGTGCTCAATCAGGTCTCCTCCGGCTACGTCTATTACACGCTGAAAAACGGTGCGCGCGTCGCCAAAGACGGAACGATTGCGCAGGTGTACCCCGGCGAGAGCGATGCGCTTGCCGAAAAGAACGTGGAAACCGTGGATGCGGAAATCGAGGCGCTGGAAACCTTGCAAAAGCAGGGTTCGGTCGGCAAAACCAATTTGGAGATGCTGAACACGCTGCTCGCCGATTCCCAAAAAGACCTTGTAACGATGGCCAAAGAGGGCAACTTCGACGAGGTGGCCACGGTGCGCGCGGAGATGCTCGAACTGCTCAACCGCAAGCAAATCCTCGTGGGCAAGGTGGACAATTTCGAAGAGCGCATTAAAGTGCTGACCGAAAAACGCAAAGCACTGGCTTCCGGCAGTTATAAGAGTGCAACCGGCACGGTGACGTCGCCGGTGGCGGGCTACTTCGTGTCCTCGCTCGACGGATACGAGGATATGTTCGATTACGACAAGGTGACGGCGCTTACGGTGGACGACGTGGAAAAAGCGCTGAAAGCGACCCCGAAAGTGAACACCGACAGCGTCGGCAAAGTGGTGGGGAACTACGAATGGTATCTCGCCTGCATTGTGCCGGTGGAAAAATTGTCGCTGGTCGGCGAAAAGCAGGAACTGAACGTGATGCTGCCGTTCGTGGCGGACGATGCCATTCCCGTGACGGTGGAAAAAGTCAACAAACAAGGCGACCGCGCGATGGTGCTGCTCAAATGCTCGTATATGTCCGAGTCGCTGTCCGCCGTGCGGTGTGAGCAAATTCAGATTTTGTTGACCGAATACAGCGGGCTCTACGTGCCGGACGAGGCGCTTCGCTTCGACGAAAACAACGAGCCGGGCGTGTTTGCCCGCAACGGCACGACCTTGCAGTTCCGTCGGGTGAAAATCAACTACCACAGCGAAACGGGCAAGTATTCCATTTGTGACCCGGATATGGACGTTGCCAAGTTGGAGACGAAGAAAGAGACGAAAAAGACCGAAACTACCTCTACCGGCGCTGTAACCGAAGTTTCCGAAACCTCCGAAGTGTTGCAGGCGACGGAGGAAGTGGAGGAAGCCCCGTATCTTAAACTTTACGACGATATGGTCGTGGGAGGGAAAAATCTTTATGAAGGAAAAGTCGTTCATTGACGAAATTACCGACAACTGCCACCGCGTAGAAGAGCGTATCGCCGAAGCGTGCGTGCGCGCGGGGAGAGCGCGGGACGAAGTGACGCTGATCGGCGTGTCCAAAACCGTTGAAGCCGAACGGGTGCAGGCGGCGGTGGATGCGGGTGTGACTCGCCTCGGCGAAAATCGGGTGCAGGAACTGTGCGAAAAACAACCGCTTTTGACCGGCAACCCCGAATGGCACCTCATCGGCCACTTGCAAACCAACAAGGTCAAACAGGTGGTGGGTAAGGTCGCGCTCATCCAATCGGTGGATAGCGTGCGGTTGGCGAAACAAATCGAAAAGGTGTCGGCGGCGCAAAATCTCGTGACTCCCGTGCTGGTGGAAGTAAACATCGGGCGTGAGGCGAGCAAATCGGGTGTGTTTGCGCCGGATTTGGAAAAATTGCTGACGGAAATCGCCGATTTTTCGCATATTTCGGTGCGGGGACTGATGTGTGTACCCCCGATTTCCGACTCTTCGGACAAAAAACGCAATTATTTTGCAAAAATGCATCAACTGTTTCTTGACATTCGGGACAAAAAGTTGGATAATATAGATATGCATATTCTGTCAATGGGAATGTCCTCGGATTTCGAGGAAGCCATTCTGGAAGGCAGTACGATGGTTCGTGTCGGCACGGCGCTGTTCGGTCGGCGAGACTATCTTTAAGCAGGTATCAAAATTTAGGAGGATATATATGGGCATCAAAACTTGGTTTGAAAATCTGATGGGCGACGAAGAAGTGGACGTCGACGAAACCGAAGGCGCGGAAATGGACCTCATCGTTCCGCCGACGGAAGCCGCCGAACCGGAAGTTGCCGAGCGCAGCGAGCGCAAACGCGGCAATAAAGTTCTGAACATCAACGCCACCGCGCAGTTGCAGGTGGTGCTTGTGAAACCCGAACGCTTTGACGATGCCAGCGTGGTCGCCGATCACCTCAACGCCAAACGTACCGTGGTTCTCAACCTTGAATCGGCGAACAAAGACGTGTCCCGCCGCATTCTCGACTTTTTGAGTGGCGTGGCGTATGCCAACAACGGCCAAATCAAAAAGGTTGCCAACTGCACCTTTATCATCACTCCCTACAACGTGGGTTTGATGGGTGATTTGCTCGACGAATTGGAGAATAATGGACTCTACTTCTGACGGCTTGCTTCGTGCCCGTGTGAAAGATGCGGCGGCGCTGTGTCTGCGCCGCGGGTATCCCTGCTTTGTCGGATTTCTGGCGGAGGAGGAACGGGGGATTGCCGAACAGACCGCGGCGCGTGAGCCGGGTGTTTGTTACGCGTTCTCCGGTGGGTATGAAACCGCCGTGCGCGGAATGCTCGCGGTGTTTCCGGCGGACTTTCCGGCAAAAGCCGTTCGCTTTCCGTTTTCACCGCTTGGGTTTTCCTATCGCCGCGAGGCCGCGCTGTGTCACCGCGATTTTCTCGGAACGCTGCTCGGTTGCGGTATCGAACGCGATGCGGTGGGAGATATTCTTTGCGGCGAGGGGTTGTCTGTGGCGTTTGTGGCGGACAATCTGCTGCCGTACTTAACAGAACAGATTTCCCGTGTCGGGCGGGAGGGGGTTACGCTTCTTCCCGATTACGATGGTGCGCTTCCCGCGGTGCGGGAGGCGGAGGAACGGCGTTTTACCGTGGCATCGCCGCGGTTGGACGCGGTGGTGGCGGCGCTTGCCAATCTCTCGCGAGCGAAAGCCACCGAAACCATTACGGCGGGACTTGTTCAACTTTGCCACGCGGTCTGTTCCGCGCCCGCCCGCGAAGTAAAACCGGGTGACACCCTCTCCGTTCGGGGGGTGGGACGGTTTACCGTCGAGTCATTCGGCGGCGAAACCAAAAAAGGACGGCTTGTGATTATCGTTAAAAAATACCGTTGATTGCGGGGTTTTTTATAAAGAATTTTAGGAGGACAACACGATGTTGACTGCACAGCAAATCCGTGAAATCACCTTTAACAAACTCAAACTCGGTGGCTACAAGACCAACGAAGTCGACCAGTTTATCGACGAAGTTGCCGCGACTGTGGAGGCGATGACCGCTAAACAGGCCGAGGACCACGCGAAGATGGAAGTTTTGGCTTCCAAACTTCTCGAGTACCGCACGCAGGAGGAGAACATCCAAAACACGATGCTCAACGCCCAGCGTTCGGCCGATTCCATTGTTCGCGAGGCGCAACAGAGTGCCGACCTGACTATGCAGGATACGGAAATCAAGAAGAACCAAGCCCTGGAAGAAATGGAAAAAATGATTGCCGACAAACAGGCGGAGTTCGACCAAAAGAGCGCCGACCTGACCGCGGAGTTCGAGCAGAAAACCGCGAATTTGACGGCGGATTACGAGCAGAAAGCCGCGGATGCGAAAGCCGCGTACGAGGCGGACAAAGCGGACAAAGACGCGAAAATCGCCGCGAAAGAGCAGGAGTTCGTCGACCTCAAAGACAAGGTCGCCACGTTCCAAGACGATTTGCTCGACTTGTACAAGAAACATTTGAAACTCATCGATATGATGCCGGGCGAAAAAGCGCCGAAAGCGGTCGAGCCGGTGGTGGCACCTGTTGCCGAGCCGGAAATCACGTTTGACGCGCCCGCCGCGGTAGAGCCGGAAATCACGTTTGATGCGCCGGTCGCCGCCGAGCCGGAGATTTCGTTCGACGCGCCGGTCGCTGTTGAGCCGGTGGAAGTGGAGCCCGTGTCTTTTGACGTGGCGCCCGCTGTCGAGCCGGAAATCTCGTTTGATATTCCTGCCGCCGAGCCGGAAATCAGTTTTGATGCGCCGGTCGCCGCTGAGCCGGAAATTTCGTTCGAGGCACCTGCTGCCGAGCCGGCGGTGTCCTTTGACAATCCGTTCGGTAACGACAACGCCGCGGACGGCGGTCTCGAATTCACCGCGCCGGCGAGCAATGACGGCGGCTTGGAGTTCGGTACTCCGTCCTTCGATTTGGGCGACGGTGCGGGCCTCGAATTCTCTACGCCGGTGAGCAATGACGGCGGTCTGGAATTCACCACTCCCGCGAACGACGGCGGCTTGGAATTCGGCACTCCGTCCTTCGATTTGGGCGACGGTGCGGGTCTTGAATTCTCCACGCCGGTGAGCAATGACGGCGGTCTCGAATTCTCCACTCCCGCGAACGACGGCGGCTTGGAGTTCACTACGCCGGCTTCCGGTGCGATGTGGGCGGACGAAGAAATCGTCGACCTTCCGGCGGACAAAGAAAACCGCTTTGCCGACCTGCAATTCGGCGACAACTATGACGTGGGCGGCTCGACCAATCCCTTCGGCCGCAATAACGAATAAGAGCAGACAATCAAAAAGCGGCGTACCGCACGCGGTGCGCCGCTTTTTATGAAAGAAAAGAGAATTGCTATGGACAAACTCGACGTAGCCATTACGCTGGCAAAGCGCAGCCCGTGGCTGTTGTCGGCGGCGGCGCTGACGGTGCTTGACCAATGGACAAAGCATTTGGCGGCGGCCGATTTGAAAGAAACGCCGCGGGTGCTGATTCCCGACGTGCTGGAACTGACCTATACGGAAAACACCGGTGCCGCGTGGAGTATGCTTTCGGGAAAACAGACCTTGCTCATCGTGATTACAGCGGTGATGCTCGGTGCGGTTTTGTGGGCGCTGATTAACGGCAAGTGGCGGCATCCCGTACTGCAAGTGGGGGAAACGCTCCTTATCGCCGGCGGTTTCGGCAACCTCATTGACCGCGTGTGGAACGACTACGTGGTGGATTTTATCTACGTAAAAGCGATCGATTTTCCCGTGTTTAACGTGGCGGACTGCTGTGTTTGCTGCGGCGCGGCGTTACTGCTTGTTTACGTACTGTTTTTGGAAAAAGGGGATGCCCGTGGAGACGAAAAAACTGCCGACGATACAGACGGCGGGGGAACGGCTGGATAAAGTCGTTGCCGCCGCGCTCGCGGTAACGCGGGCAACGGCGCAAAAGTGGCTTGAACGCGACCTTGTGACGGTAAACGGCAAGCCCCAAACGAAAAAATACCTTGTGCAGACGGGGGACGACGTGGTCGTTACCGTGCCGGATGCCGCGCCCGCCGAAACGGTGGCGCAGGACATCCCGCTGACCGTTCTGTACGAAGATGACGATTTGCTCGTCGTGGACAAGCCGAAAGGTATGGTGGTACACCCTGCGCCCGGCCACACGGACGGCACGCTCGTCAACGCGCTGTTGGCGCATTGCGGCGACTCGCTTTCCGGCATCGGCGGGGTGGCGCGCCCCGGCATCGTTCACCGAATCGACAAGGATACCAGCGGACTTTTGATGGTGGCGAAGAACGATTTTGCTCACCAAAAGTTGGCGGCGCAGATAAAGGCACATACCTTTACGCGTGTGTACGAGGCGGTCGTGGTCGGTCATCTGAAAGAGGAAAGCGGCACGGTGGATGCGCCGATTGGCCGCCACCCGAAAAACCGCAAAAAAATGGCGGTGACGACCGAACATTCCCGCAACGCCGTATCCCACTACGAAGTGCTGGAACGGTTGCAGGGCTGCGACCACGTGCGCGTGCGGCTTGAAACCGGCCGCACCCATCAAATCCGCGTGCATATGGCGTATCTCGGACACCCGGTTTTGGGCGATACGGTGTACGGCTCGTCCACGCCGGTGAAAGGGCTTTCCGGTCAATGTTTACACGCCAAAACGCTCGGATTTGACCACCCGCGCACCGGCGAATATATGGAACTTACCGGCGAACTGCCGCCGTATTTTACGGAAATTTTGGAATCGTATAAGGAAAGGGAATGACCTTTACACATAAAAAGAGAGGGTTTGAAGTTATGGACTATCATTTTTCTGACGGCTTGCGGGATTTGAGCCCGTCCGCCATTCGTGAAATCTTGAAATATGCCTCCGGTTCGGATATCATTTCCTTTGCCGCGGGCAACCCGTCTCCGGAAGCGTTTCCGGTGGACGTTGTCGCGGACATCTCGGATAAAATTTTGCGCGACCGTCCGATTGACGCGCTGCAATACAGCATCACCGAGGGCTACGCGCCGCTTCGTGCCAACGTGGAAAAACGCATGAAAGAGGTCTACGGTGTCGGCGGCGACGGCGATGCCGTGCTGATTACCGCGGGCGCGCAGCAGGTGATGAGCTTAATGACCAAAACGCTGTGCAACCCCGGCGACGTGATTATCGCGGAAGACCCGTCGTTTATCGGCTCGCTCAATATGTTCCGTTCGCTCAACACGAAACTCGTCGGTGTGCCGATGGAGGCGGACGGTATGGATATGAACGCGCTGGAAGCCGCGCTTAACAAGTACGACAACGTGCGGTTTATCTATACCATTCCGAACTTCCAAAACCCCACCGGCGTGACGATGAGTATGGCGAAGCGCGAGAAACTCTATGCGCTCGCAAAAGCGCACGGCGTGATGATTCTCGAAGATAATCCCTACGGCGATTTACGGTTTGCGGGTGAGGATTTGCCCGCCATTAAAACGATGGACAAAGACGGCATCGTGACCTATGCCGGCAGTTTCTCGAAAGTGCTGTCGCCGGGTCTGCGCGTCGGCTACGCGATCGGGCCGGCGGCGGTGATTGCCAAGATGACCGTTGCCAAGCAGGGCGAGGACGTGCACACCAACATCTGGGCGCAGATGATTTCCGACGAGTTTATGGCGGGCGATTTCGATGCCCACCTCGCGTATCTGCGCGAGTTGTACCGCGGCAAAGCGGAACTGATGATGGCGCTGATTGAAAAAGAACTCGTGCCCGCCGGTATTCAGTATTATCCGGTGGAGGGCGGCCTGTTCGTGTGGTGCAAACTGCCCGAAGGCGCGAATATGAAAGAGTTCTGCACCCGCGCGGTGAAAGAGAAAAAAGTCGCCGTCGTGCCGGGCAACGCGTTTACGGTGGACGAACACGCGGAGAGCGATTCGATTCGGCTTAACTATTCCACCCCGACCGACGAACAGATGATTGAGGGTATGGCGCGCCTCGGCGACCTGGCCCGCGAGATGTTCGGCGCGTAATTTTGTGAAAAACACCTTTGGTTAGGAGATTTTGATATGAGTGAACAGACCCCCGTTATGGAAAAACGCCCGCGCGCGCTGAGTTGTATTCAGCCCACCGGCATTCCCACCCTCGGCAACTACCTCGGCGCGCTGCGCAACTGGACCCAGTTGCAGGACGAGATGGAGTGCGCTTTCGCGGTGGCGGATTTGCACGCGATTACCGTGCGGCAAGAGCCGGCGGCGTTCCGCAAACAGATTTACGAGACGTTTGCGCTGTTGTTGGCGCTCGGACTCGACCCCGAAAAGAACGTGGTGTTCGTCCAGTCCCAAGTGCCGGCGCACAGCGAACTGATGTGGCTGCTTTCGAGTTGCACCGCGTTCGGCGAACTGTCTCGTATGACCCAGTTTAAGGACAAATCCCAAAAACACGCGGATAACATCAACCTCGGCCTTTTCGGCTATCCCACGCTGATGGCGGCGGATATTCTGCTGTATCAGGCGGATTACGTGCCGGTCGGCGCGGACCAAAAGCAACACGTGGAGTTGACCCGCACGCTCGGCGAGCGTTTTAACGGGCTTTACGGCGAGACGTTCAAAATCCCCGAGCCGTATATTATGAAGGCGTGTGCGCGTGTGCGCTCGCTGCAAGAGCCGACCAAAAAAATGTCCAAATCCGATGAAAACGTCAACTCGTTTATCTCGTTGCAGGACGATGAGGCGACGATTTTGCGCAAATTCAAACGCGCCGTCACCGATAGCGAAGCGTGTGTCCGCTATGCCGAGGGGAAAGACGGCATCTGCAACCTGATGGAGATTTACGCCGCCGTGACCGGCAAAGATTTTGCCGCGATTGAGGCGGAGTTTGCCGGTAAAGGCTACGGCGACTTCAAAGCGGCGGTGGGCGAGGCGGTGGCCGCCGAACTGAAACCCATCCAAGAGCGCCTGAAAACCTATATCGCCGACAAAGGCGAGTTGGAACGGCTGATGAAGCAGGGTGCGGACAAAGCCGCTTACGTGGCGGAGCGCACGCTCAAAAAAGCCAAGAAAAAGATGGGCTTTGTGCAAGTTTAACGAATATTTCGTAACCCAAAGGCAACCAAAAAGGTTAAACTTGCAACCTTTTTATAAAAATATTATCGAAAAACACGGTGTGGCTGTCCGCACCGTGTTTTTTTATGCTTTTTCGTTACTTTTGCACAAAATTCGTTACACATTTGGTTACTTTTTTTGTTGACAAATTCACTATAATATACTATAATAGCACTTGTATGTAATGTGGCATTTTCTGTGCCACGAGAAAGAAGGAGAGATTCACATGACCCACAAGCGAATTCTTAGTTTTGTGTTGGCTCTCGCCTTAATGCTGACCTCGTGTCCTGTGTTTGCGTTCGCGGAGGATTCTGCCTCTGAGTACGTCCAACCGCAGATTCCGGGCGACTGCAACGGCGATGGAGCGGTCAACATGAAAGACGTGTTGATTCTTCGCCAGTATCTGGCGGAAATCAAGACGTTCGAGCAGGCGTTTGCCGACCACACCAACTGTGTGGACGAGCGTACACTGCGGTTAGGCGGTCGCCTTGTCCGCGGTGATGCCAACGGCGACGATGCTATCAATATGAAAGACGTGTTGTTAGAGCGTAAATACTTGGCGGATATTCCGGTTAAGTTTGCGGACCACTGTTGTGTGCCGCCGACGCCGGTGACCGAGCCGACGACTGAGCCGACAACGGCTCCGACAACGCGCCCGAGTTGGACGATGCCGGTTGTGACGACTACGACCGAG
>JAKSPN010000025.1 GCA_024404755.1 Clostridia bacterium | reverse complement strand
AAAGAAAACGAGGGTGTCGAACTGCCCACGGGATTTACGCCCCCCGACGTATAATTTTCAAAGAGACGGTCCGTCTTTTTTGCCTTCCTTCTGCATAGGGTTATAGCAGAACGAAAAAGGGAGGACGAAAAGATGGACCGTTTGTTTTTGCCCGAGGGCATTCGGGTGGACTATTACGAAAACCGTCAACAAATCGGCTCGGTAGAGGGACTGCGCGAGGCGATGCGAGAGGAACGCATTTTAGAGGCGCGGGCGATTTTGTGCGATGCCGAGCATAACTTATACGTGGATTTGTCCGAAGCGGGGGTCAAAGGGGTGATTCCGCGGCAAGAGGGCGCGCTCGGTATTGCCGACGGCTCGACAAGGGATATCGCGCTGATTGCGCGGGTGTCCAAAGCGGTGTGCTTCGTGGTGACCGACCTGCGCGAAACGGAAGAGGGCACGGTGGCGATACTGTCCCGCCGCCGCGCACAGGAGATTTGCAGGCGCGACTACCTCGAAACGCTTTTGCCGGGCGATATTATTCCCGCAAAAGTCACGCGACTTGAAAGTTTCGGCGCGTTTTGCGACGTGGGGTGCGGACTGCCCGCACTTTTGCCGATTGCGGCGCTTTCGGTCAGCCGCATTTCCCATCCCGCCGACCGCCTCGCCGTCGGGCAGGAAATCCCCGCGGTGGTGACGTCCATCGAAAACGGGCGTATTACACTGTCCCAACGCGAATTGTTCGGTACGTGGGAGGAAAACGCGCGGTTGTTTTCGCCGGGGCAGACGGTGGCGGGCATTGTGCGCTCGGTCGAAGCGTACGGTATTTTTGTGGAACTCACCCCGAATTTGGCGGGGCTTGCCGAGCCACACGAAGGGGTCAAAGTCGGGCAGGCGGCGGGGGTGTTTATCAAAAACATCCTGCCGGAGAAAATGAAGGTGAAACTGGTGATTATCGACAGCCATTTTACGCTGCCGTCCCGCCCGAATCCGCGGTATTTTCTCACCGAAGGGCACATCGACCGCTTCGTCTATTCGCCGGAGGGCTGCCCAAAACAGATTGTCAGCGATTTTACGTAAGTTTGCGAAAAAGCACCGCGTTGCGGTGCTTTTTTCTTTACATTTTATGAAAACTGTGGTATGCTTTTTCTATATGAGTCAAAAAGGAGGGAGCGCCGTGTACGTATCGACGGTGGACCAAATGCGGGCGTATTACGCCGACCAAGAGAAAAGAGCCATCCGCAAAAACGCCGAGCGCGTGGGCATCGTATTGTTGCTCGCCGTCGGGTTGCAGTTTGTGGCGGTGCTCGCGGACATGGTGCTCGGTCTTCTTATGACCGATTTCAAAGAAGTGTCGATTTCGCTGTTGCTGCAAGAGCAAAGTATGGTCGATTATATGTGGTTTACGCTGGCGGAATACGTGGTGTATATGGGCGTACCCATTCTTGTCGGGTGGTTTTTGTTCCGCAAGCAAGACGTTACCATTATGCCGCTTCAAAAAACCGACGGCTCGCTCGGTATGAGTTTGGTGCTTCTCGGTACGGGTATGATGGTCATCGCCAATATGATCGGCTCGTACATTTTGACGGCGCTGGAATTCGTCGGTGTGACGCCGGCGGATATACCGGATATGCAAGACGGCACGATTCCGGTGTTGCTTCTCAATATTCTCACGGTGGGCGTGCTGCCCGCGCTGTTGGAGGAACTTCTGTTCCGCGGCGTGATTTTGCAAGGGCTTCGCTCGGCGGGCGACACGGTGGCGCTCGTGGTGTCGGCGCTGATGTTCGGGCTGATGCACGGCACGCTTTACCAAATCCCGTTTGCGTTTGTGCTCGGGTTGGTGTTCGGCTATATCGTCTTAAAAACCGGCAACATTCTGTGGTCGATGGGACTTCACGCCGTCAACAACACCTTGGCGGTGCTGATGGAATACTGGCTGTGGAACGTGTCGGACGAAGAGGCGAACAAATGGTATCTTCTGTTTTTCGCGGTGGAAGCGCTGCTCGGCGTGATTGGCGCGGCGGTGCTGATGCTCCGCAGTCATCCGCGCGTGTCGCCGGTCGGCGACCGTATCAGCAGTTGGCTGACGCTCAAAGAACGTCGCCGTGCGTGTTTTTCCTCGGTGACGATTATCGTGTTTATCGTGCTGATGGCGCTTATCACCCTCGGCAGTATACAATTTGAGGGATTGCCCGGTTTTGAGGCGGCGGAAAACAACGTGCCGCCGTCGGTGGGAACGGACGGCGACCAACAATCTGCTGCGGTGTTCACGGAGGTGTTCCGATGAACGAGGCGTTTATGAACGAGGCGCTCGCGCTCGCCCGCGAAGCCGCCGCCGAGGGGGAAGTGCCCGTCGGCGCGGTGATTGTCAAAGACGACCGAATCGTCGGTCGCGGGCGCAACCGCCGCGAAGCGGACAAAAACGCGCTCGCCCACGCCGAAATCGAAGCTATCAACGAGGCGTGCAAAACGCTCGGCGGGTGGCGGCTTTTCGGGTGCGAGTTGTACGTGACACTCGAACCGTGCCCGATGTGCGCGGGCGCGATTGTCAACGCGCGGCTTGACCGCGTGATCTACGGCGCGCGCGACCCGAAAGCGGGCTCGTGCGGCAGTATTGTGGATTTGTTTTCCTATCCCTATAACCACCGTCCGGAATGCGTTGCCGGCGTGATGGAAGAAGAATGCGCGGCGGAGTTGTCCGCCTTTTTTGCGCGGCTGCGCGAAAAGCGAAAGGGGGAAGCGTGATGCCTGCTTTGACCGATGCCGGTTACATCCGTGCCGTGTTGGGGAAACACGGCTTTCACTTTTCCAAAGGGCTCGGGCAGAATTTTCTTATCAACCCCTCGGTCTGCCCGCGGATGGCGGAGGCGTGCGACCTCGACAAAGACAGCGCCGCCCTCGAAATCGGCCCGGGATTCGGCGTGCTGACCAAAGAACTCGCCGAGCGCGCGGGGAAAGTCGTCGCCCTCGAAGTGGACGAGCGCCTGCCTGCCGTTTTGGCGGAAACGCTCGCCGACTACGACAACGTGGAACTCGTGATGCAGGACGTGCTGAAAGCCGACTTGCCCGCGCTTCTCAACGAAAAATGCGGCGGCAAAAAGGTTGCGGTGTGCGCCAACTTGCCGTATTACATCACGTCGCCGGTGATTATGTGTCTTTTAGAACAGCGGCTGCCCGTGTCGTGCATTACCGTCATGGTGCAAAAAGAGGCGGCACAGCGGCTTTGCGCCAAACCCGGCACGCGCGAATGCGGCGCGGTGTCGCTTGCCGTGCAGTATTATGCCGAAGCGGAAACGCTCTTTTCCGTGTCGCGCGGCAGTTTTATGCCCGCGCCGAACGTAGACAGCGCGGTCATTCGGCTTGTGCCGAAAACGGAATTGCCGCTTTCCGGCGACACCGAACGGCGGCTGTTTGCGCTTATCAAAGCGGCGTTCGGCAAGCGCCGCAAAACGCTCCAAAACGCGCTCCAAGACACGGGACTTTCGCGCGAGCAAGTCACCGCGATGCTCGAAGCGTGCGACGTGCCCGTCACGGCGCGCGCGGAACAACTCACGCTTGAACAATTTATTGAGTTGGCAAAAGCGTATCCGGAAGCGTAAAAATTTGTCAAAACGGACAAAAATTTTGCCGCTTGCGGCGGAATTTTTATTTTCTCTTGCTAAATAGTGGAAAACCGTGTATTCTATGGGTAGCATCCCAACGAAAAATTAGGAGGAAACAGAAATGCAGGTTTATGGTCTGAACATTGAACTGAAAAACATTCCGTCCCTTGATAAAGGGTATATTCCGATGGCGGCGTTCTGCCGCGCCTTCGAGAAATCGGCGGCGAACGGCAAAGACATCGTCATCGCGGTGGAGCGCAGCCGCGGTTGCATCTCCCGCCGCTGCTGCAAAATCCACGGCACGCCCGAAATGGCGCAGGCGGATAAAGTCTACGTCGAGCGTATGGTGAAAATGCTCTTGTGGGCTTACGGCGGCTTCAAAATCTACGTCTGCGGTGACGACGATATGGGCAAATACATCGCCGAAACCTACTGCCTCGGCGGCGCGCGCGACTTTGATGCCGACTTTATGGCGAACGTCTACGAGCGCCCGTTCGAAGTCGTCTCCCTGCCGCTTGCCGAAGCTCCGGCTGAGAAATCCGGTGCGCAGGCGGTCGGTAACCACTGGGAGGGCTGCCGTATCGGCTTTGATGCCGGCGGCTCCGACCGTAAAGTCTCCGCGGTTGTGGACGGCGAGTCCATCTACTCCGAAGAAGTCGTGTGGTTCCCGAAAACCACCGAAGATCCGGACTATCACTTCCAGGGCATCCTCGATGCCATGAAGACCGCGGCTTCCAAAATGCCGCGCGTGGATGCCATCGGCGTTTCTTCCGCCGGTATCTACGTGGACAACCGTGCGATGGTTGCTTCCCTCTTCCTGAAAGTGCCGAAAGACCAGTTTGACAAGAAAGTCAAAGATATCTACATCCGTGCCGCGAAAGAAATCGGCGACGTGCCGCTGCAAGTCGCGAACGACGGCGACGTTACCGCTTTGGCGGGCGCGATGAGCCTCAATTCCAACGAAATCCTCGGTATCGCGATGGGTACGTCCGAAGCGGTCGGCTACGTCGATCCGGACGGCAACATCACCGGCTGGCTCAACGAACTCGCGTTCGCGCCGGTTGACCTGCAAGACGATGCGATGGTGGACGAGTGGTCCGGCGATAAGGGCTGCGGTGTCAAATACTTCTCGCAGGACAGCGTCATTAAACTCGCGCCGCGCGCCGGCATCGAGTTGGACGAGAAACTGTCCCCCGCCGAAAAACTGAAAGTGGTGCAAGCCGCGATGAACGACGGCAGCGAAGCCGCCCGCGAGATCTATCGTTCCATCGGTACCTATCTCGGCCATGCGCTTGCCTACTACAATATGTACTACTCCATCAAACACGTGCTGCTGCTCGGCCGCGTGATGTCCGGTGAGGGCGGCGACCTCGTTATCGAGGAAGCCCGCCGCGTGCTCGCCGACGAGTACCCGGATATTAAAGGTATCGAACTCAACCTGCCGGACGAGAAGTTCCGCCGCGTCGGTCAGTCCGCCGCCGCCGCTTCCCTCCCGCAAATCGGCTAATCGAAAACGCAAAAATCCCGCAACCGTTCGGTTGCGGGATTTTTTCTGTAAAAAATTCATTCCACAACGCCATTCCGTAACCGCAACAGCGTGGCGTTGAGGCGTTTTTGGTCGTCGGTGTCGTGGGTGATGACGAGGACGAGTTTGTCTTTTGCCGCCTCGCGTAAAAGGGCGGCGGCGGTGTCCACGAGGTCGTCGTCCAGCCCCGCAAACGGCTCGTCAAGAAGCAGGGCATCGGCATCCGGCAGCGCGAGCGCGCGGGCGAGCGCCACGCGGCGGCATTGCCCGCCGGACAACGCTTTCGGCAAGCGGGCTTGCTCCTCGTCCGACAGTCCGACGGATGCGAGCGCTTGTTTGGCGCGGGTTTTCGCATCGGGCGTATCCCCGAGCACGAGCGCGACGTTTTCGAGCGCGGTTTTCCATGGGAGCAGGCGGTCTTCCTGAAACACGACGGCGGGGCGGCTTGGCAGGTCGGTCAGTTCGCCTGCCTGCGGGGTTTCGAGCCCGCACAAAATCCGCAAAAGGGTCGTTTTGCCCGAACCGGAATCGCCGATAAGACAGACAACGCCGGTTTTCGGCAGGTCGAGCGAGGCGTTAAACAAAATCGGTTTTTCGCCGTAGGCGAAGAACAGGCGGTTGAGAGTCATTTCGCCACCTCCTTTTGCGGGTGACGGGTTTGGAGACGGTCGGCGGCGAGTACCAGCAGTTTTTCGAGCACCACCGACAACACCACCACCGTGCCCGTCCACGCGAACACCTCCGGCGTTTCCAGCAGGAGTTTCGCGCGGTAGAGCGCGTTGCCTACCGAGCCGGCGGGACGGCAGATGACCTCGGCGGCGATACCGGATTTCCACGCGAAGCCGAGCCCGGTTTTGCACGCGGAGAGAAGATACGGCGCGAGCGAGGGCAGGCGAATCTGCCGCCGCACAACGCGTTTCGGCAACCGATACACCGCCGCCATTTCGAGCAGTTTCGGGTCGGTTTCGGCGAGCCCTTGCTCCACGTTCGCCCACACAAGCGGAAGCACCATCAAAAACGAGATGAACGGCGGCAACCACGCGGTTTTAATCCACACGAGCGCGAGGATGATAAACGATGCAACGGGGGCGGCGCGGACAATATGGAGAAGCGGGGCGACAAGCGTGCGCAGCGGGGCGCATTTGTGGGTGGCGAACGCGAGCGGCGTGCCGACGAGCGCGCCGGCGGCGAATCCGCACACCACGCGCAACAGCGACGTTCCCGCCGCCGCCCAAAATGCGGCGGTTTTGGCGAGCGCCCACCACGTCGCCGCTACTTTGAACGGCGACGGCAACAATAATTCGGCGGAGACGCAAAGGGACAGAATCTCCCACACGGCAAGCCAAAACGCCGCAACGCCGACACCGACGGCGATTTTTTTAGTGAAATCCTTCATAGTAAAAATCCTCGTTTGGGAGTTTGCCGCCGACGGATTTCGGGTCGGCGACGAACAACACGGACAGATACGGGTCGAGTGCGTTAGACATTTCCGCGCCGGTGACGAGGGTCAGCGCACAGCGGGGAAGCGCTTGCTCGGCAATCGCGGCCGAGCCGATGATGCCGTATTTTTCGCACAACTTGGCCACGGTTTTCACGTCGGTCTGCGCCGT
Source organism: Clostridia bacterium (assembly GCA_024404755.1). Taxonomy (GTDB): domain Bacteria; phylum Bacillota; class Clostridia; order Oscillospirales; family Acutalibacteraceae; genus RGIG426. The sequence continues at coordinate 11,845 of JAKSPN010000025.1, read as the reverse complement.
TTCGACCGACACTTTATAGTCGCTCATAAACGCCTCTACTTTGTCGGGGAAGTCGATGGCAAACTGTTTGTTCATCACAACACAACCCATATACGGCTCGGCGCCGTTTTGGGTTTTGACCCATTCGTCGCCGACCGAAAGCGCTACCCGCAGGTCGGTGTTTTTTTGAAGCACCGTCGAGCAAAGCGGCTCGGGAACAAGCGCCACGTCGGCGTTTCCGCCGACAAGCGCGGCGGCGAGTTCTTCGTTTTCGGCAACGAAGTCGAGCGTGACGTCGCTGTCGGGGTCAAGCCCGTTTTCGGACAGCAGATACCGCAGCATATACTCGGGGTTGGCGCCCTCGCCGGTGGAGAGGATGGTTTTGCCTTTGAGGTCGGCGACCGATTCGATACTGTCGCCGTTTTCAACGATATACAGCACACAGCCGGTGTTGAGCGCGAGGATTTGCACCGCGCCCTCGGTTTTTTGGTACAAGGCGGCGGCGAGGTTGGTGGGAAGCGCGGCGAAATTCACTTCGCCGGCGGTAAATTTGCCCACGATTTCTTCGGGCGAGGTGGCGAGCGTGATCGTGTAGTCGAGCGCGGTGTGGCCTTCCTCGTTGCGGCGCATTAAGTCGGCGAGTCCTACGCCGGTCGGCCCGACAAGCCCGCAAACGGTGGCTTGTTCTTTCGGCTCGGACGGATCGGTGGGGGCGAGCTCCGGCGGCATCTCGGACGTGCCGTCGGTGTGGTTTGCGGCGCGGTTGCAACCGCAAAGCCCGAGGCAAAGCACGAGCGCGAGTGTGAGTGACAGTAAGCGAATCAGGGTTTTCATATATATTCCTCCTTAAAAGTACACTATATCAAAGCGAACGGGTGAGCGTTACGGTTTTGCCGGTTTTGGTGAGCGCACCGCTTTGTTCGAGTTCGTCAAGGGCGCGGTAGATGCTGGTGCGCCCCATATCGAGCTTGGCGGCGAGGGCGGACAGCGGCGGCAGGGTGAGTGTGCCGCGCCCGTCGGCAAGAGTGCGCAAATGGGAGAGCAGGCGGTCGGCGGCGGTGCCGCCGCGCAAGCCGTTGAGCGAGCGATTGAGAAAGCGGATACGGTCGGTTAAAAACCGCGTGTAATTTTCGGCGACGGCGGGCTCGGTTTTGATAAGCGCGAGCAGCGTTTCTTCCGGTAAAAACCACACCGTGCAGGGCGTTTTGGCGGTCACGCGGCTGACCGTTTCCGCCTCGCAAAAGAGGGAAGCGGCGCCGAACGCATCCCCCGCCGACAAACGGTTACAGAGTTGCTCTTTGCCGTCTGTGCCGCGGCGCTTGACCGCCGCTTCGCCGCAAAGCACTACGCCGAGCGCACGACCGCCGTCGGTTGCGGACGGGATGACCGCGCCTTTTCGGAACGAAACGGGCGGCGGCAGGCGGCGCACGATGGCTTCGGCGGCGGGCAATTCTATGCCGCGAAACAAAAAGCAATCGACGGGCGAAAGCGGTGTTTTCGGGTCGGTCATCGGCGGCTCTCCTTTCCGGAATCGTTAAAACTGTTCCGTTTGGAACACTATCCATAGTATACTCCGTTTTGCCGCAATTTGCAAGAAAAATTTTTTTGTCGGGTGATTTACTTTTGCAAAAGGGTGTGCTATACTGTGTATTTAGAGAAATTTGTCGTTTTTCAAGACGGCGTGTCGCTTTTTGCGGCACGGCGGTGGATAGGGAAAGGAAGGTCCGGTATGCTTCGTAAAATTTTCGCGCTGCTTTCCTGTATGGTGCTTTTGCTTACGGTGGCGGCTCCGTTTGGCGCTGTCGCCGAAGGCATAGACGTGTGGGGCGCATCGGTGGATACGTCGTCGGCGTTGTGGGTTGTAACCTGGTCGAGTTCGGACGAATCGGTGCGGCTGTTGAGTGTGCAACTGTCCGGTGCCGCCGGCGGAAACGCGACGTTGTCGGTGCTGTCCGGCAGTCATTGCTACGCCGAAGTGGACGGGAGCAACGCGCCTTACGGCACAAGCAATATTGAGTTGGCGTTCGGCACCGAAATGAGCGCCGAAACGCTGGTGATCAGCGGCGGCACGTATACCGCTACCGCCCAACTGCAAATGTATCTTTCGATGAACGTGACCGACGAGTTGTTCTCGGTGAAAGTCACGGATGAAAACGGCAATCCGGTTGCCGGCGCGCCCGTTTCGATTGACATCGGCAACACCATCGGCGCGATGACCGCCACCACCGACGATTACGGCGGGGCGAGTTTCAACATCGCCGGCATGGAGGGTGGCTACACCTGGACGGTGAACGCCGTCGGTTTTGACACCGGCGATGGGGTGAGTTATCTGACCGCCACCGCCTCCCAAAAGGTGGGCGAGAGCCAACCGGCGGCTACCGAGCCGACCACCCGTGCGCCGCAAGTGACCGACCCGCCGGTGGAAGTCAGCGAGCCGGAGGAGTCGGAGTACAGCGAGCCGGAGGACGACGTTCCCGAAACGAGCGAAACCGCGCCGCAGTTGCCGACCTTGCCAGCGGACGATACGAGTACCGTGCTGGAACTGCCGTCTTACGAGGCGGTGCGCGGCACGACCACCACAAGCGCCTCCGAAACGGAGATTGCGTGCAACCTGTCGGTGGATAAAGCGGTGCTGTCCGCGATGAAACTGAAAATCGGCTCGTTCAACAAGAGTGGGCGGCTGGTCGTCAGCAAAGAAAACTACGAGGCGCTGACCAAACTCTACGGCGGCACGCTGGTGGGCTCGCTGACCGCTTCGCCGTATAAAGCGGTGACCGCCGAGCAAATCGAAACCGCCAAACAGAGCGAGAGTATGTTCTCCGAATCCACCGCCGAAAAAGCGATTGCGGTGACGTTCGGCTTGGCGCTGGATTTCTTAATCGGCGACGAGGAACTGCACGTGACCGACGTGTCGGATTGCGGCGAAGAGTTGATGTTCGACGTGAAAATCCCCGTTCCGGCAACGATGAAAAAATGCAAATCGTTCGGTATCGCCATGACCGGCGACAACACGCTGACCTCGCTTACCCAAGTGAAAGCGGAAAACGGGACGATTTCGTTCCGCACCCCGGCGCTCGGCTATTATACGCTGGTCGGTTTTGTTGACGGCAAAGCCGCGGCGGTTGTCGGCGGGCGTTCGCCGCTGCAAACGCTGTTTATCGTGCTGATTGCGGCGGGTGTGCTGTTCCTGCTTGCGTGCGGATTCTTGACCTATTGGTTCTTCTTCCGCAAGAAAGGGCAGGAGGATGCGCTCGACTACGCCGACCCGGAAGATGATTCCTACTACGACGGCGAAACCCCGGACGACGAACAGCAACGGGCGGACGAGGAAGAATTTATGCGCGCGGTGCTCGGTATTCAGCCCGCGGGCAGTCAGGACATCTTCTCTTCGGATGAAAAGGAGCAGGAAGTGCGTGACCCGATTATGAGCGCCCGCGAGGAAGTGGCGCGCGGCGGCGACGACATTTTCGGCTTGTATTCCCGTCGGATTGACGACTAAAAACGAACTTCATCGGGACACGCGACGGCGTGTCCCGATTTTTTTATGAGAAAACACAAAAGAATGTGGGGAAATGATTGACATTTCGGGAAAAGTTGACTATAATATATACCGTCTATTTTTGTCCTTTGTAAAAAGCAAAGGATGTAGGAGGTCTATCAGATGAAACGAACCCCGAAAGCCGCCTTTTTCATCGTGTTCGTCGTCATCGCCGCCCTTGTGTACACCTCGTTCTTCGGTGTGTACCAAAACTTCGGCGACCGGCGCGATGCGGTGATTAAAGGCGCATCCGATATTCGGTTCGGTATCGACATTCGCGGCGGTGTGGACGCTACGTTCAAACCCGCCGAAGGCGTGACCGGTGTCACCGACGACCAGATTCAAGGCGTAAAAGACGTTATTGAACTGCGTCTCGTGGCGGACGGTATCACCGACTACGAGGTCTATGCCGACACCGCCAACCAGTCGGTTATCGTCCGCTTCCCGTGGAAGAGCGACGAAACCAACTTTGACCCGCAGGCCGCTTTGGCGGAAATCGGTCAAACCGCGCGTCTCGCGTTCTACTACGGCCACGAGACCACGACCGAGACCGATGCCGAGGGCAACACCTATCAAGTGCCGACCGGCGACTTGGTGCTGACCGGTGCGGACGTGGATAACGCCACCGTCTATTTCGACAACGAGTCGGGCGAATACGCCGTCTCGCTGAAATTGCTCGAATCCGGTAAAGAGGCGTTCGCCACCGCCACTAAAAAGCAGTATGAAAGCGGCGGCACGATTTCCATTTGGCTCGACCACGATATGATTTCGTATCCGAAAGTCAACGCGGTTATCGGCGACGGCAGCGCGAGCATCTCCGGCGGTTTCGACCTTGAAAGCGCCACCGACCTCGCCAACCTCATCAACGCCGGTGCGCTCGACTTCGACATCGTCGTTGCCAACTACGGCTCCATCTCGCCGACCCTCGGCGCGTCCGCTTTGGATGCGATGGTGCTTGCCGGTATTATCGCGTTTATCCTGATTGCGATTTTCATCATCCTTACCTACCGTCTGCCCGGTGTTATCGCGGTTATCGCGCTGGCCGGTCAGGTCGCGGGTTCGATTGCCGCGGTGTCCGGTTATTTCAGTTTCCTGAACGGCTTTACGCTGACCCTGCCCGGTATCGCCGGTATCATCCTGTCGGTCGGTATGGGTATTGACGCGAACGTCATCACCGCCGAGCGTATCCGTGAGGAAGCGCGCCTCGGCAAAACGATTGACGGCTCGATTGCCACCGGTTGCAAATCGTCCTTCTCCGCCATCTTCGACGGCAACGTCACGACCATGCTCGTCGCCGTTATCCTGATGGGCGTGTTCGGACCGCCTTCCGGCCTCTTTGCGAAAATCCTCTATCCGTTCCTGTTTATGTTCCCGGCGGCGACCACCGGTACGGTGTATTCCTTCGGTTACACGCTGCTCATGGGTATCATCTTCAACTTCATCATGGGCGTGTTTGCTTCCCGCCTTATGTTGCAGTCCGTCACCCGCTTTAAGATCTTCCGCAAACCGTGGCTGATTGGAGGTGTTCGCGAATGAAAGACTTGTTTAAGGGCAATTTCGCCTACGTGAAAAACAGCAAATACCTCTGGATGTTCGCGGGCGGCCTCATTCTCATCTGCCTCATCCTCAACCTCATTCTCGGCACCAGCGTGGACGTTGCGTTCAAAGGCGGTACGCTCGCGAAATTCGCGTATGAGGGCGATTTGACCGAGCAGGCCGTTGTGGACTACCTGAGCAAAGACTTCAAACTGAACGCGCTCGACGTGCAGTTGTCCGAGGCGACCGCTTCCGGCTCGGATGAGAAATATCAACTCATCAACATCTACACCACCGACGAACTCGGCACCGACGAGGTGACCAAACTCGCGGACGGTTTGACCAAAAACTTCGCCGCCAACAAACTGACCCAGGACAGCATCAACTCCATCCAATCGACGATGGGCAAGATGTTCTTCCTCAAATGTATGGTCGCCGTGGCGATTGCCGCCGTGGTGCTCATCATCTACGTCGGTCTCCGCTTCCGTAAAATCGGCGGCTGGCCGGCGGGTGTCATGGCGATGGTCGCGCTTTTGCACGACTTGACGATTGCCTACTTCGCGTTTGTGCTGTTCCGCATCCCGCTGAACGACAACTTCGTTGCGGTGGTGCTGACCATCCTCGGTTACTCGCTCAACGGCACCATCGTTGTGTACGACCGTGTGCGTGCGAACCGCCGTAAGTTGAGAGCGCCGCTTACCGAGGTCGCCAACGTCAGTTTGAACGAGACATTCAAGCGCAACCTCAACACCTTCATCACCACCTTCCTCGCGATTGCGACGGTGGCGGTGGTTGCCTTCGTTGAGAACCTTGATGCCATCATCTCCTTCGCCATTCCGATGGCGGTGGGCGTTGTGGCGGGCTTCTTCTCCTCTACGTTCCTGTGCATTCCGGCGTGGGTCGCTTGGATGAACAAACGCGAGGCGAAAAAAGCCGCGAAAGAGCGTTCCGGCGGCAAAAAATAAGCGCGTCTTTTGAAAATCCCCGCAGTCGTTTGACTGCGGGGATTTTTTTGGCAAAAACAGCTCTATTTTACACGATTTTTGCCTGTTTTTGGAAACGGAATCGGATTGACAGCAACGAAAGAGATATGGTATAATAAACTGTCTACTTTATCACCGACTTGCGCGACACCGTGCAAGCCCATTTTATTAAGGAGGAGAAAGTATGAAGAAACAATCTTTCACCATGCGTTTGTTCAGCGTTTTGCTGTGCGTGGCGATGCTGTGCACCTTCGCACCGCTGACCACGCTCGCCAAAATGATGGAGCAAGTGTACGTCGGCGGCATTGAAGTCACGGCGGACAACGCAGCCGACGTTCTCGGCGACGGTACCGTGTCTTACGATAAGTACACGCACACGTTGACCATCGGAGAAACCGGCATCTACGACACCTACGACACCGAAGAGGGGAGCTTTGGTATTTATTCCAACAGCGACCTGAACGTGGTGTTGACGGGTAGTGTGCACATCGATCTTTACAGCGCCGACGTAAAGGACGCTATCGCCGGTATCAAGGCGAACGGCGACCTGAACGTGACCGGCGACGGTTGCATTATGGGCAAAATTCCGCCCGCAAAAGATTTTGCGGCAGGCCTTGTTGCCGACGGTGCGCTGACCATTGACGTCGCTACCGATCGAGTGATGTACGGCCCTGTCGGATTCATGACGTTTACCGTTGGCAATGCGGCGGAAAGTTATGCGTTTGTCGGTTCGAGCATTAACGTTGTGCTCGGCAACGCTCCTTATGAGATGACGGCGGGAACGGCGGTGTTCAGCACGGCTCCCACGCTTACGAACTTTGAGTTTACCGGGTGTGAAGGCGGCCTTGTAACGCCGGACGATGATGATTACCGTTCGCTTTACGGCACGGATTTGCTCGCTAAAATCGAACAATTGCGCTATTTCGGGGCGTTTTTCTCGGAATTCCCGGATATCGAAATCGGCGGTGTGCAACTGACGATGGAGAACAAAGACGACGTTCTCGGCGACGGTACCGTGTATTTTGACACGGACAAATGGGAACTCGTTTTCGATAACGCGAACATCACCGGCTATTCTTACGACGAAGAGGAAGACGTCGTGCTCGGTGTTGTTTCGCACAATTACTATGACACGAATATTCGCCTGGTCGGTGACAACGTCATCGACTTGCGCGATGCGATGGATGCCATGGAGAAAAAACCGACCGGCACCATCGGCCTTTCCAACGACGAAGACAGCATTTGTCTCACCGGCAGCGGCAGCTTGACGGTGTATGCCGGCGATTCACAAGGGTTTTCCTACGGTGTGTACTCGTCGGATGACCTCGAACTGCACGGCAGCGGCGATTTGACGGCGTATGCCGGTAACGCGGACGAGTGCTCCTGCGGTGTTTATCTGTCGGATGACTTCTACACCTACGGCAGCAGCGATTTGACGGCGGTCGGCGGCAACACGAACTACACTTCTATGGGTATGTACGTGGATGACGCGTATCTGTACGGTTTCGGCGACTGCACCTTTATCAGCGGCACGGCTATCAATAGTTTCGGCGCGTATGCGTGGAGTTTCTACCTGTACGGCGGCAAATACGAAGAAGACGTGGACCACGGTGTGCGCTTTATCGGCAACACCACCGCCTTTGTGGGAAGAGACGGCACGATTCCGTACCGCTATATTGAAGAAGGCGACTACACCACGCTTTGTGCGCAAACCATGAGCGAAGACGATTTGGCCGCGCCGGATACGGAAACCAACTCGGAGGAAACGGCAAAATACGTGTTCCTGCGCTCCGATTCCGAAAAGGAATATAACATCTACGTCGGCGACACGAAAGTGACCGCCAAAAATGCGGAAGACGTGCTCGGCGACGGCACCGTGTCCTTCAATCCGAGCGAGTCCGCTTTTGTTTTCAACAACGCCAACATCACCTCCGGAACGAAAATGTACGGCGACCAAGATTTCGGCGGTTTTTATGCCGAGTGGGGCGACTTGTCCATTGAACTCATCGGCGAAAACGTTATCGATTTGACCGAAGCGGACGTGTCCGGTGTGCAGTACATCTGCGGTATGTTCAGCGACTGCGACCTCACCTTCTACGGTGACGGCAGTTTGACCATTCTCGTTCCGGCATCGACGGTGGAAGACGGCTGTTCCTACGGCATCTACACCCACGACGACGTTTGGGTGTACGACACCGTCGCCATCACGGTGACGACGCCCGATGTGGAAAACACCTACGGCTTCTATTGCGACGATGACTGCGGCATCGACTCCCCGAACGTCTCGTTGACGGTGGGCGGCTCGGCGCTGTATGCCAGAAACAGCGTGTATAACGATTCGGAGTTTACCGCCAAATACCTCACCAGCAACGTGTATGGCGGCGAAGTCGCGGAAAACCCCGACTTTTGCCTGGATGCTTCCGTGCGCGAAGCGTGCAAGACGCTGAAAACCGCCGCGGGCGAGGGTACCGGCACCGGCGCGGTTTACGACATTTACGTCGGCGGCAGGCGCGTGACCAGCAATAACCAAGACGACGTGTTCGGCGACGGCACGGTGGCGTATGCCTATGATTATGACCGCGGTGTCCATACGTTGACGCTGAACAACGCCGACATCGACTCTTATAGCTGTGTGAACGTCGACACCGCCGGCATTTACAGTAGTTACAGCGAGCCGCTGTATATCGAACTGGTCGGCGACAACACCATCACCGTGAAAGATGATTTGAACTCCTACGTGATGGGTATCTTCGCGTATAGCGACATCCACTTTGTGGGCGACGGTACGCTGACGGTCAACGTCGAGAGTAACCATAACGGCTACACCTACGGTATCAACGCGGACTATGAGAGTTATGACGTGTATTTTGAAGCGGACGGCGAAATCGCCATCAACATGACCGGCGCGGCGGGCGAAGCGAAGGGTATCTACGCCCAAAAACTCTATAACAAAAACAACGCCGACGTGACCATCACGTTGAGCGAGAGTTACGGCACTTACGGCGTGTATGCTTACAGCACGTATCTGCAATCTCCGGCGAACTTCACCGTTTCGGCGAACTTCGGCGAGTTTGAGAATTCTCCCTACGCGTACGGTATCTACACCTACAATCTGTACGATTCGCCTGCAAGCGGTTTTGTTTCGGTCGAGGGTAAAACCCAGGCGATTTACGTCGGCGGCAGCGATTACGTGAATATGCTTATGCTGACCGCGTACGAATACGCGGACGATGAGGAACCGGTGGAGAATCCCGCATGGTATTCTCTTAACTACTATGAGAAAGTCGAACTCGACCGCGCTCCGCACACGGTAACGCCGGTGTTGTCGGCTACCGAAGCCGAGTGCTCTTGGTGGGACGACGACAAGAACGAAACCGTCGGCACCGATGAAGACATCGAAATCGGTTGGAACGTCGGCGAGGAAGAGATTTCCGAAGTCTATCTCTACTATGACCGTTACAACGACGGCGACTACGTACTGAAAGCGACGATTGATCCGAAAATGGAGTCGAGCTATTTGCTGAATCCCACTTTCGATGACGTCCTTCCGGGCGCCACGCTCTCGTGGACGGTCGGCGCGAAATTCGCGGACGGAACGGTGGCGTTCAGCGAGCCGTTCGATTTGACCTTCTACAAAGTGCATTACGATTGCGAATTGGAGATCGAAGTCGGCGCGCCTGTTATCGGCTACACTCCGAGCGACATGGAGTGGATCGGACACGCGTTTGACGAGGATTACAAAGACGAACCGACCTTTACCTGGTATAAAATGGACGGCGAAACGGGCACCGAGATGGCGGATGACGACATCTTTATGCCGGGCGAGGAATACGCGGTCATCGCGCAGGGCACGCTTAAAGACACGCTCCGTTTCGACGAAGAAACGATGGTATTCTCCGTGACCGCCGACGGTGTCGTTGCGGAAAGCGACGTGCTTTATGACGACGAGACCAATTTGCTGAAAGTCGGCGTTTTGTTTGCTCCGCTGAAAGACACGATCCGCTACGTCGTCGTGGAAATGGCCGAGCCGGATGCCACGATGACTTCGGCGGACGTGTCTGCTGCGGTGAAAGGGTATCAGGGCTATACACCTATCGCCATGCCGATGGTGGACGGCAAACTGAACTTCTCCTGGACCTACTGCGAGGGCGATACCTACGTTGAGGCAAACGCCGTGAAGATGGAGAGTACCGAGCGCTTCACGAGCGGCAACACCTATCGCGGCGAGATCTCGTTCAAACTGAAAGACCGCTTTACGTTGACCGACCTTACGGAATACTACTTGGCTCCGGACGGCCTGATCGGACCGACGGTACCGCTGAACGGCAAGTATGATGATGCCACCGGTATCGTGACCGTCACGCTTCCGGACTTTATGCCGAGCGCTACGGTGAACGAACTCAATATGTTCGTGCGTGAGCCGGAAGCCGGTCAAAAACCCACCGATATCTCTGCGTTCGGTGACGAGCTTGTGAGAGACTATGTCAATGCCATCACGATTGAGTGGTATGAAGAGGACGAAGAGGGTACTGCTTCGGATACTCCGCTTGCTTCCAACGAGAAATTCAAAGCGGGTGTCACCTACGCTATGTCGATGCACGTGACCCTCCTTAACGGCGGCAAATTTTACAACTCGATGATCCCGGTCACGCTGAACGGCCAAGAGCCGGAGAGTTCTGTCGTCAACTACTGGGATTCCGCGTATATCGGTCAATCCTTCACCATTCCGGAAACCACCACGACGATTGACGCGCTTGACTTCACCGTTGCGGCGGTGAAAGCGGGCGAAACGCCGGCGGACGTGGCGGTGACCTTCGATACCGATAAAGTGTCGCTCGTGGACGTGTACACCTACGTGTACGAAGGCACCGGCGATCCGAACGAAGACGTGGACCACTATGCGGATATGGCTTCTACCGATGTGTTTGAGTATGGTAAGGTCTACGCGATTGAAGTGTACTACGCGCTGAAAGCCGGTTTGGAGAACGGCGAGGAAATCGCGTTCACCATCAACGGGGAAGAGCCGTTCTTTGCGGAACCGGACGGTAAAAAATACGGTACGGTTGTGATGAACTTCGCTCTCGATGAGCCGGAGCTGACGCTTTCGGCGGATGCGACCGAGTTTGAACTCGGTGACGAGGCGCTCAAAGCGGTGAACTTCGACGTGGAGTACACCTTCGATGCGACCAACCGCCTGCTCGTTGACGTGGTGAACGCCGACGGCGACGATGTGTTCTGCACGGCGCTTGCGGCCGGTACCGAGACCTTCGCGGTCGATATGTCCGGCTTTGAGGTCGGCACCTACACGGTGACTGTGACCGCTTACGACGGCGCGAACGCGATTGTTTCCAACAGCGTGGACGTTCTGGTGAAAGAAAAACCGACCACCGAGCCGACTGCGACCGCAACGGTGACCGAAACCGAACCGACGGCTACCGGTACGGAAGTCATCCTTTACGGTGATGCGAACGATGACGGGCTTGTCAATATGAAAGACGTGCTCATCCTCCGCAAACAACTCGCCGGGTTGATGCCGATCATCAACATGACGAATGCGGATTGCAACGGCGACGGCAACGTCAATATGAAAGACGTGTTGGAGCTTCGCAAATATCTGGCGGGACTCACCACGGTTCTCGGTTCGAAAGCGTAAATCCTAACGAAAAACCCCCTCGGCGTACGCCGAGGGGGTTTTCTTATGCTTCGAAAAAACAAAAAAGCAGAACACCGTGCGGTGTTCTGCTTTTTGCGTTATGGTGGAGACGAAGAGGATCGAACTCTCGACCTTACGGATGCGAACCGTACGCTC
>JAKSPN010000024.1 GCA_024404755.1 Clostridia bacterium | reverse complement strand
GCGCTTTCAGCACGTTTCCGGTGCGGACCGCAAGCCCGCGCGCCGCCGCAAATGCGGTGGCTGTTTCGCCGGCGGTGCGAAGGGACGTGATTTGCGGCGACATCGCCACAAAACAGAGCGCCTCATCCGCATCGTCGCCGGAAAGAAGCGTGGCCGCGCCGTCCAAGACGGACAGCACGCTTCCTCCCTCGCCTTTATAGACGAGAAAAAACGGCTGTGAAAGCCCGTACGCCGCAATTTGCGCCGCAATCCGCACTCCCGCTTCGCGGGACGTATCGAGCGACAACGGCGTTTTGTCGTTACACAGTTCAAGCATCGGGCAACGCCATCACGAGGAACTTGAACCAGTCGCCGCGTTCCTCAAAATTCGTATACATATCGAAACTCGCCGACGCAGGCGACATAAAGACGATATCGCCGTCGCGCGCCTGACGGTCGGCTTCTTCCACCGCCGCCGCCATCGACTCCACCGTTACAATCGGCAGGTCGGAATAGGCGCGAATCGCGGTTTCAATCGCGCCCGCGGTTGCGCCCACCAAAATAGCGGATTTCACGGTATCTTTCGCCACCTCGCCGAGCGGGGTATACGGAATATGTTTGTCGTAGCCGCCGGCGATAAGAATCACCTTGCGGTCAAAGGATTTAAGCCCCGCAATCGTACGCGACGGACTGCTGCCGATGGAATCGTTATACCATTTGACACCGCCGCGCACCCGCACGAGTTCGCTGCGATGCGGCACGCCGCCGAACGTTTTGGCGTACTCCGCAATCGTTTCCACCGGCACTTCGCCCCACGTCGCGGCAATCGCCGCCAAGTAGTTTTCGACGTTGTGCACGCCGGGAATGAGAATATCCGAAGCGGCAAGCACCTCGGTCGTTTCGCCGTTTACGGTCACGCACAGCACGCCGTTATCGTTGAGCCACGCGCCCTCCTGTGGTGCTTTGCGCGAGAAGGTAAACACCTGACCCGCCGTCGCGGTTTTGGCAAAATCGGCGGTCACGTCGTTGTCGGCGTTGAGCACCGCACGATCGCCTGCACCTTGATACGCCACCAAATTGCGCTTCGCGTCGATATATTCCTGCATATCTTTGTGCCAGTCGAGGTGGTTGGGCGCGACGTTGGTCACGACCGCGACGTGCGGCGCTTTTTGCATCATTGTCAACTGAAAGCTCGACAGTTCCACCACCGCCACGTCGTCGGGTTGCACCTCGTCGATAATCGGCAGCAGCGGGCGGCCGATGTTACCGCCGAGATGCACGGTTTTGCCCGCGGCTTTAAGAAGCCCCGCGATAATGGTGGTCGTGGTGGTTTTTCCGTCCGAGCCGGTCACCGCGTAAATCGGCGCAGGAGACAAATCGAAGAACAGTTCCATTTCGGAAGTGACCGTCACCCCCGCTTTTCGCGCCGCTTCGAATTCGGGCAAATACGGTTTCATACCGGGCGTGCGCAAAATGAGGTCCACGTCCGCGAGGTTATCGAGATAGGTCTCGCCGAGGCAGAGTTTCACGCCTTTTTCGGAAAGCGTTTCCGCCACGTTGCCGAGCTGCTCCCACGAGCGCTTGTCGCAGGCGCGCACCTTCGCCCCCGCTTGCAAAAACTGCTCGATAACGGGACGGTTATTCTTACCGATACCGCAAATCGCCACGGTTTTGCCTTTCATATTTTCAAAAAACTGCTTAGCTTTCTCGTTCATAGCGCACACTCCTTTTTATCTTTTCCATTATAGCGGTTTTCCTTTGAAAATGCAACGAAAATTGCGGAAATCGTGAACATTTTATAAATCTTTATAAATGGACTTGCACTTTCCCCGAAAAACGGATACAATAGAGGACAGTAACCGCCGAGAGGAGGCGTTTTTATGTTCTTTTCCGAGGGACAATCCTGCCCCGTATGCCAAAAACCGTTCCAAAAAGAAGACGACATCGTCGTGTGCCCCGTTTGCGGCGCACCGCACCATCGCGCGTGCTATATGGAAACCGGCCATTGCCATTTTGAGGCCGCCCACGGCACACCCGAACAATGGTCGCGGGAAAAAGCCACCGCGCAAACGACCGCGCAAACGACCGATTCCGTGCCGAAAACCGAGCAAGCGGCCACCCGCCGTTGCCCGCATTGCGGCTTTGATAATCCCGAATTCGCCGAATTCTGCGGTCATTGCGGCCGTCCGGTAAAGCCCGTTTCGTTCGGCGGCACGTTCCGCGAATTCACCTACGTCCCGTTCCGCGCCACCGTGCAAAACACCGGCGGCGTTGACCCCGAAGCGGAACTCGGCGGCGAAACCGCGGCGGACGTAGCCCGCACGGTCGCCCGCAACGAACGCTATTATATGCCGGCTTTCCAAAAATTCGAGCAGACCGGAAAAACCGCCAAATGGAACTGGGCCGCGTTCATCTTTACCCCGTTTTGGCTGCTCTATCGCAAATGCCACCTGATGGGCGTTTTGGCACTTGTCTTTTCACTGCTCCAACAGGTGCTTATCAACTATATCGAAGTCGTCAAATTGGATTTGTTCGCCACCGGCGGCAGTTACGCCGATATGATGGCGCGTATTCAAGAATGTATGGTGGACGATGCATTTAACCGCTATCTGTCCCTCATTTCGCTGTTGACGATTGTATCGCTTGCCATCCACCTGTTTTTCGGCATTTTCGGCAACGCGATTTACGAGCATTCCTGCCTCAACAAAATCCGCGCCGCCAAAGAGAAATTCGGCGACGGCTACCGCGATATGCTTCCCGTTGTGGGCGGCACGTCCGCGACACTCGCGCTCATTTCCTATTGCGCGTGGTATTTCCTGCCACTCGTAATACAGACGTTTTTATCGTAAAGGAGAATTCACCATGGCAAAAGTCAAAAAAGCCGTTATTCCGGCGGCGGGTCTCGGCACGCGCGTGCTCCCCGCTTCCAAAGTGATGCCCAAAGAGATGCTTCCCATCGTCGATCGCCCCGCGATTCAGTATATCGTGGAAGAAGCGGTCAAATCCGGCATTGAGGATATTCTCATCATCACCAACCGCGGCAAAGGGCTGATTGAAGACCACTTCGACCACGCGATCGAGTTGGAACAACGGCTCGAAGCATCCGGCAAACTCGACGACCTCGACGAGGTGCGCCGCATTACCGATCTCGCGAACATCACCTTTGTACGCCAAAAAGAGACGAAAGGTCTCGGTCACGCGGTGCTTTGCGCCAAATCGTTCGTCGGCGACGAGCCGTTTGCCGTGCTGTACGGCGACGACGTGATTATCGGCGAAGACCCCGCCTGCGCCCAACTGTGCCGCGCGTTTGAAGCCCACGGCAAAGGCGTTTTGGGCATTCACGAAGTATCCGCCGAAGCCATCGGCAAATACAGTTCGGTCAAAATCGAGCCGACCGGCGACGGATGTTTTTACGTATCGGATATGATTGAAAAGCCGAAGCCGGACGAGGTGATGTCCCCCTACGCCATCCTCGGGCGCGTGGTGCTGACACCGGACATCTTCCCGATTTTGGAACAGACCGCACCCGGCGCGGGCGGCGAAATCCAGTTGACCGATGCGATGAAAATGCTCGCGCGGACCGTCGGTATGACCGGCGTTCCGTTCACCGGCACGCGCTACGATATGGGCAACAAACTCGGCATTTTGCAGGCGAACTGCGAAGTTGCCCTCTCCCGCCCCGACCTCGGCGAAGAATTCAAAGCGTACTTAAAAGAACTGGTCGCCACGTTCTAAACAACACATAAAAAAAGAGCAGGACTCACGTCCTGCTCTTTTCTTTTGGCTTAATACATACCGCCCATATCGGCGCCGCCCGCCGGCATCGCCGGTTGCGGCTCTTTGATATCGGTGACGAGCGACTCGGTGGTCAGCACCATCGCCGCGACCGATGCCGCGTTTTGCAGCGCGGAACGGGTGACTTTCGTCGGGTCGACGATGCCCGCCTCGAACATATCGGTATAGGCATCACCGGCGAAGTCGTAACCGTAGTTGACTTTGTCGCTGGTGCGGATTTTGTCGATAATCACGCTGCCCTCCATACCGGCGTTGAGCGCGATTTGGCGCACCGGCTCTTCGAGCGCTTTTTTGACGATGCAAAGACCGGTTTTCTCGTCGCCGTCGGCGGCTTCAATCATCGGGTCAAGCACCGCGAGCGCGTTGACAAGCGCCACGCCGCCGCCCGCGACGATGCCCTCTTCCACCGCGGCTTTGGTGGAGGAAAGCGCATCCTCGATGCGGAGTTTTTTCTCTTTCATCTCGACTTCGGTCGCGGCACCGACTTTGATAACCGCCACGCCGCCCGCGAGTTTCGCCAAACGCTCTTGCAGTTTCTCGCGGTCGAAATCGGAATTGGTGTTTTCGATTTGGGTGCGGATTTGCGCCACACGACCGGCAATCGCATTCGCGTCGCCCGCGCCGTCCACGATGATGGTGTTCTCTTTTTGCACCTTCACCTGACGGGCGCGCCCGAGCAGGTCGATGGTGGTTTCTTTGAGGTCCAAACCGACCTCGTCGGAGATGACCGTACCGCCGGTGAGGGTCGCGATATCCTGCAACATCTCTTTGCGGCGGTCACCGAAGCCGGGGGCTTTGACCGCAACGCAGGTGAACGTGCCGCGGAGTTTGTTGACGATGAGGGTGGTCAGCGCCTCGCCCTCGATGTCCTCGGCGATGATGACGAGTTTTTTGCCCGCCTGCAGCACCTGTTCGAGCAGCGGCAGAATGTCTTGGATGTTGGAGATTTTCTTGTCGGTAATCAGCAGGAATGCATCGTCGATGACCGCTTCCATTTTGTCGGTATCGGTGACCATATACGGCGTGATGTAGCCGCGGTCAAACTGCATACCCTCGACCACCTCGGAATAGGTGTCGGCGGTTTTGGACTCCTCGATGGTAATAACCCCGTCGGCGGAGACTTTCTCCATCGCCTCGGCAATCAGGTTGCCGATGGCTTCGTCACCGGCGGAGATGGTCGCCACGCGGGCGATATCGGTCGAGCCGGAAACGGTTTTCGAGTTCTCGGCCACACGCGCCACCACCGCGTCTACGGCTTTTTGGATGCCGCGTTTGACACCGACCGGATTCGCGCCCGCCGCCACGTTTTTCATCCCCTCGCGGATAAGCGCTTGCGCGAGCAGGGTCGCGGTGGTCGTGCCGTCACCGGCGATGTCGTTCGTTTTGGTCGCGACCTCTTTGACGAGTTGCGCACCCATATTCTCGAACGGGTCTTCGAGTTCGATTTCTTTCGCAATGGTCACACCGTCGTTGGTAATCAGCGGCGCGCCGTACTGTTTGTCGAGCACCACGTTTCTGCCGCGCGGGCCCATCGTAATTTTCACGGTATCGGCGAGTTTATCCACACCCGTTTGCAGCGCTTTGCGGGCTTCTTCGCCGTACAAAATCTGTTTTGCCATAATGCAAAGTCTCCTTCAAAAAAATTATTCGACAATCGCAAGAATGTCGTTTTGGCGGACAATCATATACTCCACGCCGTCGAGTTTCACTTCGGTGCCGGCGTATTTGCTCGTAAGCACTTTGTCGCCGACCTTGACGTACATTTGGACTTCTTTGCCGTCCACAACGCCGCCGGGGCCGACCGCTTTGATTTCCGCGACCTGCGGTTTCTCTTTCGCCGCACCCGCGAGGATGATACCGCTTTTGGTAGTCTCCTCCGCTTCGACGAATTGCAGCACCACGCGGTCCGCTAACGGTTTGATGTTCATACCTTTGCCTCCCTTTTATGTCAATGAAAAAATAGACGTTTTAGCACTCACACTTTACGAGTGCTAAATTCTATTATAGCCGTTTTTTTGGAAAAATCAAGCGAATTTTGCGATTTCTTCCTATTATTTACGGTTTCTTTACAAAACAAAGGCGTAAAGGTGCTTGCCTTTACGCCTTTGAGGTTCACTTTTAACGGTGATAGAGTTTTTTGGTCTGGTAATTCGGCTCGCAAGTGACCATAATGCCGAGGTTTTTCAGCGTTTTATCGTCCACTTGGGACAAAATCACCGACGAGTGCAGTTGGCAATTTTGCAGTTTCGGCAGTTGGTCGAGCGCACGCTTGGCGTTTTCGTCCGTCACGGCGCACACCGACAGCGCGAGCAGAATTTCGTCCACGTGAAGCCGCGGGTTGTGGTTGCCGAGATAGTCGGTTTTCAGTTGCTGAATCGGCTCTAACACCTCGGGCGACAAGAGATGAATGCTGTCGTCGATGCCGCCGAAAATTTTCAGCGTATTGAGAAGTGCCGACGAGCACGCGCCCAAAAGCCGCGAGGTTTTGCCGGTAACGAGCGTACCGTCCGGCAATTCGATGGCGGCGGCGGGCTCTTCGGTGAGCAACGCTTTTTCCAGCGCCGCCGACACCGCGGGACGGTCGGCGAGGGTGACCCCCGCTTGCTTCATCAGCAGTTCGATTTTGTAAATCGGCTCGTCAGGGGCAAGCCCTTTACGGTTCTCGCATTGCGCGGCGTAGTAGCGGCGGATAATTTCCTGCCGCGCGGCGGCAGAAACCGCCTCGTCGTCCACAATGCAGTAGCCCGCCATATTGACACCCATATCTGTCGGCGATTTGTAGGGGCATTCGCCGTAAATTCGCTCGAAAATAGCGGAAAGCACGGGGAAAATCTCCACGTCGCGGTTGTAGTTGACGGTGGTTTCACCGTAGGCCTCCAAATGGAACGGGTCAATCATATTCACGTCGTCCAAATCGGCAGTCGCCGCTTCGTAGGCGAGGTTGACGGGGTGTTTCAACGGCAAGTTCCAAATCGGGAACGTCTCAAACTTCGCGTAGCCGGCGCGATTGCCGCGTTTGTGCTCGTGATAGAGCTGGGACAGACACACCGCCATTTTGCCGCTGCCCGGACCGGGCGCGGTCACCACAACAAGGCGGCGGGAAGTTTCGATAAACTGGTTTTTACCGTAGCCGTCGTCGCTGACAATCAGCGGGATGTTCGAGGGATAACCGGCAATCGTATAGTTGCGATACACCGTCATTCCGAGCGATTCCAGCCGTTTTTCAAACGCCACCACGGCGGGTTGGTCGGTGTAGCGGGTGATGACCACGCTGCCGACGAACAAGCCGATGCCGCGGAACGCATCAATCAGGCGCAGCACGTCCAAGTCGTAGGTGATGCCGAGGTCGCCGCGGACTTTGTTTTTCTCGATGTCGCCCGCGTTGATGGCGATGACGATTTCCGCCTCGTCCTTCATTTGGAGAAGCATCCGCACCTTACTGTCCGGCTGGAACCCGGGGAGAACGCGAGAGGCATGGTAATCGTCGAACAATTTGCCGCCGAACTCCAAATAGAGTTTGCCGCCGAATTGTTGAATGCGCTCGCGGATATGCTCCGACTGCATCTTCAAATACCGGTCATTATCGAATCCGATTTTCATCATACGTCCCACACGCCTTCCGATTTTTAAATACGAGTTTATTATACCGCAATTCTTGTCGGATTTCAAGGAAAAAATTCGCTTTTTTGCGATTATCTTTCGAGGGAAAAAGCGGAAGGAGAATTGACATTCCGAAAGCCAAAGAGTATAATAGAAATTGTATGGAAATTAAAAATGGGAGTTTGTGCGTATGTGGACTGCTCTTCTTGAAATAACCCGGTGCTGCGCCCTGCCGATGGCGCTTGCGGCGTTTGTCGCCTACCTGCTCGGCAGTATCAACACCGCCATCATTCTCACCAAAATACGGCAAGGCGGCGACATCCGCGACGTGGGCTCCGGCAACGCCGGTGCCACCAACGTACTGCGCACGCAGGGCTGGGGACCCGCGCTGCTCACCGGATGCGGCGACCTGCTTAAAAGTCTTGTGGCCGTCCTGCTCGGGCAATATATTTTAGTGCATTTGAGCGTAGGCGACTTCGACCCCACGTATCTCAAATACGTAGGCGGGTATCTCGCGGGTCTCTTTTGTATCGTCGGTCACCTCTACCCCGTCTATTTCGGCTTCCGCGGCGGCAAAGGCGTGGTCGCCACGCTCGGACTCGGGCTGATTTTGGATTGGCGGGCGGCGCTTGTGGCCCTCGGCGTATTTGCCGCTGTGGTGGCGATTACGCGTATGGTGTCCGCCTCGTCGCTTTGCGGCGGGCTCGGTATGGTCGCCGCCACCTACCTCTTCCCCCGTTTTATAGACAACGCCGACCCCACCGTTTGCGGGTTTTGTACCGCGATGATGGGCGCGGCGGTGCTTCTTGTGTTTTTGAAACACATCCCGAATATCCGCCGCATCTTAAACGGCACCGAAAACCGTTTCGGAAGCAAACCCGCCTCCGAAACACCCGAAAACACCGAACAAGGAGAATAAGTTATGGCAAACATTACCGTTTTGGGCTCCGGCGGTTGGGGCGCGGCGCTCGCCGTTATGGCACAGCGCTTCGGCCACAACGTCACCCTCTGGTCTCCGTTTCAACAGGAAATTGACGAAATCCGCGAGCACGGCGAGCATCGCCGTCTGCTTCCCGGCGTGGCGATTCCCTCGTCGATGAAACTGACCACCGACGAATCCTGCGTTGCCGATGCGGATTTAACGCTGATGGTTACCCCGTCGTTCGCGCTGGAACAGACCGCCGCGCGCATTCGCCCCTATTTCAAAGACGGCGGCATTCTCGCCATCGCCACCAAGGGACTGGAAGAAACCAGTTGCAAACGCTTTTCGCAAATCATCGAGGAAACGCTGCCCACCGCGCGCGTAGCAGTATTGTCCGGCCCGTCCCACGCGGAAGAGGTCGGTCGCGGCGTGCCCACCTCGGTGGTGGCGGCCTCCAAAGACCTCGCTACCGCCAAAGCGGTGCAGGATTTGCTGATGAATCCGGTGTTCCGCATTTACATCACCGAAGACGTGGTCAGCGTGGAACTCGGCGGTGCGCTCAAAAACGTAATTGCGCTGTCTGCCGGCATCTGCGACGGGTTGCAGATGGGCGACAACACCAAAGCCGCGCTGATGACCCGCGGACTTGCGGAAATGATGCGGCTCGGTGCCGCTGCCGGCGGAAACGAGCACACCTTCTCGGGGCTGTCCGGTATGGGCGACCTCATCGTCACCTGCGGCAGTATGCACAGCCGCAACCGCCGCGCCGGTATTCTCATCGGGCAGGGCGTGAAGCCGGAAGAGGCCACCAAAGCCGTCGGCACCGTCGAGGGCTATTTGGCGGTAAAAACCGCCGTTCGCCTTGCCGAACAATACGACGTGGAAATGCCTATTATCGATGCGTGCTACCGCGTGTGTTACGAAGGCGAATCGCCCCGTGCCGCCATTGACCGGTTGATGGGCCGCCCGAAAAAGCACGAAAACGAGTTGCCGTAACTCTCGTTTCGATAACCAGCACGTACAAACGTATACAAACACACACAAAAAGACCCTCTGTCGTTGACAGAGGGTCTTTTATTTGGGTTAAGGGATTAGTAGACTACTTCGGCTACTACTTCTGTCTTTTCATACTCGAAAATGGAAATGCCACAAGAAACGGAAGCGGACTGGGCGCCAACATCACCCTGTGTAATCGAGAAAGTAATGTTGCTGATCAAACAACCGTGTTCCATCTCATTAAAACGGCGCAACACGTCGTAGGCATCTTCGCGAGATGCCGTTTTGAAGGTAACAGCGATATCCCGACGCCAACAGTTTTCCCCGCGCGTAGGAGTCGAAAAGTTGAGTGAGAATGTCTCGGTCACGCCGAGAATCTGGTTGATCTCATCCGTCAACTGCACCAAGTTGTTGTAGTCGGCAATCTTCGTGAAGTTGGTGATTTTCTCCTCGTCATCCGCGTCTTCGATAGACAGCCCGAGGTCCTCCATCCAACCTTTGAGCACGTTGATATCTTCCACGACACCGGCGTTTTCATCTTTAGTCATTTGAATCAGGCCGGGGCCTCCCTCCTCTGAGCCGCGCAATTCTTCGATGCGGGCTTTGTTCGGCGTGAAGAAGAGCAAATACCACAAAGCGGCCACAACAACGAGCGCCAAAACGCCCATCATAATTTTATCACGACTGCTCGATTTGTTCGTCATTGTGCGCTCACCTCCTCATCGGACACTTCCTCTGCCGGTTCTTCCTCCGGCGGAATCTGCACTTGCAACGTAATGGTCGCGGTCAACACTTTTTGTGTACCGGTCAGCACGTTGCCGTTCTTGTCTTTGTTGGTGCTTGCCGTTTGCAGATCGACGTTGGTAACCAACTCGTTATCGCTCAAATCCTGGGCAAGTTGACCGACCTGCTCCAGCGTAACGTCATAGAAACTGATACCGATGGTGTTACCGTTAATATTGATACTCTGCATTTCGGCGACGTTAAAGAGGTGTTCGTCCAGCATATCGATGAGGTCGATACGGTCAACGAGTTTCAGTTCATCGTCCGTCAAGAACGCTTTGAAATAGTGGCTGAACTTCTCGAACAACGCCTCGTAACGGGTAAGCAGTTGTTTGTTCTGTTCGAGTTCCTGCTGCGCCGCGGCATATTCTTCCTCGGCGGCTTTTTTCTTGTTGTACTGATCCAGCACGCCGAATTTGGCGAACACCGCCAAAATGACGACCAGAAGCACAATCAGCACGATATCGGTGGTTTTGGAGTTTTCGCCTTTTTCCAAAACCACCAAGTTCATGGTCTGTTTGTTCGGAAGTCCCGAACCGGCTTTCTTTTTACCGATGTCTTTCAGAAAGTCCAAACTGACGTCCATATTTAAGCCTTTGCCGCCGCCTTCCGCGGCTTCGGGGGCTTCTTTTACTTTCTTTTCTTTCTTCTCTTTAGCCATCTGTGACTCCCCTCCTTACTGTAACGTAGCGCCGAGCGACAGAGCGCAGCGGGTAGCATACGGATTTTGGAACTTCTCGGGGAGCAGGTCGTTAACGCTGCGCGCCGTAAGTCCGGTGGTTTCGGTAATCACGCGGAGAAGCGGCTGAATTTCCGAACCGCCGCCCGCATAATAGATGTGCTGAGCGTTTTCCGCGTTGCTCGTAAAGCCGTAGAAGTTGAGGGCTTTCATAATCTCGAACGCGATGTGGTTATACACCTCTTCGCATTGCGGTTGATCGAGCGCGGAGTTGTGGTTGGTCTCTTTATACGCGCCCGCGACATACACGTCCACGTCCATCGCTTCGGCAATCGCCATATCGATGGACGTGCACCCCACGTCAATGAGTTTGGTTGCCTCGTGCTGGGTGCCTTTATAGAAATAGGCGTGCGTCGACAAGTGTCCGATATCCACGATGCAGTAGTCGTTCTTGCCCTCGGCAATCTCGGGGTTCTGCATCAGCAGGTTGCGATACGCCATCTCCTGCGGAATCGCGGTAACCAGTTTAAGGCCCGCGCTTTGCAGCATCAGCGAGTTCTCCACCACGGTGGTTTTGAGCACTGCGGCGGCCGTCGTCTCAATGCCCATCGGCGCGCCGGATTCGTCTTTCGGCACGTCGTCTACGAGATAATCGTAGAAATAACGATCGCTCTCGCCGGACAAATAGTCACGCATCTCATACGGCAGGTTGATGCGCAAACGTTCCTCTTCCATTACCGGAAAATGAATGTGACGGCAAAACACCTGCGACGGCGGCAAAATCAGCGAACAGTCGCCGCCCGGCAATTTGTATTTTTTGCGGATATTTTTGATAAAATCCGCCATGGCATCCTGCAACTGCACAACGCCGTCTTTGACCAAGTTGGTCGGCAATTTCTCACTCACCATACGAATGGTGTCACCTTTGCGGGCTGTGATCTTAATCTCGTTATTTCCGATGTCGATCCCTAACATCCCGTTTCCTCCCTTGTAACCCTAAATTTTTTAAGTACTGTATCTATCACACCGAATCGGTGGGATATTCGTTAGAAATTGAATAAACTCTGGTACCAGTCCACGACAAAACTGCCGAAGAACATAGCCACCCACGTTCCCGCCGCAATCGACGGGCCGAACGGAATGAGTTTTTGCTCTTCCTTCGCCTCGATAGCGGCCAGGATTTCCTCCGTCGAAGCGGAGGCATCCGGAACCTCAATGGGTTCCGCATCCTTTTGACGGGCGTTGTTGACGATACCGAAAATCATACCGAAAATGCACGCCACAATCATAATGAACAGACTGCATTGCCAACGGAAATAGAGTCCGATCATAAAAATCATCTTGATATCGCCGCCGCCCATGGTTTCTTTGTCCATCACCTTGTCGGCGATGATAACCAGTAGATACAGCGGAAGCGCCACGGCAAAACCGCCGATGACGGTGTTCAGCAAATCCTTCCACAGCGAGTGTTCCAAAATGCCGGACGTGATGACGAACACCAACCGCCCCGCGATACCGGCGATAATCAGTCGGTCGGGAACGAGGTAATCCTCCAAGTCGGCAAACGAAATACACAGAAGAATCGCCGCCAAAAACGCCGCTTCCAGCGCCATCAGCGTGAAGCCGAAGCCCACGAGAATGGACACGAACACCGCGGCAGAGAGCAACTCCGCCAGCAGATAACGGAACGCGATTTTTTGTCCGCAATAACGGCATTTACCGCCGAGGCAGACGTAACTGAACAGCGGAATCAAGTCGAAAAATCCAAGCGGATGGTTGCATTTCGCGCAATGAGAGCGCCCGTGAAGCACCGATTCTTCGTGAACGATGCGCCACGCCGCGCAGTTTAAGAAACTGCCCATACACATACCGAACAACGCGACCACACACAGGATGTAGATAAACGTCCCCGTACTGTCTTTGAGGTAGTTTAAGTTTCCGAAAGTTTCGAAAACGGGAAGCATTGGTATCCCTCCTTAAAACAACCCTTGCGGGAGGGGATGTCTCCCCTCCCGAGGGATTTTGTTGTATTAGTCCACGTTGTCGTACATGGAGAACATCGGCAGGTACACGGACAACAGAACGAAGCAGACGAACACGGCCAAGAACACGATCATAAGCGGTTCGATAAGGGCGGTTGCTTTGGTGGTTGCAAGGTCCACCTCGTTGTCATAATATTCCGCGGTAATGCCGAGGGTGGTTTCGAGCGAACCGGTTTCCTCACCGACGGCGGTCATCTCTTTGAGCAGGTCGGGGAAATACTCGATATCCCGCATACAGTCACCGAGACGGCGACCCGCTTCGATACCGGCGTTCATTTCGAGCACCGCGCGACTGACGACGTAGTTGTTGATAACCTTACCCGTCACGTTGATGGCCTCCACAACGGTCAAATCGGCGGAGAACATATTGACGAAGGTGTTGGCAAACTGGCTGGCGCAGTTCATACTGTTTACCTTGCCGAGCACCGGCATATTCAGCATAAACATGGCGATTTTTTCGCGTCCCACGTCGGTACGGGCAAAAATACGATACGCCAAAATAATGGCCGCAATAATACCGGCAAGTAAAATAAAGTGCTTGGTCATAAACTCGGACATCGCGATAAGCATTTTGGTCGGAACCGGCAATTCACCGCCCTGCTCTTCGAAGGTGGATTTGAACATAGGCACCGCAACCACCATAATGATAACGATAACGACGACGGAGACAACGCCGACGAATGCCGGATAGGTAAGTGCCGATTTGACCTTACCTTTGGTTTTAGCCGATTTCTCGTAATACGTTTGCATACGGCTGAACGACTGCTCCAAGTTACCGGATTTCTCACCGGCGCGGATGGTTTCGATAAAGGTGACCGGAAGCGTCGTGCCGCGGTCTTGGAAACTGTCGGACAGCGAGTGACCGGCGGCCACGTCGTGAGCGACCTCGGTCAAAAGCAGTTTCAGGTCTTTGTTTTCGGTCTGGTTGGCCACCAATTCGACGGTACGCACCAGCGGCAAGCCGGACGACAAGATGATACTGAACTGACTGCACACGAGGGACAGTTCTTTTTCGGAGATTTTTTTCGGGCCGAGCAACGAGCCGCCCGCTTTTTTAGTGGACTCGGAAATCTTGGTGACAACGCCACCCTGTTCACGAATTTTCGCAATCGCATCCAGACGGTCATACGCCTCGATAACGCCGGTCATTTTAGCGCCGCTGGACGATTGTGCTTCATACTTGAATGTTGTCAAAACGCCATGCTCCTTCCTTGGGTCATCAGTTGTTTTTTCACGTACTCACGGTCAATCGCAGCGCCGATAGCATCTTGATGCGAAACCAATTTACGCAATGCCAACTGAGCGAGCGCGTTATCCATCGTCACGCTGCCTTCATGCGCCGAAGTGGCGATGGTGTTGGCAATCTGCGGCGTTTTGGCTTCACGAATCAGGTTGCGGATAGCGGAGTTCACGACCATGACCTCCACCGCCGCCACACGGCCTTTACCGCTTAAGTGCGGCAAAAGTTGCTGGCTGACGACCGCTTGCAACGTCTGGGACAACTGCAAACGGATCTGGTTTTGACGGGCTTCGGGGAACACGTCCACGAGACGGTCAATCGAGTCGGCGCAGGAGTTGGTGTGAAGCGTACCGAACACCAAGTGTCCGGTTTCGGCGGCGGTCAACGCGGTTTCGACCGTCTCCGGGTCACGCATCTCACCGATCAGGATAACGTCCGGGTCTTCACGAAGCGAAGCGCGAAGGCCTTCGGCGTAACTGACGGTATCGACACCGATTTGGCGCTGACTGATGTAGCACTTATCCTCTTCATAGAGGTACTCAATCGGGTCTTCCAGCGTCACGATGTGCTTCGGATAGTTATGGTTGATGGTGTTGATAATGGATGCGAGCGTCGTGGATTTACCGGCACCGGTTTCACCGGTCACGATAACGATACCGCGCTCCAAATCCGGGAATTTGTGAACCGCGGGCGGCAAACGCAATTTTTCCATATCCGGAATATCGTCGTTCAAAAGACGAAGCGCCACCGCCGGCTCGTGTTGACGGCGGAACAAGTGGACACGGCAACGGCGGCCTTTGTACGACCAACCTTCGTCCACCTCACCGATTTTGCGCATCGTATCGTACTTCGCCTCGGACGAGAGTTCGATACAAATGGCTTCCACTTCTTCGTGGGACATAACGTAGTTGCCCATCGGCACCAACTTGCCGTCCACACGGATGCGAACAGGGCCGCCGGGGGCAATATGAATATCGGAAGCGCGCTGCGGGACCGCAGCATCCATAATTTGACCAATCGTAACCATAGCGTTTCTCCTTTTATGTTATCCGACGGTGTTAACCGTACGAATCAATTCTGCCAAAGTGGACGTTCCTTCGTATACCACGCGCAAGCAGTCGTCGCGCATAGTGCGGAAGCCGTCCTCCGCAAGGGCCGCATCCAAATCGGCACGGCTGCCGCTTTCGGCAATCACGCGCTGAACTCTCTGAGAGAACATCATGATTTCAAACACGGCAATACGTCCGCGATAGCCGCTGTCGTGGCAATCGGGGCAACCTTTGCCGCGATAGAACACGTGCTGGTTGGCTTCCTCGCGGGTCAAACCGGACCGACGCAGTTCTTCGTCGTCCGGGATATATTCTTCTTTACAACGCGGGCAGATACGGCGCACAAGACGCTGGGAGATAACGCCGCGCATGGCGCTGTGAATCAAGAAGCGCGGAGTACCCATATCCAAAAGGCGGTCAACGGTAGACGGCGCATCGTTGGTGTGAAGTGTCGAGATAACCAAGTGACCGGTGATAGCGGAACGCATCGCGATCTCGGAGGTTTCGCCGTCACGAATTTCACCGACGGAGATGATATCCGGGTCCTGACGCAGGATAGAACGCAGACCGCTGGCAAAGGTCATACCGGTTTTCTCGTTAATCTGCACCTGGTTAACGCCGTCGATGTTGTACTCGACCGGGTCTTCCAAGGTAATCAAGTTGACGTCTTCTTGGTTCAAACGAGTCATAATGGCGGTCATCGTGGACGATTTACCGGAACCGGTCGGGCCCACGATCAAAATAACGCCGTTGCTGTTGGAAATCAAACTGACAACTTTGTCCTGGTTGTCGCCGGTAAGTCCGACGCCTTCGAAGTTGAGCATCTCGGTGTTCTTACGCAACAAACGAATAACGATTTTCTCGCCGTAAATCGTCGGCAGAGAAGAAATACGAAGGTCGATGTCCTGACCGCGAGCGCGGACGTTTGCACGACCGTCCTGCGGGATACGGCGTTCGGCGATATCCATCGAGCCGATAATCTTGATACGCGAAATAACCGCCGATTGCGATTTCTTCGGCACGGACAAGATTTGACGAAGCACACCGTCGGTACGCAGACGGACGGTCAGCTCGGTCTCACGCGGCTCGATGTGAATATCACTCGCGTTTTCGTTGACGGCGCGCTCAATAATCGAGTTCACAAGACGGATAATCGGGGCGGCCTCTTCGTCGTCGCTGTCGATTTGGTGGCTCTGCACGCCGCCTTCGGAAGCGCGGGAGTCGCCCTCTTCCATTTGCAGTTCTTCGAGCGCCTGGTTGGCGTTGTCCGCACCGTAGAGGTTAATCAGCATACGCTCGGTGGCGCTGCTGGTCGCAATCAACGGAACGATGTTCATCTGGGTGGCGGCTTTGGCTTCATCGAGCGCCACGAAGTCCAGCGGGTCCACCATGGCAAGGTACAGGGTGTTGTCCACCGCACGCACCGGCACCACGAAGTGTTCGCGGGCTAATTTTTTCGGAACCAAGTCGGCGAGCGCCGGGTTGGGCATCTCGGACGAAAGGTCCACGAAATCCACGTGCAACTGCACACGGAGCGCATCGATCAAATCTTCTTCGGTGATAATACCCGCTTTAACAAGCACCATACCGAGGCGCTGACCGGTTTCCTTCTGGAATTCCAGCGCCTGGCGAAGTTGTTCTTCGGTAATCTTGTGCTCCTCGATCAGCATATCGCCGAGCCGTTTGTAAGCCATTGAAAAGTCCCCCTAATGTATGTAGATTTGTTGTTGGAATCAGTCGTTTGCTACGCGGAAATACGCGTTAACCTCTTTTTTCAGCGGTTTGGACGGGTTTTTCTCCGCAATCCAGTAATGGGCGTGGAAATATTTATTGGTGCCGTCCACAACGTACTGCAATTCAAACTTGTGGTCAACGTCGGTCATAATTTCGAGGTTGGTATACAGACCGTGGCTGACGAGATAATACACTTTTTCCGTCGTTACGGTGTCGGCAACGTCGCCGGTCGGCGACTGGGTCACGTACTGGGACACCGCCACGCGTTTTTCGCCTTCGTAGGTGTTCAGGATAATCGCGCCGCCGCCGATGCCGTAACCGTCGGTATCAATCAGGCATTTAACCTCCGACCCGTCGGCTTTTTCCATGGTCAGCAGCGTTTTCATCACTTCCAACTGCTCGTAGTCGGCAGAGGCCTCGTCTTCAGCGGGAGCAACCTCGCGCACGCTGGCGTAGCGCAGCACGTCGCCGAGCGCGGTGTTAATGGTCGAAGCCAACACGTCGCTTTCCGCCACGAACGTGGATTCCCGCTGTACCGCGGCACCCACCGATACGCCGTAAGACATCATCAGCGACAACATCACGACAATCGCCAGGGCAACCAGCATTTCCACCAGCGTAAAGCCGCGGTTGGATTTTAGTTTTTTCCCCATTGTTTTCAAAACACGCATTGCCGTTCCTCCTTAACCGGGTGTCACCACTTTAAGCTCATAGGTGCTGAAATCACCGAGCGTATTCGTTTTGACTTCGCAACCCGTATACGTCACGCTGACGCTTTGTGCCGCCACTTCGGTGTCGCCGTTGGTTTTCTTCACCAATTTGCCGGTAGACGAATCCAACTGCATCAACTGCACTTTCACCGTGGCGGGGCTTACCGTTTTCACGTCCGCGCCGGTGGACAGTTTTTCCATACACAACTGATTCACCTTATCCCGTTCGCGGGCTTGGCGGTTCAGTTCAATCGCCGTGGACGTAGAACTCGCCAACAAAATGCTGGCAAACGTGGCGATTAAAATGGCAAACAAGGTTTCCACGAGCGTTTCGCCCGCTTGACTTTTCAGTTTTTTCCAAAACCGGTTTTTCATTTCATTCGCCTCCCTTACGCCGCACTCTTGGTGGAGTCGCCTTTTTCAATTTCAATATTCTTCGTATACCACGTCACGTAGGTATCGCTGATGGTTCTCGTTACCAAGTGGTATTCCGTTTTTTCCGGCTTGGTCAACGCCGGGCAAACCATCGTATCGCGGAACGGGTTATCCAACAACGCGTTGTTGGGGGTCATCGTTTCGATAGTGGCTTTCGCTTTCACCGTTGCCGAATAGGTGGCGGCATAGTTGGAATCCACCGTCAGCAGGAAGGTCAGGTTGGCTTTGTTGTCCGCCGTCATCTTCACGTGCACCGTGGGGATATTCTTTTGGTGTCCCCCGGCGGTGTCGTCCGGATAAATATCGAAATAATACACGTATTTCAGTTGGTCGGAAGATTCGCTCACTTTTTCGGTGGCAATGTTGAAATCGTCATCCACCGCGGCGAAATAGTTGCTGAATTGGCCGTAACCCTCCAAGGTGTTGATACCTTTGTCGTGGAGACGTTTGCAAAGCACCAACGAGGCCACCTCTTCGATTTGGTCTTTAAGGAACACCGCCGATGCATCGCCGACACAATCGAGGCCGAAATCCGCGCCGTCGTAATCCACGTCGTTGCCGGCGGCATTCAGCGCGGGCGCCGTGCCGTCTTTCAGCATTTTGCCGTATAACTGATAGGTCGAGCCCTCGTTACACCAGTCGTACACCGTGTTGACCTCGCGCAAATGGAAGCCGCCGTAAACGGTGGTGTTGATATCCAGCGTTTCGCCGGATTCGCCGATGTTCTCCCCCAACTTCACCGTCTTGGCATTCTCCAAACGGCTGGTGCCGTTGATTTGGGTGAACATCCCTTTAATGAGGTCTTCCGCCGACTGGATGGCAAAGTAGGAACGCTGCTCCTCTTTTTGCGCCATCGCACGCGAGGCGTTGACCGAAGCGGACGCCATCACGACGGATGCCACAAAGAAGCACATCAG
>JAKSPN010000023.1 GCA_024404755.1 Clostridia bacterium | reverse complement strand
ACGATGAAAAACGCGGCTTCGGGCACGCGGGTGAGCATCAGCGCGAAGAAGCCCTTGCTTTTGATAAAGAAAATTTTGAGCCACAGCGTGTTGAGAAGCAGCGTGCCGACGGTGCGTTCCAGCGCGACGGGAACGAGGATTTTCGGGAAAGTGACTTTGTCTTTGAAGAAAAAGCCGAAGCAAAGACCGACGAGCACGTTGGACAGCGTAAACAGCGGGTTGTAGCCGCCGACGGGGAAGAGCAGCGTGCCGATGATATCCCCGAGGCCGTAGCAGAGTGCGCCGCCGACAGGCCCGTAAAGATAGGCGGCGACGGCGACCGCGACGAACGCGAAGTTGATTTTAAGGGTCAGCACGTTGACCCCGAGCATTCGTTCGAGCACCACTTCCGCGGCGATGAGCAGACCCATCACGCACAAAAACGCGGTGGGATGTTGTTTGATGGGGCTTTTTTGGATTTCTTTTTCGTTTTCGGACATAAAAATACCTCCTCTTTCCTTTTGCGGACATAAGAGAAGGTTCTCACTATGCCACAGCGGGATGCGAACGGCGCACCGCAAGAAATCTTTTCGTCCGCCCGACAACTCCCCGTTCGGGCGGCACTTAACGCGCACCGTTCTACTCTGTTTTTTCGTCGGTTTTCGCCGACGGTTGCATTATACAACGGCGGCGGAAATTTGTAAAGAGGTTTTCCGGAAAAACTTGACTTTATCGGAATAGTATGGTAAACTTTTTCCCGTAAGTTTGCTTGGTTTAAGCAAAAATTTGTGAAAAAAGAGGGATTTTGTTATGAAAAAAATTCTTTGCTTCGCCTGCGCCGTTCTCATGATGGTGCTGTGCTTTGCCGGTTGCGGCGAAAAAGCGTCGGTTTCCGCTTCCAAAGCGCTGGCCGATCCGGATGCCGCCAAAGGCGCGGAAATCACCTTTACCGTGGGTTTTGACGCGGAGTTCCCGCCCTACGGCTATCTCGACACCGAAACGAACGAGTACACCGGTTTTGACTTGGTGCTTGCCGAAGAAGTGTGCAAACGCAACGGGTGGACGCTTGTGAAAAAACCCATCAACTGGGACCTCAAAGACTCCGAACTCGAAGCCGGCACGATTGACTGCATCTGGAACGGCTTTACGATGAACGGCCGTGAGGAAGAATACACCTTCTCCTCTCCGTACGTGGACAACAGCCAGGTTGTCGTGGTGCGCAAAGCGGACAAAATCAACGCGCTGAAAGACCTCGCCGGCAAATCCGTCGAGGTGCAAAAAGAGTCCTCCGCCGAAGCGGCGCTGACCTCTACCGAGGATAACGAGAAGAATCTCGCCCTCGCCAAAACCTTCAAAGAACTCAAATCCGTTGCCGACTACAACACCGCGCTGATGGATCTCGAATCCGGCATCTGCGATGCGGTGGCGATGGATATCGGCGTGGCGCAGTACAAAGTCGCCGCCAACGACAAACTGATGATGCTCAGCGAGACCGTGGCGACCGAGCAGTATGCGGTTGGCTTCAAAAAAGGCAACACCGCGCTGTGCGACAAAGTGGAAGAGACCCTCAAAGCGATGGTTGCGGACGGCACGTTCGCCAAAATCGCCGAGGAGTGGGAACTCTCCGACTGCGTGTGCCTGAAATAATCAAGTAAGCGAGAGAAAGCAGGCGAGCGACGTGTTCGCCTGCTTTTTTTACGGGAGGGATTTTTTTGGAAAGCGTTTTGGAGTTTTTCAAAAATTTATGGAATTTGCTCGTGCAGCTTTCGCCGAGTATGCTGACGACGATCGAGATTTTTCTGTTGACGCTCGTGCTGTCGTTGCCGCTTGGATTGCTCGTTGCCGTGTGCCGGATGTCGAAATGGAAGCCGCTGTCGTGGCTGACCCGCATCTATATCTCCATTATGCGCGGCACGCCGCTGATGTTGCAGTTGTTCGTCGTGTGCTACGGGCCGTATTATATGTTCGAGATTCCGCTGACCGGCGAGTGGCCGTTTATTGCGGCGATTATCGCGTTTGCCATCAACTACGCGGCGTATTTCGCCGAGATTTACCGCGGCGGTATCGAATCCACGCCGCTTGGGCAGTATGAGGCGGCGCAGGTGCTCGGCTATTCCAAAGGGCAGACCTTCTTCCGCATCGTGCTTCCGCAGGTGGTCAAAAAGATTTTGCCCGCCACCACCAACGAGGTCATTACGCTCGTGAAAGACACCTCGCTCGTGTACGCGCTCGCCATTGTGGAGATGTTCACGAGAGCCAAGATGATTGCGGCGGCGCAAACCTCGATGCTGCCGTATCTCGCGGCGGGTATCTTCTACTATGCGTTCAACTATCTCGTGGCGTTTTTGATGGAGCGCGCCGAGAAAAAACTCGGCTATTACCAAATCAAGTGAGGGGGTGCGCCGTATGAAATTAGTGGAAATCAAAGACCTGAAAAAATCCTTTAACGGCGTGCCGGTGTTGCGCAACATCTCGCTCACCGTCGAGGAGGGGCAGACCGTGTCGGTCATCGGCCCGTCCGGCGGCGGCAAATCGACGCTTTTACGGTGCGCCACCATGCTCGAAAAGGTGGACGGCGGCTCGATTGCCTACGACGGTAAGTATATGGTGAAAACCGACGAAGACGGCAACGCCGTGTATGCGCCGAAAGCGGAACTCAAAGGCATTTGCTCGACGTTCGGGCTTGTGTTCCAGAATTTTAACCTGTTCCCGCACTTTTCGGTGCTGCAAAACCTGACCGATGCGCCGATTCACGTCTTGAAAATGCCCAAAGAAGAGGCGGAGGCGCAGGCGCTCGAACTGCTCGACAAAATGGGGCTGAAAAACCGCGCGGATGCCTATCCGGGCGAACTTTCCGGCGGTCAGCAACAGCGGGTGTCGATTGCGCGCGCGTTGGCGCTTCGCCCGAAAGTGCTGTTTTTCGACGAGCCGACTTCGGCGCTTGACCCGGAACTGACCGGCGAGATTCTGAAAGTCATCAAACAACTCGCGGCGGAGAAGATGACGATGGTCATCATCACCCACGAAATGGCGTTTGCCCGCGACGTGTCCGACCACGTTATTTTTATGGACGGCGGCATCATCGTGGAGGAGGGCGACCCGAAAGACGTGATTGAAAATCCGCAAAACGCCCGCACCAAGGAATTTTTGAGCCGTGTGCAATCGACGATTTGACAAATCCCGAAAATATGGTATACTAATAGCGCGGTTTGACCGCACTTTTCAAGTTTAGGAGTGTTCATAATGAAAAAACGTATTGTTTCGCTTTTGAGCGTTATGCTGATGCTGGCGATGTTGGCGGTGCCGTTTACGGCGCTGGCGGACGAAGCGGCCGTCGAAGTGACCATCGGTGCGCCGGAAAAAGCCGCCCAGGGCGACGTCATTGACGTGCCGATTACCATCGACAAAAACCCCGGCATTTGGGGCATCAACTGGAAAATCTACTACGACAGCCAGATTCTTCGCTTTGACGGTATCGAGTTCAAAGACGAGTTCGCCGATTTGGGTCTGCTTGACACCAACGAGGTGAAATATCCGATTGTCATCAACGGTATGGGCAGTTCCGTCACCGAAAACGTGAACACCACCGGTGTGATTGCGGTTGCTCACTTCAAAGTGTACGTCGGCGCGACGCTCGGCGAGACTGTTATCTCGATGAAAGCGGATGCGGGTAACAACATCAACGTGGATAGCAAAGACGTGGCGCTGAAAGTCAACGAGGGCAAAATCGACGTGACCGAGGGTCTTACCAGCTCGGACAACAAAGACGATTATCCCCCCAAAGAGCCGCTTCAGGAAAAAGCGCAGATAAACACCCCTGTCGGTCATAGCAGCAAATCCACCGAGGGTGGTCACAAATGGTTGTGGATTATCATCGGTGCGGTTATCCTGCTGGGCGTTGTGGTGGTCATTTGGCTGTTCTCCGGCTCGGATGACGACGACGAGGGCGAGCCCGAAGTGCTGACCGGCGCGGAAAAAGAAGCGGCGGATGAAGCCGCGTTCCTCGCGATGCTCGGTGCCAACGACACGCTTACCGACAACACGGCGGACGAAGACGAAGCGGCATTCCTCAAAATGCTGGCGGATGCGGAAAACGCCGACGAGCAAAACCCGCAAGAATAAGTGAATTGCAAAAATCCCGTGGCTCACGCCACGGGATTTTTTTCGTAAAATATTCCCGTTTGACGGGCGGCGAAAAACGTGATATACTGTCTATATATGTGAAAATATGCGCAAAAAAGGAGGGACGGATGTGAAAGCGGCAAAAAAAATACCGGCGATTGCGGCGGTGGCGGCGGCTTTCGCCACGTTCCTTTTTTCGTTGGTCGCGCTTGGCGGCGACGGGCCGAAACGGTTGTCGCCGGTGGCGCCGCCGTGGAAAGCGGGGCAGGCGACGATGGAGCAACTGCACGCCTTTTTCCCGCACGGGATGTTTTGGAATCACGTGGTGGGCGACCCCAACGAGGCGTACAGCGTGACCGATACCGCCTGCTCGCCGTATACGGACGACGAGGATTTGCACGACAAGGAAGCGGGGGTCACCTGCAACTATTTTGAAATTCCCGGCGTGGTGTGGGGCGGCTGGCAATGCTGCGGCTACACGCGCCTGCTCACCTACGGCTATTACGGCTCGTCGTTCGAGAATTGGGAGACGGCGACCACCCTCAAACACGTAAAAGCGGGGGACGTACTGTATCTTTGGAACTACGGCCCGCACTATATTTGGATTTTGTCGCTGAAACCCAATGATGACGGCACCGCTTCGATTACCTATGCCGACTGCAACGGCACCGGCAAGCGCAGTCATTGCCAAATTCAATGGGACGCGCTCGGGTCGTTGGACCTGAAAAACAACACGCTGAAAAATTCGCTTTTAGGGGATTGGGAGTTGAAAAAACTCTATTCCGCGCCGGAAAAACCCGCGCCGACAACGACAACGACCACCACCACGACCGCGCCGACCACGACGACCACCGCGCCGCCGACCCTTACGGTGACGTATAATCTCTGCGGCGGCGAAGCGGGGAATAAGCAGTATACCGTGGATGAAGCCGGCAACTTGCGCGTGTGGGAGACGAACGAGCCGGTGGCCGCGGCGCTTTCGGCGGACGAGGTGGCGCACGCGCCGCTTCTTTCGGAAACGGCGGCGGGGCTTACGAAAACAGGCTATCTGTTTGCCGGCTGGTCGCTCGACAAAAACGGCGGCGATGCCGCAACGGGGCTTGCGCGCTTTTATCCCGTCAGCGCGCGGCAGTCCGCTTTGTGGATGCACGTGCAACTGAACGAGATGACACGGGCGCAGTTAACTACCGCGTTCCGAAACGGCACGCGCCGCGCGACGGTGTATGCCGTGTGGATTCCCGATGACAAGGAGGAAACGTGATGAAAGTAGTGGTAACCGGCGCCGCCGGACAGTTGGGACAAGACGTGATGACCGCCTTGGCGGCGCGTGGTCACGAGGCGATTGGTATTGACCGCGCCGAAGCGGATATTACAAACGAAGCGCAAGTGACGGCGGTGGTGACCGCCGCCGCGCCCGATGCGGTGATTCATTGCGCGGCGTATACCGCGGTGGACCGCGCGGAGGAGGAAAAAGACCTCTGCACCCGCATCAACGTGGACGGCACGCGGTTTATTGCCCGCGCCGCGCAACAATGTGGGGCGAAACTCGTATACATCAGTACCGATTACGTGTTTAACGGGCAGGGCGAAAACCCCTTTTTGCCCACCGACGAAAAAGCGCCGCTGAATCATTATGGGCTGACGAAATCGCAGGGCGAGGACGCGGCGCTGGAAGAATGCGACCGCACGTTCGTGGTGCGTACGTCGTGGGTGTTCGGCGCGCACGGCAATAACTTTATCAAAACGATGCGGCGGCTCGGAACGGAACGGGACGAGGTGTCGGTGGTGTGCGACGAGGTGGGTGCGCCCACCTATACGCCCG
The DNA here is from genome assembly GCA_024404755.1 of Clostridia bacterium. Classification (GTDB taxonomy): domain Bacteria; phylum Bacillota; class Clostridia; order Oscillospirales; family Acutalibacteraceae; genus RGIG426. The sequence goes on along the minus strand of JAKSPN010000023.1, from coordinate 13,347 downwards.
ATTTGGCGGTGCTTCTTTGCGAGATGATCGAGAGCGACCGCTACGGCGTGTATCACGGCACCAACGAGGGTGTGTGCCGCCGCGACGAACTCGCGCAGGCGGTGATGGATACGTTCGGGCTTTCCTGCCGCGTCCATGCGATTACCGGCGACCAATACCCGACTCTCGCCACCCGCCCGCACAATTCGCGGTTGTCGAAAGAGTGTTTGTCGGCGGCGGGATTCACTCGCTTGCCGGATTGGAAAGACGCGCTCGCACGGTACGCGAAAGAAGTGGGTTGACGGCAAAATTCGCAAAATTTTCGGCGGAATTTTGTGAGAAATTCCTTTGCAAATAGTGTCAAAATTTGGTATACTTTATTGTATACAACTACGAAACCTCGAAGTATGCGGGAATTCCCCGAGAAAGGACTTGTAATGTTCAAAATTGGCGACGTACTCTCTTATCGTGCAACCGGTGTGTGCCGCGTGGAGGATATTCGGGAAGAAGCCCTCACGGGTGAAAAAAAGACGTATTATATTCTAAAACCGTTGCTGCGTAACAGTTCGACGATTTACGTGCCGATGGACAACGAGTTTCTTTGCGGGCGGATGACCACGCTGTTATCGAAAACCGCCGCGGCGGAGATTTTGGAGCGTTCCCGCGCGGATGCCGCCGCGTGGGTGGAGGATGCCAAAGCCCGCCAAGCCGCGTTTTCGGCGGTGATTTCCGGCGGCGACCGCGCCGCGATTGCGAACGTGGTGCGCCTGCTTTCTCACCACAAACGAGAGGTCGCCGCGGTGGGGCGCAAATTTTATGCGAGCGACGAGCGCTTGCTCAACACGGCGATGAACGCCATCGCGGGCGAACTCGCCTACGTGTTGGAACGGGACGAAAAAGAGGTCGTTACCGCGTTGTGCGAGGAGTGATTTTCGATGGAAAATTACCAAAAAGTGATGGAGAGCATTCTCGCTCAACTGCCGCAAGAGGGCGATAAACCGCGCTTACTGCTTCACAGTTGTTGCGGACCGTGCTCGTCTTACGTTTTAGAGTGCTTGGCGGCGCATTTTCGGGTGACGGTGGATTACTATAACCCCAACATTTTCCCCGAAGAAGAATTCGAAAAACGCCTGTCCGAACAGTGCCGTCTGCTCGCGGAAATGCCGCTTCCGACCAAGGTGGAGTTGATTGCCGACCCCTACGACGAGGCGGAATTTCTCGATGCCGTCAAAGGGCTCGAAGCCGAGCCGGAGGGCGGCAAACGGTGCGCCGTTTGCTATCGGCTGCGGCTGGAACACACCGCCAAACGCGCCGCCGCCGAAGGGTTTGACTTTTTCACCACCACGCTGACCGTCAGCCCCTATAAACACGCCGACGTGCTAAACGAAATCGGCAAAGAATTGGCAAAAACGGTCGGCGTGCCGTATCTTTTTTCGGATTTCAAGAAAAAAGACGGCTACAAGCGCTCGTGTACGCTGGCGGCGGAATACGGGCTGTATCGGCAGGACTATTGCGGCTGTCGGTTTTCGCTTCGAGAGGACGTATAAAAGCAGAGACTTGCAAAGTCTCTGCTTTTTTGGTATACTGTGAAAAAATCGTCGAAAGAGGGCGAAACGCGTGAACGAAACCGAACAAAAAGTGAATACCGGTGCGGCGGAGGACGACGTGGTTGCCGCTTTCGAGCGTGAGCACGCAACCGACGGCGCGTGGCAGCCGCCCACCCCGCCAAAACGGGGAAAACTCTCCAAAACGGCGCGGGCGGTCGTTATCGGGTGCATCACGTTCAACGTGCTGATGATGGCGGTGATTGCCGCGATCGTCGCGGTGAAGTTGGGACGCACGAACGCCGATGAGCCGCCAACGTCCGAGGTGAGTATCGACGAGCACGAGGGCGAAATTTACATCGAAGACGATGTGCTCGGCGGGATGTGGCTTCCCAAAAGTGAAAATCTTAAAAAGAGCAGTCTGAACGCAAATAAATTCCACGAAAGCAACGGAATAATCACCTATGACGGTGCCGCCCTCGGTATCGACGTGTCCGAGTTCCAGACCGTTACCGATTGGAATGCGGTGAAACAGGCGGGCGTGGACTTTGTGATGGTGCGCGTGGGACGACGCGGGTATGAGACGGGCCTTATCGTGGAGGACACCGACTATCGGCGCAACATTGAGGGCGCACAAGAAGCGGGTCTTGACGTGGGCGTGTATTTCTTTTCGCAGGCGGTGACCACGAACGAGGCGCGGGAAGAGGCGCGGTTTGTGCTGGATTGCATCAAGGATTACGAAATCAGCTACCCTGTAGTGTTTGACTGGGAATCCACAGAAAAGGCGGAAGCGCGCACCTTTGAGATGAAAAACGACCAGCTGAACACGATCGCCCACGCTTTTGTGGATACGATCGAAGAAGCGGGCTACCACCCGATGCTGTACTTTTATAAATACCTCGGGTATAAGCAGTACGTGTTGGATGAATTCGCTGACTGCGATTTTTGGCTGTCCGAGCCGGCCGACCGTCCGACGTTTTACTATGAAACCGCCATGTGGCAATACGCCGTGGACGGGGAAATCCCCGGCGTGGAAGGCGCGGTGGATTTGGATATTTGCTTCAAACCGTATACATAAAAAGAGCCCGATTGCTTAGCAATCGGGCTCTTTTTGGCTTGTTTATTCGTTTCTAAGGGCGTCGATGGCCGCCATATCTTCGGGCGAAATTTCAAAATCGATGCGGGCGTTATCCGCGATGCGTTCCGGCTTTTGCGAGCGGGGAATGGTGGGGATGCCTTGCTGGAACAGATAGCGGATGCACAGCTGCGCGACCGACACACCGTATTTTTCGGCGAGCGGGGGAAGCGCCGGGTTTTTGAACACGCGGCCGGTGCCGAGCGGTGCATATGCCATCACCTGAATGCCCTCTTTTTCGCACAGTTCCACCGCGTCGCGCTCCCAATAGCCCGCGTAGTGGCACAGTTGGTTGACGGCGGGGCGCAACGAACAGCGCTCGAGGAGCGGGCGAATGTCGCGGGCGGCGAAATTGCTGATGCCGGCGGCGCGGATGTGGCCGTCTTTCACCAGTTCTTCCATCGCGGAAAACGCCTCCACGTTCTCGTCGGCGCAGTCTTTGCCGACCTCCTCCCACGGCCACGGCGCGTGAATGAGATAGAGGTCAACAACGCCGAGACCGAGGCGCTCTTTCGAGCCGAAAAACGACTCTTTGACGGCTTCGTATTCTTTGATTTCGGCGGGAAGTTTCGTAACGACGAAAATCTCGTCCCGCGGCACATCGCTGTCGCGGATGGCACGGCCGACGCTCTCCTCGTTGCCGTAACCGCAGGCGGTGTCGATCATCCGATAGCCGGCGGCAAGTGCGGCACGGACGGAGTTGTAAGCGGGCTCGCCGTTTGGCAGCTGCCACGTGCCGAGCCCCAAAAGCGGCATTTTCATACCGTTATTCAACGTGATAGTTTGCGAAAATACGTTCATTTTTCTCACCTCGAATGTATTGTAGCACACTTGTCCGTGTCCGTCAATGACGGAAAAGACAAAATAACTGCCGTATATTTTGGTATACAACAGTTGACACCTCGCGCGCGAATATTATATAATAAACGCAGTTTGGATATTTTTTATCTTTCAAAAAGGAGGAGGTTATAGTATGAACTTTGCGTTGTTGACGGCTGCCGCCGAATACAGCAATCTGTTCGTCGTGCTGATGGGTTTTGGCACCGTGTTTGTGGGCCTGATTTGCATCATTGTTTTGTGCTCCATTTCGGGTGCGGTTATTCAAGCGCTTGAAGGCAAAAAAAAAAGTAAGCCGCAAGACGATGTAAAAGCGCCTGCCGTTGCTCCTGCTGCTCCGGTTGTTCCGGCGGCTCCGGCAAGAACGGTCATCCCGTGCGACAACATCCCGAACCGCGGCGCGTTCGTGGCGGCGGTGTCTGCCGCGCTGGCGGAAGAACTCGGCACCGACGTGTCGTCCATTCGTATTCTGTCTATCGGCAAAGAAATCACGCCGGACACCCCGATTGACGACACCATCAAAAACCGCGGCGAATTCACGGCGGCGGTGTCTGCCGCGCTGGCGGAAGAACTGGGAACGGACGTTTCCAAAATTCGTATTGAGTCCATTCGTCTGGCTTGACCGGACACAAAACAGTCTATCAAATTTATAAAAATAAGAAAGAGGTAACGAAAATGAAAAAGTATCGTGTGAATGTCAATGGTACCAACTATGAAATCCTGCTCGAGGCCCTGGGCGAGACCGGCACTCCGGTCGCCGCTACCGCCTCTGCTCCGGTTGCCGCTCCGGCTCCGGTTGCTGCCCCCGCTCCGGCTGCCGCTCCGGCTCCGGTTGCCGCCGGCAACGGTCAGAAAGTGAACGCCCCGATGCCGGGCACCATCCTGAAAGTCAACGTCGCCGCCGGTGACGCTGTCAAAGCGGGCGACGTGCTGATGATTCTCGAAGCCATGAAAATGGAAAACGAGATTATGGCTCCGGCGGACGGCAAAGTCAGCTCTGTCACCGTGGCGCAAGGCCAGTCGGTTGACACCGGTGCTACCCTTTGCACCATTGAATAATCCGCGGAGGTAACAAATCCATGGATGCTGTATTGAATTTCTTGCAGCAGACCGGCTTTTACCTGATTGCCCAAGACTGGAAGCAACTGATTATGATTGCGGTTGCGCTGTTCCTGTCTTATTTGGCGATTGTCAAGGGCTTTGAGCCGCTTCTGCTGCTGCCGATTTCGTTCGGTATGCTTCTTACGAACCTCCCGGGTGCGGAGATGTTCCACGAGGTTCTGTTTGCCGGCGGTCACGCCCATTGGGACTTGTTCGGCGGCGCGATTCTCGTCAACTCAACGGATATTGCCAAAGACCTATTAGGGGCGGGCGCTTTCCAGATTTTGCCGTCCGGTGACGTGATGCTCGGTGGCAGAGAAACGTTCGGCCACCTGGTGCAGGGCGCTTTCTCCGAAACCGCGCTTCTCAACAGCGTGGGTCAAGTCGTCAACGAAGCGGGCACCGTTCTTGCGGACAACGTCCAAATCGTTGTGGACTATGCCGGCATGTCGATTGTTGACGGCCAGTTGGTGTTCGCCGGTCAGCAAGTGATTGCGACCGCGGCGACGACGATTTCCGGCGGTCTGCTCGACTACTTGTATCTCGGCGTTAAACTCGGCATTTATCCCTGTCTCATTTTCTTCGGCGTGGGTGCGATGACCGACTTCGGTCCGCTGATTGCGAACCCGAAGAGCTTGTTGCTCGGCGCTGCCGCACAGCTTGGTATCTTCCTGACCTACATCGGCTCTTCGCTCCTCGGCTTCTCCCCGACGGAGGCCTCCTCTATCGGCATCATCGGCGGTGCGGACGGCCCGACGGCTATCTACGTCACCTCGAAACTCGCGCCGCACCTGCTTGGCCCGATCGCGGTCGCCGCGTATTCGTACATGGCGCTCGTTCCGGTCATTCAGCCGCCGATTATGAAGTTGCTCACCACCGACAAAGAGCGCAAAATCGTTATGACCGCGCTTCGTCCGGTTTCCAAGACCGAGAAAATCATTTTCCCGTTCATCGTGACCATCTTCGTGACCTTCCTCGTTCCGTCTGCGGGTCCGCTGGTCGGCTCGTTGATGCTCGGTAACCTGTTCCGCGAGAGTGGCGTGACCGAACGTCTGTCCAAGACGGTGCAGAACGAACTGATGAACATCGTCACCATCTTCCTCGGTGTCACCGTTGGTGCTACCGCGACGGCGGCGACCTTCCTCAGCTGGCAGACCATCAAAATCGTCGTGATGGGTGTCGTGGCGTTCGGCTGCGGTACCGCGGGCGGCGTGCTGCTGGCGAAGTTCATGAACTTGTTCCTCAAACACAAAATCAACCCGCTTATCGGTTCTGCCGGCGTGTCCGCCGTGCCGATGGCGGCGCGTGTGTCCCAGAAAGTCGGCCAGAAATACAATCCGGCTAACTTCCTGCTGATGCACGCCATGGGCCCGAACGTCGCCGGTGTTATCGGTTCGGCTATCGCCGCCGGTACGCTCATCGCGCTGTTCGGTTAAGGAGGTATTTGACTTATGGCTAAAAATCCTGTTTTAATTACCGATACCATTCTTCGTGACGCGCACCAGTCCCAAGCGGCGACCCGTATGCGTATCGAAGATATGCTTCCGGCGCTCAAAACCCTCGATTCCATCGGCTACTGGTCGTTGGAGTGCTGGGGCGGTGCGACGTTCGACGCGTGCATGCGCTTTTTGAACGAAGACCCGTGGGAGCGTCTGCGCACCCTGCGCAAAGAGATGCCCAACACCAAACTGCAAATGTTGCTTCGCGGCCAGAACCTTCTCGGCTACAAGCACTATGCGGATGACGTTGTCGATGCGTTTGTGAAAAAATCCATCGAAAACGGTATCGACGTTGTGCGCGTGTTCGACGCGCTCAACGACCCCCGCAACTTGGAGCGCGCCTGCAAAGCCGTTAAAGAATACGGCGGCACCTGCGAGGCGGCCATCAGCTACACGAAGAGCCCGGTGCACAACGAAGACTACTTCGTGCGCCTGGCGGCTACGCTCGAGGAGAACGGTGCGGACGTTATCTGCATCAAAGATATGGCGAACCTGCTTCTGCCGGAAGATGCCTACTCCCTCGTGAAAGCGCTGAAAGCCAACTGCTCTGCGAAAATTCACCTGCACACCCACAACACCACCGGCACCGGTGCGATGACCTACCTGCGCGCCATTCAGGCGAACGTGGACATCATCGACACCGCGTTGTCGCCGCTGGCGGGCGGTACGTCCCAGCCGGCGACCGAGTCGATGGTGGCGGCGCTGCAAGGCACCGACCGCGACACCGGTTTGGACCTCAAACAGTTGAGCGATGCCGCCGCGCACTTCCGCGTGGTTGCCGCCCGCCTGAAAGAGGCCGGCGTGCTCAACCCGAAAGTGCTGAACACCGACCCGAACACCCTGCTGTATCAGGTGCCGGGCGGTATGCTCTCGAACCTCATCAACCAGCTGAAAGAAGCCCACGCCGAGGATCGTTACTACGACGTGCTCGAAGAAGTGCCGCGTGTCCGCGAGGACTTCGGCTTCCCGCCGCTGGTCACCCCGACCAGCCAGATCGTCGGTACCCAGGCGGTGCTGAACGTGTTGTCCGGCGAGCGCTATAAAATGGTCACCAAAGAGTCCAAAGCGCTTCTCCGCGGCGAATACGGCAAACTTCCGGGCGAGGTCAACCCCGAGGTGTGCAAGAAAGCCATCGGCAACGATGAAATCATCACTTGCCGTCCGGCCGACCTGCTCTCTCCGGAGCTCGACAAATACCGCGAGGAGACCAAAGATATCGCCACTTGCGAAGAGGACGTTTTGAGCTACGCTCTGTTCCCGCAGGTTGCGCCGAAATTCTTTGCGGCGCGCAAAGAGATGCAGAACGCCACCGAGGTGCGCGAACTGATCGTCGAAGACTGCGCGAAATAAGATTTTAAGAGAAAATCCCGTTACGGCTTGCCCGTAGCGGGATTTTTTTGCATTTTTTGCCGAATTTGTTTTGACATTGCGGGGAAAATAGGGTATGATATAGATGTATAACTATGACTATACCCAAAACGGGAACAAAGGAGGCGCTTCTGCGTGTTTATCGACAAAGCAACCATTCATATTAAAGCCGGCAACGGCGGCGACGGCGCGGTGGCGTTCCACCGCGAAAAATTCGTGGCATCCGGCGGCCCTGACGGCGGCGACGGCGGGCGCGGCGGCAACGTCGTGTTCGTGGTGGACGAGGGGATGAACACCCTTTCCGATTACCGTCACAAACGCAAATTTCACGCCGAAAACGGACTTCCCGGCGGCGGCAAACGGTGCAGCGGCAAAGCGGGCGCGGACGTGGTGCTGAAAGTGCCGCGCGGGACGCTTGTGTATGACGACGAAACCGGCCGGCTGATGGCGGATTTGTCCGGAAAAGAGCCGGTAGTGCTCGCTAAAGGCGGCAACGGCGGCTGGGGCAACAGCCATTTCGCCACCCCGACACGCCAAACGCCGCGGTTTGCCAAGCCCGGCATCCCCGGCGAGGAATTCACCGTGCGACTGGAACTGAAACTGCTTGCCGACGTGGGTTTGGTCGGTTTTCCGAACGTGGGAAAATCCACGCTTGTGTCGGTGGTGTCCGAAGCGAAGCCGCAAATCGCCAACTACCACTTCACGACCATTACGCCGGTGCTCGGCGTGGTGCGCGTGGGCGAGGCCTCGTTCGTGATGGCGGATATCCCGGGTCTTATCGAGGGCGCGGGCGAGGGTGTGGGGCTCGGTCACGAGTTTTTGCGCCACGTCGAACGCTGCCGCCTGCTTGTGCATATCGTGGACGTGGCGGGCAGCGAGGGTCGCGACCCGTTGGCGGATTTTGATACGATTAACAAGGAACTCGAAACCTTTAACCCCGAACTCGCCAAACTGCCGATGCTCGTCGCGGGCAACAAATGCGATTTGGCGACCGACGAGCAACTGGAAGCGTTCGCCGCCGAAATGGAAAAACGCGGCTACCGCTATTTCCCGATGATGGCGCCGATTTCCCACGGTACGGACGAGCTGATTAACGCCTGCGCCGCCACGCTTGCGACCTTGCCGCCGATTCGCGCGTTCGAGCCGGAAGCGCCGGTGCAAGCGGATGCGGACAGCTTCAAAGACCGTTCGGTCACGGTGACCAAAACCGACGACGGTGTCTATTCCGTCGAGGGCAAGTGGCTTCTCACCGTTATGCGCGGCATCAACTTCGACGATTACGAGGCGCTGCAATATTTTGAGCGCGTGCTCAAAGCCGCCGGTGTCATCGATGCGCTCCGCGAGGCCGGCGTGCAGGAGGGAGACACCGTCTGCCTCTACGATTTTGAGTTTGAATTTGTGAATTAAGGGAGAACCGATATGCGACTGTATCCCGAAGAATTGGATACCCGCGGTTTAAGCCCCATTACGCTGGCGTTTGTCGGCGACGGTGTGTTTGAACTGATGGTGCGGGAACATTTGGCGGCTTCTGCCAACCGTCCGGCAAACGCCCTACATAGACAGGCGGTTTCCATGGTCTGCGCGCCCGCGCAGGCGGCGGCACTCGAAAAGATATTGCCGCATTTGACCGAAAAGGAACTCGCCGTCTATAAGCGTGGGCGCAACGCCCACACCGCGCGGACGGGTGACGATTACCACAAAGCGACGGGTCTTGAAACGCTGTTCGGGTATCTCTATCTGAACGACGAGACCGACCGCTTGCACGAACTGTTTGCCCTCATCGCGGAATAAGCGACGGGGAGAGATTTTTTTGAAACCATCACGGCGGCTTTTGCTTGACGTTGTGTGTTATCTTGTGGGTGCTACGTGCGTGGCGGTGGCGGTAACGGTGTTTTCGTCGCCGAACGACATCGCACCCGGCGGTGTGCTCGGCGTGGCAACCGTGATTCACGCGGTGTTGCCGCAGCTGTCGATCGGTACGCTGACGCTTTGCTTGAATTTGCCGCTTTTGGCGGTGGCTACGTTTAAGTTGGGGCGCGGATTTACCGTGCGTACCGCGCTTGTAACGGTGGGGCTGTCGCTTCTTTTGAACGTCGCCGAAACCGCGCCGTGGCTTCACCCGTATACCGCCGACCCGCTGTTGGCGGCGTTATCCGCCGGTGTGCTGATGGGCTTCGGTATCGGGCTTATCCTGTGGCGCGGCGCAACGACCGGCGGCAGCGAGATTGTCGCGCGGCTTTTGGAACGCAAATTTCCCCACCTGCCGATTGGGCGGCTGCTCTTGCTGATTGACGGCGTGGTGGTGGCGCTTTCGGTGGCGGTGTTCGGCAAACTGCAAAGCGGTCTTTACGCCGTGGTGCTGATTTTCGTCAGTTCCCGCGTGACCGATGCGGTGGTCTACGGCCGCGACCACGGGCGGATGCTGTTAATCTTGACCGACCGCGAGCGCGCGGTTACCGACGTGATTTTACACGAACTCGGTCGCGGCGTGACGTTGCTCTCCGCAAAAGGCGGGTATACGAACGCCGCGCGCCACGCGATTTTGTGTGCGCTTCGTCCGTCGGAGGTGCATCCCTTACGGGCGCGGATTCGCGCGCTTGACCCCGCCGCCTTTACGATTGTACTCACCACCGAACAGACCTTCGGTAACGGATTTATGAAAAACGAAAACCATTAAGGAGGAATCATCATGGACAAATTATTGACGATTTTGAACGACGACGCGCGGCTCTCTAACGCGCAAATCGCCGCGATGCTCGGCACGACCGAGGACGACGTGGCGGCAAAGATTGCCAAATTGGAGGCGGACGGCATTCTGCGCGGCTATAAAGCCGTGGTGGATTGGGACCGCACCGACCGCGACTACGTCACCGCGATTATCGAACTGCGCGTGACCCCGAAACGCGACCGCGGTTTTGAGGAACTCGCCGAAACGATTATGCGCTTTGACGAGGTGGAAAACGTCTATTTGATGTCCGGCGGCTATGATTTCTCGATTGTGGTGCGCGGCAGAACGTTCCAGGAGATTGCTATGTTCGTGGCGCGCCGCCTCGCAACGCTCGATTCGGTGGTGTCCACCACGACCCACTTTGTGCTTCGCCGCTATAAAGAGCGCGACGTGCAGTTCCTCGGCGAGCAAAAGGACGAGAGAGGGGCTTTTTAATGGATTACACAACCTTGCTGAATCCGGAACTTACGGCGCTCCCGCCGTCCGGAATTCGCCGCTTTTTCGACTTGGCGAGCGAGGTGGAGGACGTGATTTCACTCACCATCGGTGAGCCGGACTTTTCCACCCCGTGGCACATCAGTCAACGCGGCATTGAAACGCTCGAAAAGGGCAAAACGTGGTATTCGCCGAACGCGGGCTTTACCCAGCTGCGCGAATCTACCGCCAAGTACTTAAAACGCCGCTTCTCGTTGGACTACGACCCGAAAACCGAAGTGATGATTACGGTCGGCGGCAGCGAAGCGATCGACAACGCGTTCCGCGCGGTCATTCAGCCGGGAGACGAGGTGCTTATCCCGTCGCCCTGCTTTGTTTGCTATGCGCCGCTGGCGAAACTCGCGGGCGGTGTGCCGGTGTCGCTTGTGACGAAAGAGGAAGACGAGTTCCGTCTTACCCCCGAAGCGCTGAAAGCCGCGATTACCGACAAAACGAAACTGCTCGTGTTGCCGTTCCCGAACAACCCGACCGGCGCCGTTATGCGCCGCGAGCATTTGGAGCAAATCGCCGACGTACTGCGCGGCACGAACATTCTCGTGTTGTCCGACGAGATTTACGGCGAACTGACCTACGGCGGCACGCCGCACGTCAGCATCGCCTCGCTTCCCGATATGTGGGAGCGCACCATTCTTGTCAGCGGATTTTCCAAAGCGTTTGCGATGACCGGCTGGCGGCTCGGCTATGCCTGCGCGCCCGCGCCGATTCTTAAACAAATGCTCAAACTCCACCAATACGCCATTATGTGCGCCCCGACGACTGCGCAGTATGCCGCGATTGAGGCGCTGGACAACGGCGAAGAGGACGTGCGGCATATGTGCGCCGAGTACGACAAGCGCCGCCGCCTTATCGTGGACGAACTTCGCCGGATGGGGCTGTCCTGCTTCGAGCCGGAAGGCGCGTTTTACGTGTTCCCGTGCATTGCTTCGACGGGACTTTCTTCGGAAGAATTCTGTGAGTGTCTGCTTCGCGAAAAGCAGGTCGCCGTAGTGCCCGGTACCGCGTTCGGCGAATGCGGCGAGGGCTTTGTGCGCATTTCCTACTGCTATTCGGTGTCCCATATCTGTGAGGCGCTGAAACGGATGCGCGAGTTTATCGAGGAGTTGAAAAAATGAAACGTTTGACCCTGTCCGCGCCGGCAAAAATCAACCTGACGCTGGACGTGGTCGGCAAACGAGAGGACGAGTACCATCTCATTCGCACGGTGATGCAAACGGTGACGTTATCCGACACCGTGACCGTGACCCGCGTGGATGAACCGGGCATCTTTTTGCGCCTTTCGGACAAGAATTTGCCGACCGACCGCCGCAACACCGCCTATGCCGCCGCCAAAGCGTTTTGGAACGCTCTGCCGGAGGCGCAGCGTGTCGGCGGAATCGATATTTACATAGACAAAAAAATTCCCCAGCAAGCGGGGCTTGCGGGCGGAAGCGCGGATGCCGCCGCGGTGCTGCGCGGCTTAAACCGTTTGTGGGACGACCCGTTTTCCACCGATGCGCTGTGCGCGTTTGCCGTGTCCATCGGTGCGGACGTGCCGTTTTGTGTGCGCGGCGGGGCGGCGCTCGCCACCGGTATCGGCGAGGTGCTCGAACCGGTCAAAAGCTTGCCGGACGACCTTTTTGCGGTGGTGTGCAAGCCCGCTGTTTCCGTGTCTACCGCCGAAGCGTACAAAGCGGTGGATACGTTCGAGGGCGAGCGCAAACTGTCGGATGAAGCGGGCTTGATTGCCGCGCTCGAAGCCGGCGACGTGGCCGCGGTGGGAGCGAAACTCTATAACGTGTTCGAGGACGTGCTGAATCTTTCGGAAGTGGCCGCCATTTGCGAAAAAATGCGCGAATTTGCGCCGCTTGGCTGTCAAATGAGCGGGAGTGGCTCGGCGGTGTTCGCCCTGTTTACAAGCGAAACGGATGCCCGCGCCTGCCGCGAAGCGCTGCGGGATTTCGGGACGGTATATCTCTGCCGCCCGCTGACGAATGAGTGAGGTTTTTATGGAAAACGAGAAAAAAGAGCCGCTTTGCACGGCAAAAATGGCGTATACCATGCCGGTCTACCGCGCGGTGGTGCGCCTGCAACAGCGCAACGACCCGAAAGCGGGGGCGCTCAAACGGATGTATATCGTGGTCGGCGCGGTGTGTCTTTCGATCGCGGCGGGACTGCTTGTGCGGAATTTTACGCAGTTTTTTGCGATTTTGCCGTATCTGGCGGCGTTCGGACTGGTCGGTGCGTTTTCGCTGACTACCGGTCTCAACACCGACAAGGTGCTTGCCAAACGCTACGCCAAAAACAACCGCCGCCGCCAAAACGTCACCTATGCGTTTTTTGACGACTATATGAGCCAAATCGAGCCGGCTGTCGGCGAGAACAAGATTTTATTTTCCGAGTTCACCAAGCTCTATCAAGTGGGCGGATTTTGGTTTTTGTTCTCCGGCCAAAACGGCGTAACGGTGGTGGATACCGCGTATTTCGAGAAAGAAACCGAGAATATCATCAAAGACAACATCCGCAAATACAGTCGGTTGTCGTTCGAGAAAATCGAGTTGTAAAACCAAATACAAGCGGGGTTTCCCGCTTTCTTTTTGCCTCCTTAGTTAAATGGATATAACAAGCCCCTCCTAAGGTCACGCACTATCGCTCGCCTTTTCCGAAAAGGTGTTAGCTTTGCAG
>JAKSPN010000022.1 GCA_024404755.1 Clostridia bacterium | reverse complement strand
GCACAAAAAGAGCAATATATGCGGGTGCTGGCGGAATACGCCAACTACAAGCGCCGCACCGAGCAGGAAAAAACCGATATCGGACAGTTTGCGAAAGCGGATTTGCTCGAAACCCTGCTTCCGATTTTGGATAATTTAGACCGCGCGTGCGAAGCGCCGGACGGCCCCGAATACCGTCAGGGTGTCGAGATGATCGTGCGGCAGCTGCACGACACGTTCGGCAAAATCGGCGTGACGGAACTCAACCCCCTCGGCGAGCCGTTCGACCCCGAACTGCACAACGCCATTCAGCGCGAAGATGCCGAAGACGGTGTCGAGCCGGACACGGTGACACAAGTGTTCCAAAACGGCTACAAATTCGGCGACCGACTCATTCGCCCCGCGATTGTCAAAGTGGCGAACTGACGGCATATTAAAAAGGATATAATATTATAGTATATAGAAAGAGGTAATCACTATGGCAAAAATCATCGGTATCGACTTGGGCACCACCAACTCCTGCGTGTCCGTTATTGAGGGCGGCGAAGCCGTCGTCATCCCGAACCCGGAAGGGGCGCGTACCACCCCGTCGGTCGTGGCGTTTAAGAAAGACGGCGAGCGTATCGTCGGTCGCGCCGCGAAACAGCAGGCGGTCACCAACCCCGACCGCACCGTGTCGTCGATTAAACGCGAGATGGGCTCGGACTACAAAGTGTCGATTGACAGCGACAGTTTCACCCCGCAACAGATTTCCGCGATGATTCTCCGCAAACTGAAAGAGGATGCGGAAGCGTATCTCGGCGACACCGTGACCGAAGCGGTTATCACCGTTCCGGCGTATTTCACCGACCCGCAACGTCAGGCGACCAAAGACGCGGGCAAAATCGCGGGTCTTGAAGTCAAACGTATCATCAACGAGCCGACGGCGGCGGCGCTCGCCTACGGCATCGACAAAGAAACCGACCAAAAGATTATGGTCTACGACCTCGGCGGCGGCACGTTCGACGTGTCTATCATCGAGATGGGCGACGGCGTGCAGGAAGTGCTGGCGACCGCCGGTAACAACCGTCTCGGCGGCGACGACTTCGACCAGAAAATCGTCGATTGGCTGGTTTCCGAGTTCAAAGCGGAGCAGGGTGTCGATTTGTCCGCTGACCGTGCGGCGGTGGGCCGCTTGCGCGATGCGGCGGAGAAAGCCAAAATCGACCTGTCCGGTATGACCACCACCCAAATCAACCTGCCGTTTATCACCGCCGACCAAAACGGCCCGAAACACCTGGATATGACCCTCTCGCGCGCGAAGTTCAACGAACTGACCGCCGATCTCGTCAACAAAACGCTCGAGCCGATGAAACAGGCGCTGTCCGACAGCGGTCTGTCCACTTCCGAAATTGACAAAGTGCTGCTCGTCGGCGGTTCGACCCGTATTCCGGCGGTGCAGGATGCGGTGAAGAAATTTACCGGCAAAGAGCCGTTCAAAGGCATCAACCCGGACGAATGCGTCGCGATGGGCGCGGCGCTGCAAGGCGGCGTGCTCGGCGGCGAGGTCAAAGGACTTCTGTTGCTCGACGTGACCCCGCTGTCGCTCGGTGTCGAGACGATGGGCGGCGTGATGACCCGCATCATTGAGCGCAACACCACCATCCCGACCAAAAAGAGCCAGATTTTCTCCACCGCCGCGGACAATCAGCCGTCGGTGGAAATCCACGTGCTGCAAGGCGAGCGTGAATTTGCCCGCGACAACAAATCGCTCGGTATGTTCCACCTCGACGGCATTGCTCCGGCGCGCCGCGGTGTGCCGCAGATTGAGGTGACTTTCGATATCGACGCGAACGGCATCGTGAACGTGTCCGCGAAAGACCTCGGCACCGGCAAAGAGCAACACATCACCATTACCGCGAGTTCCAATATGTCCAAAGAGGACATCGACAAGGCGGTCAAAGATGCCGAGCAGTATGCGGCGGAGGATAAGAAAAACCGCGAGAACGTCGATACCCGCAACGCGGGCGACCAAGCGGTGTACCAATGCGAGCAGGCGATTGAGGAACTCGGCGACAAACTCGACGAGGCGGACAAAACCACCTTGCAGGGCAAAATCGACGAGCTGAAAGAGAAACTCAAAGGCGACGACTATGATGCCATCAAAGCTGCGAACGAGGACTTGATGAAAGCGTTCTACGACGTGTCCGCCAAAGTGTATCAGGCGAACGCACCGCAGGGTGCGGAGGGCGCCCAGGGCTTTAACGGCGATGCGGGCGACAACGGTGCCGCCGGCGGCGCGGATGCCGACGGATTCTATAACGGCGAAGTTCACTAATCACAAGAAAAAAGCGGCGGGTGACCCCCGCCGCTTTCGAGGGTTTTACTTATGGCTGAAAAACGCGATTATTACGAGGTGCTCGGAGTTTCCAAAAACGCCTCGGACGACGAAATTAAAAAGGCCTACCGCCAGCAGGCAAAGAAATATCACCCCGACTTAAACCCCGGTGATGCCGAAGCGGAAAAGCATTTCAAAGAGGCGAACGAGGCGTACGAGGTGCTGTCCGACAAGGACAAAAAAGCGCGGTACGACCAGTTCGGTCACGCGGGCGTTGACCCCAACTTCGGTGCCGGCGGTGCCGGTGGCTGGGGCGGCGGCTTCAACGGGATGGACATCGACCTCGGGGATTTGTTCTCCTCCTTCTTCGGCGGCGGTGCATCCCGTAGAGCTAACCCGAACGCGCCCCAAACGGGCAGCGACGTGGGCGCGCAGGTGGTGATTGACTTTTCCGAAGCGGCGTTCGGCTGCAAAAAGCAGGTAGACGTGCGCGTGGTGGAAGCGTGTTCCGTCTGCGGCGGCTCGGGTGCGGCCAAAGGCAGTTCGCCCAAGACCTGTCCCGATTGCGGCGGTCGCGGCCAAGTGGCGCGGCAACAGCGCACGCCGTTCGGCGTGATGCAAACGCAGAGCCCCTGCTCGCGGTGCCGCGGAACGGGTAAGATTATCGACAATCCCTGTCGCGCGTGTTCCGGAAGCGGGCAAGTGCGCAAGTCGAACAAGGTGGGCATCAACATTCCCGCCGGTATCGACGACGGTCAGGTGATCACCATTCCGGGCAAAGGCAACGCCGGCAGAAACGGCGGCCCTGCCGGTGACTTGCAGGTGCAGGTGGCGGTGCGACCCCACCCGATTTTCGAGCGCCGCGGTTACGACGTGCTGTGCGATTTTCCGGTGACCTTCGCTCAGGTGGCGCTCGGCGCTGAGGTGGAAATCCCGACGCTGTCCGGTAAAGAAAAATACACCGTGAAGGACGGCACCCAGCCGGGCGACACCGTGCGGCTGAAAGGCAAGGGGATTCCGTACCTGAACGGTCGCGGCAACGGTGACCAGATTGTGCGCTTCGTGGTGGAAGTGCCGAAAAACCTCACCGCCGACCAAAAACGGTTGCTCGAAGAATTCGAGGGTACGACCGGCGACCGCAACTACCAAAAACGCAAATCGTTCCGAGACAAATTCAAAAAGTTATAAACAAAACCGCGGAGAAACGTTGATTTTTCCGCGGTTTTTTGTGTTTTTCGTGCGGAATTTTACTATATATGGTGTGTCGAAAAAATTTTTTGAAAAAATTTGAAAAAAATGAAAAAAACACTTGCATTTTTGACAAGGGTGTTGTATATTAGTTAGGCACGCGATTGCGCCAAGGGGGTATTTTGCGCCCAAATCGCTCTCGCGATGCGACTGCACGATATGCGATGAAGCGGGAGGTTGCGACCGAAAACGGTCGGTTTTTCCGTGGAGTATGTCCGATTTCAAACCGGGCGATTAGAGAACACCTGTGCAGCCAAGGCGATGTACAACGTGACGGCCTACTTGCGGGGCACGGCACGGGTTCGACATTGCGGCTGTACGGCAAAAGTCAAACCGCACCCCGGCCATTCGAGAAACCGAGCCGGTTTTTTGATGGGAAACAATGAAACACCCGGCAGGGTGGAGGTTTGGCGAGGCCCGCCAACCAAAAAAGAAAACAAATTCAGGAGGCGTTTTACAAGTGGCAGTCAAAGAAAAAATCCGTATCCGCATTAAAGGATACGACCATCAACTGGTGGATCAAGCGGCAGAGAAAATCGTGGAGACGGCGCGCACTACCGGCGCTCGTGTTTCCGGTCCCGTCCCGCTGCCCACCGAGAAGGAAGTTGTGACCATTCTTCGCGCGGTGCACAAATACAAGGATTCTCGCGAACAGTTCGAGACCCGCACCCACAAACGTTTGATCGACATCCTTCGCCCGTCCAACAAGACCGTCGAGGCCCTTATGGGTCTTGAACTCCCCGTCGGTGTGGAAATCGAAATCAAACTTTAATCCTTATCTATATAAGGACGGTTTGGCAGATTCCCAAGACGAGGTCACGTTGCACGCCGCAGCCGATATGGCGGCTTGCAACCAATAACCAAAGGAGGCATATACAATGCAGAAAGGTATCATCGGCAAGAAGATCGGCATGACGCAGATCTTCGACGAAAAGGGCAACGTTGTCCCGGTTACCGTTATCGAAGCGGGTCCGTGCGTGGTTGTCCAAAAGAAAACCGTCGAGAACGACGGTTACGAAGCGGTGCAGTTCGGTTTCGGTGACGTTACCCCGAAACACGTGAACAAACCGCAGCAGGGTCACTTCGCGAAGGCGGACGTCGCCGCGAAACGCACCTTGCGTGAATTCCGTTTTGACGATTGCTCCGCTCTTAACCTGGGCGACATCGTGAAAGCGGACACCTTCGCGGTGGGCGATCACGTGGACGTGGTCGGCATCAGCAAAGGTAAAGGTTATGCGGGCGCTATCAAACGCTGGAATCACTCCCGTTTGAAAGAGACCCACGGTTCCGGTCCTGTGGCTCGCCACGCCGGTTCCCTCGGTGCCTGCTCCTCCCCGTCCCGTGTCTTCAAAGGCATGAAAGCGGCGGGCCACCTCGGTGTCGAGCGTGTGACGGTGCAGAACCAAGCCATTGTGAAAATCGACGTTGAAAACAACCTCATCGCCATCAAGGGCGCCATTCCGGGCCCGCGCGGCGGCATCGTGGTCGTTTCCGACAGCGTGAAAGCGTAAGGGAGGAGGAATGCATCATGCCTACAGTTTCTACTTTTGACATGACCGGTAAAAAGACCGGCAGCATCGATTTGGCGGAAGCCATCTTCGGCATCACCCCGAACAAATCGGTTATGCACAGCATGGTCGTCAACTACTTGGCGAACCAGCGTCAGGGCACGCAGTCCGCTCTCACCCGCTCCGAAGTGAGTGGTGGCGGCAAAAAACCGTACCGTCAAAAAGGTACCGGCCGCGCCCGTCAGGGTTCCACCCGTGCCGTTCAATGGTACCACGGTGGTGTTGCTTTCGCTCCGAAGCCGCGTGACTATTCCTACGCGCTTCCGAAGAAAGTGCGCCGTCTGGCCATGAAATCGGCGTTCTCGTCCAAAGTGCTGGACAACGAGATGCTGGTGCTGGATGACCTGAAACTCGAAGAAACCAAAACCAAGACGATCGCCACCATGCTCTCCAAATTGGAGACCGGCAAAAAAGTGCTGATCGTCCTTCCGGAGAATGACGAGAGCATCGTGAAAGCGGCTCGCAACATCCCGGGTGTCAAAACCGCGCTGGTCAACACCCTGAACGTGTACGACATTGTCAACTGCAACACGTTCATCGTGGTGAAAGACGCGATTTCCCAGATTGAGGAGGTTTATGCGTAATGAATCCTCGTGATATTATTCTCGCCCCTGTGGTGACGGAGAAAGCCGTCGGCCAGCTCGCGGATCGCAAATACACCTTCCGCGTGGCGTCCGATGCCAACAAAATCCAGATTGCGAAAGCGGTGGAAGAGATTTTCGGCGTGAAAGTCGCGAAAGTCAACACCATCAGCATGAAAGGTCAAAAACGCCGCTACGGCCGTTTCGAGGGTTACACCTCCGATTGGAAAAAAGCGGTTGTTACCCTGACCGAGGGCTCGAAGACCATTGAATTCTTCGACGGCTTGTTCTAATAAGTCGTAAGACAAATCAGTAAAGCCGAAAATCGGCACGAATGGGGAGAACGGCATTCCCCGCAAAGCCAAGAATAGGAGCGTGAACAAAAATGCCTATCGTTAACTATAAGCCGACAAGCAACGGTCGCCGCGGTATGTCCGTTATCGATTACAGCGGACTGTCCAAAGTCAAACCGGAAAAAAGCTTGCTCGACAAAAAGAAAAAGAATGCCGGCCGTAACAGCTATGGCCGCATCACCGTCCGCCATCACGGCGGCGGCAACCGTCAGAAATACCGCATCATCGACTTCAAACGTAACAAAGCCGATATGAAAGCGACCGTTCTGACGCTCGAGTATGACCCGAACCGCAGCGCGCACATCGCCCTCGTCCAGTACGAGGACGGCGAGAAACGCTACATCATCGCGCCGCAAGACGTGAAAGTGGGCGACGTGCTGCAATCCGGCGCTTCCGCGGACATCCGTCCCGGCAACGCCCTTCCGCTGTCCGCTATCCCGCAAGGTACCTTCATCCACAACGTGGAGCTGTACCCGGGCAAAGGCGCCCAGCTCGCTCGTTCCGCCGGTGTTATGGCGCAGCTGATGAGCAAAGAGAACAACCTCGCGCTTGTCCGTTTGCCGTCCGGTGAGATGCGCTACGTTCCGATCGACTGCATGGCCACCATCGGTCAGGTCGGCAACGTGGACCACGCCAACGAGAAACTCGGTAAAGCCGGTCGTAAACGCCACATGGGTTGGCGCCCGACCGTCCGCGGTTCTGTTATGAACCCGTGTGACCACCCGCACGGCGGTGGTGAGGGCAAATCCCCCATCGGTCGTCCGGGCCCGGTTACCCCGTGGGGCAAACCGGCTCTGGGTTACAAAACCCGCAGCAAACACAACCGTTCTGACAAGTTTATTGTCAAACGCCGCAACGCGAAATAAGCGAAAGGAGATTGAATTATGGGACGCAGTATTAAAAAAGGACCTTTCGTGCAACCTGTTCTGCTGAAACGCATTCAGGAAATGAACGCCGCCGGCGAGAAACGCATCCTCAAAACGTGGAGCCGCTCCTCGACGATCTTCCCCGACTTTGTCGGTCACACGATCGCCGTGCATGACGGCCGCAAACACGTTCCGGTGTACATCACGGAGGATATGGTTGGACACAAACTGGGCGAGTTCGCCCCCACTCGTACGTTTAGAGGCCACACCGGCTCCAAAACGTCGAACTAAGCGGAAAGGAGAGAATACATCATGGAAGCAACGGCTAAAGCCACTTACATCCGCATTTCCCCTCGCAAAGTGAAGATTGTTCTCGACCTCATCCGCGGTAAATCGATTGACGAGGCGCTGGCCATCGTGAAATTCACGAACAAGTCCGCGTGCGAGCCGATTGAGAAACTTCTCAAATCCGCCCTCGCCAATGCCGAAAACAACTTCAACATGTCCAGAAGCGACCTGTACGTCGCGGAATGCTTCGCCTGCCCGGGCCCGATCATGAAACGGATTCGCCCGCGTGCGCAGGGCCGCGCTTTCCGCATCGACAAGAGAACGTCTCACATCACCGTCGTTCTCAAAGAACAGGAATAAGTCGAGGAGGTACAGAAGAATGGGACAAAAAGTAAATCCGCACGGTCTTCGTGTCGGTGTCATCAAAGACTGGGATTCCCGCTGGTTTGTGAGCGATAAAGAGTTCGGCGACACCATCGTCTCCGACTACAACCTGCGCAAATTCCTGAAACAAAAACTGTACGCCGCGGGCATCGCCAAGATTGAAATCGAGCGCGACGCTTCTCGTGTGCGTGTGCACATCCATTGTGCCAAACCGGGTATCGTCATCGGTAAAGGCGGCGCGGACATCGAAGTTCTCCGCCAGACCTGCGAGAAAATGCTCGGCAAACCCACCCTCATCAACATCGTCGAGGTGAAAAACCCCGATGTGAACGCCCAACTCGTCGCCGAGAGCATCGCGGCGCAACTGGAAAAACGTACGTCTTTCCGCCGCGCCATGAAACAAGCCATCGGCCGTGCGATGAAACTGGGTGCGAAGGGTATCAAAACGAAAGTTTCCGGCCGTCTCGGCGGCGCGGAGATTGCGCGTAGCGAAAGTTATCATGAAGGTACGATTCCGCTGCAAACCTTGCGTGCGGACATCGATTACGGTTTCGCGGAGGCGAACACCACCTACGGTCGAATCGGCGTGAAAGTCTGGATTTACCGTGGTGAGGTTCTCGCCGGCGCGGCGAAACCGCAACGTCGGGAAGGAGGCCGCAAATAATGTTGATGCCGAAGAGAGTCAAATACCGCCGCGTTCAGCGTGGTCGTTTGACCGGTAAAGCCACTCGTGGCAACAAAGTTACCTACGGTGATTTCGGTTTGCAGGCCGAGGAACCGGCTTGGATCAAATCCAACCAGATTGAGGCGGCTCGTATCGCCATGACCCGTTACATCAAACGTGGCGGTCAGGTCTGGATCAAAATTTTCCCGGATAAACCGGTTACCGAAAAACCGGCCGAGACCCGCATGGGTTCCGGTAAAGGTTCGCCGGAATACTGGGTCGCCGTTGTGAAACCCGGACGCGTGATGTTCGAGATTGCCGGCGTGCCGGAAGAAACTGCCCGTGAGGCGTTGCGCCTGGCGGCGAACAAACTGCCGATCAAGTGCAAATTCGTCAAAAAAGAGGACGGTGAGCAGGCATGAAGAAATCTGAACTCGAAAAAATCCGTGAGTTGAGCGCCGTGGAAATGGAAAACAAACTGGACGACCTCAAAAAAGAGTTGTTCAACCTGCGTTTCCAACACGCCATCAACCAACTGGACAATCCCGCCCGCATGAAAGCGGTCAAAAAAGAAATCGCCATCATCAAAACGGTGATGCGCGAGAACGAACTGCGCGAAAGCGCTGAAGGTTAAGGGAGGAGGAACTACCGATGAGTGAACGCAATTTGAGAAAGACGAGAGTCGGTATCGTCGTCAGCGACAAGATGGATAAAACCGTCGTGATCGCCATCAACGACAACGTCCGTCATCCCTTGTACAAGAAAATCGTGAAACGCACCGTGAAACTGAAAGCCCATGACGAGCTGAACGAGTGCCGTGTCGGTGACCGCGTGGAGGTCACCGAGACCCGTCCGCTGTCGAAGGACAAACGCTGGCGCGTTTCCAACATCATCGAGAAGGCTAAATAAGTCGGTTCTGCTTGAAAGGAGGAACACCAGATGGTTCAACAACAAACCTACCTCAAAGTGGCCGACAACACCGGCGCGAAAGAACTTATGGTCATTCGCGTTCTCGGTGGTTCCGGCCGGAGGTATGCGAATATCGGCGACCTCGTTGTCGCTTCGGTGAAAAAAGCCGCCCCGGGCGGCATGGTGAAAAAAGGCGACGTCGTGCGTGCGGTTGTCGTGCGCTCGGTCAAAGGTGTTCGCCGCGAGGACGGCACCTACATTCGTTTCGACGAAAACGCCGCTGTCATCGTCCGCGAGGACAAAAACCCGCGCGGTACCCGTATCTTTGGGCCCATCGCCCGCGAGCTGCGTGAGAAGGATTACATGAAAATCCTCTCCCTCGCGCCGGAAGTGCTGTGAGGAGGTAACCGAGTATGAAAATGCATGTGAAAAAAGACGACCAAGTCGTTATCCTCAGCGGTAACGATAAGGGCAAAAAAGGCAAAGTGCTGGAAGTCAGCCCGAAAGAAGGCAAAGTCATCGTTGAGGGCTGCCACGTTGTGACCAAACACGTGAAGGCGCGCCGTCCCGGCGATCCCAGCGGCATCATCAAAGCGGAAGGCGCGATCTACGCGTCCAAAGTTCAGGTGATTTGCCCGCACTGCAAGAAGGCCACCCGCATTGCCTATAAGACGTTCGCCGACAAGACCAAGTCCCGTGTGTGCAAACACTGCGGCGAAACGCTGTAAGGAGGAACAAACGAATGGCCAGAATGAAAGAATTTTACAAAAGTGAAGTCGCTCCCGCGCTCATGACCAAATTCGGTTACAAGAGCGTGATGCAGATTCCGAAACTTGACAAAATCGTCATCAACATCGGCTGCGGCGAAGCGCGTGACAACCCGAAAGTCATCGAGTCGGCGATTACCGACCTCATGGCGATCACCGGTCAGCGCCCCGTGATCTGCAAGGCGAGAAAGTCTGTTGCGAACTTCAAACTGCGTGAAGGTATGAACAACGGCGTGAAGGTCACCCTGCGCGGCGACCGCATGTACGAGTTCCTGGATCGTTTGTTTAACGTCGCTCTGCCCCGTGTCCGTGACTTCCGCGGCATCAACCCGAACTCGTTCGACGGTCGCGGCAACTACAACATGGGCCTGAAAGAGCAGCTCATTTTCCCGGAAATTGAGTACGACAAAATCGACACGGTGCGTGGTATGGACCTTTGCTTCGTTACCACCGCCAACACCGACGAAGAGGCCCTCGAGCTTTTGAAACTCATGGGCGCTCCGTTCGAGAGATAAGGAGGGGACGAAAATGGCAAAAACTTCTATGAAAGTACGTCAAAGCAGGGGCTCGAAATTCTCGACCCGCAACTACAACCGTTGCAAAATCTGCGGACGTCCCCACGCGTATCTCCGCAAATACGGCATCTGCCGTATCTGCTTCCGTGAGCTCGCCTACAAAGGCGAAATCCCGGGTGTCAAAAAAGCAAGTTGGTAAGCAATAGTTGAAGGAGGATTACGGATATGCAAATTACCGATACGATTGCCGATATGCTGACGCGTATTCGCAACGCGAACACCGCGAAGCATGATTCGGTGGATATCCCCGCTTCGAACATGAAGAAGGCTATTGCCCAGATTCTTGTTGACGAGGGATATGTGAAAAGTTTCCAAGTGATCGATGACGGCAAACAGGGTGTCATCCGCGTGGTCCTGAAATATCAGGGCGCGTCCAAGACTCCGGTCATCCGTGGCTTGCGCCGCGTGTCCAAACCCGGTTTGCGCATCTATTCCAGCAGCGAAGATATGCCGAAAGTCATGAAAGGCATCGGCACCGCCATCGTCTCCACGTCCAAAGGCGTTATGACCGACAAAAAGGCCCGTAACGAGAACGTGGGCGGCGAAGTTCTGGCGTTTGTGTGGTAAGGGGGTAAATGAACTATGTCGAGAATTGGTCGTAAACCGATTGAAATCCCCGCCGGCGTTGAGGTTTCTGTTGCCGATAACGTCGTTACCGTCAAAGGCCCGAAAGGTACTCTGACCCAAGTGATTAACCCGGTTATCTCCGTGAAAGTCGAGGGCAACACCGTTTTGGTGGAGCGCCCGAACGACGAAGCGCAGAGTCGCTCGCTCCACGGCCTGTCCCGCACCTTGATTGCGAACATGGTCGAAGGCGTGTCCAAGGGTTATCAAAAAGAACTCGAAATCAACGGTATCGGTTACCGTGCTGCGAAGCAGGGCAAACAGGTTGTGTTGACTTTGGGTTACAGCCACCAAGTCTTTGTGGACGAAATTCCGGGCATCACGATTGACGTGCCGTCGCCGAACAAGCTGGTTATCAGCGGTGCGGACAAACAGCTCGTCGGTCAGTTTGCGGCGGAAGTCCGCGGCAAACGTCCGCCGGAGCCCTACAAAGGCAAAGGTATCAAGTATTCTGACGAAGTCATCCGCCGCAAGGAAGGTAAAGCCGGCGCGAAGGGCGCGAAATAAGGGAGGTAAGGAACAGTTATGGTTAGTCAGAAAGACAGCAACAAAGCCAGACTTCATCGCCACGCTCGTGTGCGCGGCAAGATTTCCGGCACCGCGGATCGTCCGCGTCTCAATGTGTTCCGTTCCTCGAGCAACATCTATGCGCAGCTCATCGATGATGTAGCGGGCAAAACGCTTGCCAGCGCCTCGAGTGTGGAAAAAGACTTCGGCTACGGCGGCAACAAAGAGGCCGCCAAAAAAGTCGGACAGTTGATTGCTGAACGCGCTGCCAAAGCGGGCATCACCGAAGTGGTGTTCGACCGCGGCGGTTACGTGTATCACGGCCGTGTCAAAGAACTGGCCGAAGGCGCCCGCGAGGGCGGCCTCAAATTCTAAGGAAGAGGAGGAACAGAACTTTGGACAGACGTGATAATAACAAACGTGAAATGAAATCCGAGTACGAGGAGCGCCTGGTTGCCATCAACCGTGTCAGCAAGACCGTTAAAGGTGGCCGCATCATGAAATTCTCGGCTCTGATGGTTGTGGGTGACGGTAAAGGCACCGTTGGCTTCGGTATTGGTAAAGCCAGCGAGGTTCCGGAAGCCATCCGCAAGGGCATCGAAGATGCCAAAAAGAACTTTGTCAAGATTTCTCTGAAAGGTACCACCATTCCTCACGAGATTCTCGGCAAGTTCGGTGCCGGTGAAGTTCTTCTGAAACCGGCTGCTCCCGGTACCGGCGTTATCGCCGGCGGCGCGTGCCGTGCCGTGATGGAAGCGGCGGGTATCAAAGATATTCGTGCCAAGGCGCTTCGCTCGAACAACCCCTGCAACGTCGTTGCTGCGACCATGGAAGGTCTGAAACAACTGCGTACCGCGGAGGAAGCGGCGGAAACCCGCGGCAAAACCGCGAAAGAAATCTTGGGTTAAGGAGGGCGACACCAATGGCAACGAAGAAAAAGGCAGATGCCCTGAACATCAAACTGGTCAAGAGTCTTATCGGCGCGAAAAAAGACCAGATTGCCACGGCCCAGTCCTTAGGACTCCGCAAAATCGGCGACGAAGTCAGCCAGCCTGACAACGCCGCGACGCAGGGTAAGGTGGCAAAAATCATCCACCTCATCGAGGTAACGAAATAATCAAATCGAGAATCAAGGAGGTGCGAAAAAACTATGCAGTTACATGAACTTTCTCCGGCGGCCGGTTCGACTCACGAGAACAAACGTATCGGTCGTGGCCACGGCTCCGGCTGGGGCAAAACCGGCGGTAAAGGTCACAAAGGTCAGAAAGCGCGTGCCGGTCACGGTCAGCGCCCGGGCTTTGAAGGTGGCCAGATGCCTCTGCAAAGACGTATCCCGAAACGCGGATTCAATAACATTTTCGCGAAGGAGTATGCGATCGTGAACGTTGCGGCGCTCAACAAATTTGACGCCAACGCGGTCGTGGATGCGGATGCGCTCATTGCAGCCGGTATCATCAAAAATGCTTGCGACGGGGTGAAAATCCTCGGCAACGGCAAACTGGAAAAAGCGCTCACCGTGAAAGCGGCGGCGTTCTCCGGCTCTGCCAAAGAGAAAATCGAGAGTGCGGGCGGAAAGGCAGAGGTGATCTGACATGTTTCAGACCTTGCGTAATGCCTGGAAAGTCACCGACATCCGCAAGAAGA
Organism: Clostridia bacterium; assembly: GCA_024404755.1. Lineage (GTDB taxonomy): Bacteria > Bacillota > Clostridia > Oscillospirales > Acutalibacteraceae > RGIG426. Next base: position 7,626 of record JAKSPN010000022.1, on the reverse strand, counting down.
TCCTCTACACTCTTCTCATCGTGTTGATCTTCCGTATCGGTTCGGCGATTCCGGTTCCGTTCATCGACATCGAAATTCTCAAAAATGCAATCGACGACAGTTCGGATTTGATGGCGTACTTGACGCTGATGTCCGGCGGCGGTTTCTCTGACGCGAGTATCTTCGCGTTGTCCATCACCCCGTACATCAACGCGAGCATTATCATCCAGCTGTTGACCGTGGCGATTCCCGCCTTGGAGCGCATGGCGCAAAACGGCGAGGAAGGTCGTAAAAAGCTCGGCCAGATTACCCGTTACGTGACGGTTATCCTCGGCTTGCTTCTCGGCGTCGCCTACTACTTCATGGTGAAAAACAAATACGGTGCGCTCGCTGCGTGCGCCAAAGGCGGTTTCGCCGGTTGGTTCTGCGGCATCACCATCGTGCTGTGCTTCACCGCGGGTTCTGCCCTTATGATGTGGCTCGGTGAGCAGATCAACGAACGCGGTATCGGCAACGGTATCTCCATTCTGTTGTTCGCGGGTATCATTTCCCGCCTGCCCTCCGGTATTATGCGCTTGTACACCATCTTCTCCGAAGGTGTCAAAAACATCGACGCGGGCGGCCTCAAATACGTGATTTTGGTGCCGGTTATCCTGGTGCTGTTCCTCGCGATTATCGGACTGATTGTTTTCATGTCCAACGCGGAACGCCGCATCCCGATTCAGTACGCGAAACGTACTGTCGGCCGCAAAATCTACGGCGGTCAGAACACGTTCATCCCGATCAAAGTCAATATGTCCGGTGTTATGCCGATCATCTTGGCGGTCTCGATCGTGTCCATGCCGTCCATCCTCAAACAGTTCTTCAACTGGGATGCAGACAACACGAGCTGGTTCTTCCAAGCGTTTAGCTCGAACAGCTGGTTCTATATTGCTCTGTATTTCCTGCTCATCATCGGTTTCGCGTTCTTCTACGTGACCATCCAGTACAATCCGGTGGAGATGGCGAACAACCTGCGGAAAAACTCCGGTGCGATCCCCGGCTACCGTCCGGGCAAACCCACCGTGGACTACATCCGCAAAGTTATCTCCAAGATTACGCTGATCGGCTCTCTGTTCCTGGGCGTTATCGCGCTGTTCCCGTCCGTGTTCGGTAAATTCTCCGGCATCGGCCTCGGCATCGGCGGTACGTCGGTCATGATCGTCGTCGGCGTTGCGCTGGAAACCATGCAGCAGATCGAAAGCCAGATTATGATGCGTCACTACAAGGGCTTCTTGGAATAAGCCGCGTGTGACAGAAGGAGGAAGAGGTATGAATCTCATTTTCCTCGGCGCTCCGGGCGCCGGCAAGGGCACGCAAGCCGAGCAGGTTTGCAACGCCCTCAACATCCCCACCATTTCCACGGGTAACATTATCCGTGAAGCGTTGAAAAACGGCACGGAAATGGGCCTGAAAGCCAAATCCTTTATGGATGCCGGTGCGCTCGTCCCCGACGAGATCGTGATTGGTATTATCCAAGAGCGTCTCGCCAAAGACGATTGCAAAAATGGCTTCATTCTGGACGGCTTCCCGCGCACCATTCCGCAAGCCGAGGCGCTTGACCGTATGGGCATCGTCATCGACCGCGTCATCGACATCGACGTCGCGGACGAAGTCATCGCCCAGCGTGTATCGGGCCGCCGTGTTTGCAGCGAGTGCGGCAACTCCTACCACGTCGAGTTCAGACCCTCGAAAGTGGAAGGCGTTTGCGACGCTTGCGGCGGCACCCTTGTTCAACGCAAGGATGACCAACCGGAAACCGTCGTGGCTCGCCTGAAAGAGTACCACGAGAAAACGGAACCGCTGAAGGCCTTTTACGAGGCGCAAGGCAAGCTCAAATCGGTGCAGGGTCAGGCGGAAATCGCCGACACCACCAAGCTTGTTCTTGAAGCCGTCGGGGCAGCGGAATGATTATCGTTAAAAACAGCCGAGAGCTCAACGATATGCGGGATGCATGTCGCATCTCGGCACAGGCCTTGCAGTTCGCGGGCGAATCCATCAAGGTGGGTATGACCACCGGTGAACTCGACCGCAAGATCCGCCACTTTATCGAGAAACAGGGCGCTACGCCCTCGTTTCTCGGTTACGGTGGGTTCCCTGCGTCTGCGTGCCTGTCGGTTAACGAAACGGTCATCCACGGCATACCGGGAGACCGCGTTCTCCACGAGGGCGATATCGTCAGCGTGGACGTGGGCGCGTTCTACCGCGGCTATCACGGCGACAATGCCGCTACGTTCCCCGTCGGGAAGATTTCCGACGAGGCGCAGGCGCTTCTCGACGCCACCCGCGAGAGTCTTTACGAAGGCATCGCGCAGGCGGTGGCGGGAAACCGCATCGGCGACATCAGTCACGCCGTGCAAGCGTATGTCGAGGAGCGTGGTTATTCGGTGGTACGACAGTACGTCGGCCACGGAGTAGGTACGCACCTGCACGAGGAACCGAACGTTCCTAACTTTGGCACACCGGGAAGAGGCCCGCGCCTTGTCCCCGGTATGACCATCGCCATTGAACCGATGATCAACTGCGGCACGCACGAAATCGAGGTGCTGCCGGACGGTTGGACGGTGCTCACGAAAGACAGAAAACTCTCTGCCCATTTCGAGCACACCATCGCCGTCACGACAGAGGGTCCGGTCATCCTGACCCAACCGTAAACACTGTGTGCCCACCGGCGGAAACGCCGTTATGATTAAAGGAGGTTATCGAATGTCCAAGGCGGACGTTATCGAAGTGGAAGGCGTTGTTGTGGAAGCGCTCCCCAACGCTACGTTCCAAGTCGAATTGGCAAACGGCCACAAGGTGCTCGCCCACATTTCCGGCAAACTGCGTACGAACTTCATTCGCATTCTGCCGGGCGATAAAGTGACCATGGAAATGTCGCCGTACGACCTTTCCAAAGGGCGCATCACGTGGAGAAGTAAGTAAGCCCCGAAAGGGACAACCCAAAACCGCATCTTTGATGCAGAGGAGGTATTTTTTATGAAAGTCAGACCTTCTGTGAAGAAAATCTGCGAGAAATGCAAAATCATCAAACGCAAAGGTAAAGTTATGGTGATTTGCGAAAATCCGAAGCACAAACAACGCCAGGGCTAATTGCCTGTGCAAACTTATGACGGGGCGCAAAGCCGCCCCACGAAAGGAAGGAAAGTATTATGGCGCGTATCGCCGGCGTAGACCTGCCCAGAGATAAACGTATTGAAATCGGCCTTACCTACATTTTCGGTATCGGCCGCAAATCGGCAAGCGACATTCTTGCCGCCACCGGTATTGATCCGGACATTCGTGTTCGCGATCTGTCCGAGGAAGATGCTTCCAAACTCCGTGAGTACATCGACCACAACTACGTTGTGGAAGGTGACCTCCGCCGCGACGTGGCGTTCGATATCAAACGCCTCATCGAAATCGGCAGCTATCGCGGTCTTCGTCACCGCAAAGGCCTGCCGGTGCGTGGTCAGCGTTCCAAAACCAACGCTCGTACCCGCAAAGGTCCGAAGAAAACCATTGCCAACAAGAAGAAATAAGTAGGAGGGATAACAATGGCTGCTGCCAAAACTGCTGCGCGCAAGGGTTCGACCCGTCGCCGCAAAGAACGCAAAAATATCGAGCGTGGAGCCGCGCATATCCAATCTACGTTCAACAACACCATCGTCACGCTGACCGACACCCAGGGCAACGCGCTTTCGTGGGCGTCTGCCGGTGAACTCGGTTTCCGCGGTTCCCGTAAATCCACTCCGTTCGCGGCGCAAACCGCTGCGGAGACTGCCGCGAAAGCCGCGATGGAACACGGTCTGAAAACCGTCGAAGTGTACGTCAAAGGCCCGGGCGCCGGTCGCGAAGCCGCGATTCGTGCGTTGCAAGCCGCCGGTCTCGAAATCACGCTCATCAAAGACGTGACTCCGGTGCCGCACAACGGCTGCCGTCCGCCGAAAAGACGTCGTGTTTAATGGAGGTGTAACGATATGGCTAGATATACCGGTGCGGTGTGCCGTCTGTGCCGCCGTGAAGGACAAAAATTGTTCCTCAAAGGGGAACGCTGCTACACGAACAAATGCGCGCTGGAACGCCGCGCGTATGCCCCTGGTCAGCATGGCCAAGGCCGCAAAAAGGTTTCTGAGTACGGCAAACAGCTGCGTACCAAACAGTTCGCCAAACGCTACTATGGCGTTCTGGAAGGCCAGTTCCGTACGTACTTTGAGAAAGCCACCAAAATGCAGGGCGTGACCGGTGAAAACCTGCTCTCCATTTTGGAATCCCGTCTGGACAACGTGGCGTATCGCCTCGGCTTCGGCACTTCCCGTGCCCAGGCCCGCCAGATGGTGCTGCACGGTCACATTACCGTCAACGGCAAAAAAGTGAACATTCCGTCTTACCTCGTCAAACCGGGCCAGACGGTTGCTCTGAAAGAGGAAAGCCGCAGCTTGGAACTCGTGAAAGGCATTCAGGAAGCCACCGCTTCCCGCCCGGTTCCGAAGTGGCTGGATCTCAACAAGCAGACTTCCGAAGCGAAAGTTGTCGCGCTGGCGACCCGTGAGGACATCGATCTTCCGATCGAAGAGACGCTCATCGTCGAGTTGTACTCGAAATAAGCGCTCCCTCATCGCTTTTATCCGTTTTTTCGAAGAGTTACATTTTAATAAGGAGGCTTTTGCATGATTGAGATTGAGAAGCCGAGAATTGAGGTTGTGGACCTTACCGAAGACGGCACCTACGGCAAATTCACCGTGGAGCCGCTGGAACGCGGTTATGGTTCGACCCTCGGCAACAGCCTGCGTCGCGTGCTTTTGTCGTCGCTTCCGGGCTATGCCGCCACGTCGGTGAAAATCGACGGCATTCTCCATGAGTTTTCGACCATCGAGGGCGTTAAAGAAGACGTGACCGAGATTGTCCTGAACATCAAAGGGTTGATTGTGAAAATCAACGGCGACGGTCCCAAAACCGTCCAAATCGAAGAAGAAGGCCCGAAAGTGGTTACCGCTGCCGATATCAAATGCGACAGCGAGGTGGAAATCCTCGATCCGGACGTCTACATTGCGACGATCGGTGAGGGTGGCCGCCTGTCGATGGAAATCACCATCGACCGTGGCCGCGGTTACATCGCCGCCGACCGCAACAAACAACTGTTGCCTGCGGTTGTCGGTTTGATTCCGGTGGATTCGATTTATACCCCGGTGCGCAAAGTCAACTACACGGTGGAAAACACCCGCGTCGGTCAAATCACCGACTACGACAAGTTGACCATCGAAGTGTGGACCAACGGCACCATTTCGGCGAAAGAAGCCGTTTCCCTGTCGGCGAAAGTGCTGACGGAGCACCTCAACCTGTTTGTGGATCTCTCCGGCGACACCTATGCGGGCAACTCGATTATGGTCGAGAAAGACGACAACGGCAAAGAGAAAATCCTCGAGATGACCATCGAAGATCTCGACTTGTCCGTGCGTTCGTTCAACTGCCTGAAACGCGCCGGTATCAACACCGTGGAGGACCTCATCCAGAAATCCGAAGAGGATATGATGAAAGTCCGCAACCTCGGCCGCAAATCGCTGGAAGAGGTTATCCACAAACTGGATTCGCTGGGTTTCGCCCTGCGTTCCGATGACGAATAAGATTTTTAACTACCATTTGTAAGGAGTGAAACACTATGCCCGGAACTCGTAAACTGGGTCGCGCCACCGATTGCCGTCTGGCGATGCTGCGCGGAATGGTGACCCATTTTCTGGAATGCGGTCGCATCGAAACGACTGTGACCCGCGCCAAAGAGGTGCAGGCGATGGCGGAAAAATTCATCACCATCGCGAAAGAGCCGACCCTCGCCAACAAACGCCAGGCGATGGCGTACATCACCAAAGAGGACGTTGTGAAAAAACTGTTCGACGAGATCGCGCCGAAATATGCCGATCGCAACGGCGGTTACACTCGTGTCATCAAAACCTATGCTCGCCGCGGCGACGCTGCCGAGATGGCGATCCTCGAACTCATCTGAGTTTGTGTTGTAACGAAAAATCCCGCAACCGAAAGGTTGCGGGATTTTTTTGCGTTTTTGTAGGGGACGGCGGTTGTTTGCTTGTAGCCACAAACAAGAGCGAAATTCTGCCGAGGGACGTCGAGGGCGCCGTCCCCTACGAGCACACCGCCCATCGTAAGCAAATTCTGTGAAAACTTGCGGCGTATCACGTACACAAGAGAAATAAAAAACAAAAAACTGTTGCAAAATCTCGTGAAATAGGGTATACTATAGGTGTATGCGGCGGGAGTCGCTGAAAACACGCCCTTTGGGGTATACGGGCGGGCCGGTCCTGTGCGACGGTGCGCTGTGAACCATGTCAGGCGGGGAACCGAGCAGCATTAAGCGGTTGCTTCCGTGTGCCGCAGGTAACTGACTCGTCCGTATACCCGAGAGGGCGTTTTTTACTCTTTTGTGCAAAAATCAGAAAGGAGCGCTGTGAAAATGTATCAAGTGTTATATCGCAAATGGCGGCCGAAAACCTTTTCGGAGGTAGTCGGTCAAGAATACGTTACCGCCGCGCTCAAAAACGAGGTAGACGGCGGGCGCTTGTCCCACGCCTACTTATTTGTCGGCTCGCGCGGAACGGGCAAAACCTCCTGCGCGAAAATTCTCGCGAAAGCGGTCAACTGCCTGCACCCCGTAAACGGCGACCCGTGCGGCGAGTGCGAGGTGTGCAAAGGCATTGAGGACGGCTCGATTTTGGACGTGACCGAACTGGATGCCGCCTCGAACAACGGTGTTGATTACGTTCGCGAACTGCGCGAAGAGGTCGCGTATATGCCCGCTGTCGCGAAATACCGCGTGTACATCATCGACGAGGTACATATGATGACCGACAGCGCGTTTAACGCGCTGCTCAAAACGCTGGAAGAGCCGCCCGCGCACGTGATTTTCATTTTGGCGACCACCGAGGTGCAGGAATTACCCGATACGATTTTGTCCCGTTGCCAGCGGTTTGATTTCGGGCGTATTGCGCCGGAGAAAATCGCCGAACGGATTGCCCATATTGCCGAAAACGAGGCGTTTTCGGTCGAGCCGGATGCCGCCTTAATGCTCGCGCGGTTGGCGGACGGCGGTATGCGCGATGCGCTGTCGCTTTTAGACCAATGCGTGTCGCGGTCGGATGCGATTACGATGCAGGTTGTCACCGAAACGGCGGGACTTGCGGGGCGCGACCCGATGTATGCGCTGTCGAACGCCGTGCAAGCGGCGGACGGCGGCACGGTACTCGAATGGGTGGATGCGCTGCACAACGCCTCCAAGGATATGGAACGGCTTTGTGTGGAATGTTTGGATTTTTATCGTCAACTGATGCTGTGCAAGCAGGTGAAAGACCCGTCGGCGATGATTGTGTTGCCGCCGGACGAAATGAGCCGCTTAAAAGCCACGGCGGAGACGTATACGCTGCCCGCGCTTATGCATTGTTTGGACGTGCTGCAATCCGCGCTCGAACGGATGAAGGGCGGCGCCAACCGTCGAATTGAGATGGAAATGGCGCTTCTCAAACTCTGCGACCCGTCGCTCGATACGAGTGTGGCGGCGCTCAATCGCCGTATGAACGCGCTTGAGGAAGCGATGAAAAACGGCGCGCCCGTAACGGTGGC
>JAKSPN010000021.1 GCA_024404755.1 Clostridia bacterium | reverse complement strand
TACACCATCAGGGACTCGAACCCTGGACACCCTGATTAAGAGTCAGGTGCTCTAGCCAACTGAGCTAATGGTGCCTGTTCGAGACGGTTTCTCAAAACCGCCTTGTTATCATATCGTATTCGACACCAAATGTCAAGGGAAAATCGAAACTTTTTTATAAAATATTTTCAAGCAGCGGCAATTCCAACCGATAATACGCCGAAAGCCGTTCCCGACAGCGCAGTAACGTGGCGGTATAATCCAGCGGCTCGCCTTTTTCGAGAAGCACCGGAAGCGTGGCCAAATCGCATTTTACGTCGGTCAGCGTGGCGTGGCGGGAGAAAACGGGGAACACCGCGGTACGGCGGTCAAATTCGCGCAGTAGTGCCGCTGTCGGCGCGGCGGCAGTTTCGGGGTGATGCGGGTCAAACGTCGCCACCAGCGTGTCGATACGCGCGATCAGCGCGTCCGTTTGGGCTTTTTGGTAGCGAAGCGAAGCGATACAAGAGCCGGTCAGCACAAGCGCGATGGCGACGGCGACAATCAGACGTTTCATTTTTTACAGACCTCCTCGGTTTTGAGTATGGCGAACGAGCCGTCTTTGGCGGCGGTCATCAAAAACACGTCGCGCAATTTCGTGCGGTTGCGGGCAAGCGCGCGGCAGACGGCGGCTTTGTTCCACCCGACCGCTTCAAGCGCCCAGTTGCAAAACGCGCCGTCGGACACGACGGGAAGCGGCATATTTTCACGGCTCATCACCGCCAAATCGCCTTTGTTCGCGGGTTGCTTGTCCGCTTTCAAAAACACGCTGATTTTGCCGTTGGTTTCGACGATAGCGGTGTCCACTTCGCGCAAATCGAACACGCCTTGGGTGCGGAGCGTGTCGGTCAAATCCTCGTTGGTCAGCCGCAGGCGGCGCAGGGTGTTTTTTAAGGGCTTTCCGTCTTTGATTACCACCATCGGCGAGCCGGAAACCAGCCGCCCGAAACCGGGGCTTTTCATCCGAAGCACCGAGAACAGAATTTCCAACGCGACCAGCACGAAAATCGACGCAATGCCGGTGACAAGCGGCGTTCCCGGCTCTTGCATGGGAATAGCGGCGAGGTCGGCGATGAGCAGGGTGACAACGAGTTCAATCGGCTGCATATCGCCTAACTGCCGCTTGCCCATCAGCCGCATAGCGACGACGAGCGTGACGTAAATAATGACGGTACGGATAGCGGTTACGGTCATAGAAACACTCCTTTTCAATCCGTTTTAGGTTTCCCTGCGAAAAACAGTTCTATTCGGCGGGACAGGCACATACGCTTTGTGTGAGGTGCAGGAAGATGGATGAAGCCGTGAAAAAAGCGGCGGCGTATTTGCCGAACAATTTAGAAAACGCCGTCGCGCGACTGTCGGACGAACAAAGCCGCACCGTGCGGGAAATCCGCTTGCGGGCGGGTACGGCGCTTGCGGTTTCTGCGGATGCGGGCGTGCGTTTTTTGACAAAAGACGGACAACTCTCCGCCGTGAAAACGCCCGCCTGCATCGAGGTGACGGCGGCGGACGTAGAGGACTGTGTGCGGCGGCTTTGCGGGTTTGCGCTCCACGCCCACGAAGAGGAGTTGCGCCGCGGATTCGTCACCGCCGACGGTTGCCGCGCGGGAATCGGCGGTACGGTGGTGTTTGCCGCCGGACAACCGCTTTCCATGCGGAATTTCACCTCGGTGTGCCTGCGAATAGCGCGGCTTCACGTCGGTATCGCCGACCCTCTGTTAGACGCGATAGGGCGCGTGCCGACGGGCGGTGTCCTCGTCTGCGGTGCGCCGAGCAGCGGCAAAACCAGTTTGCTGCGGGACGTGGCGCAGGGACTTTCCGACGGACGGCTCGGACCGCGGGCGAACGTCGCGGTGGTGGACGAGCGCTCGGAACTCGCGTTTTGCGGCGCGTTACGCGATTGTGACGTGCTGACCGGATGCGACAAAGCCGAGGGGATTTTTCGCGCGGTGCGCTGTCTTTCGCCGGAATTTTTGGTGTTCGACGAGTGGACAAGCGAACGGGAATCACAGGCGGTTTCCTATGCGCTTTCAAGCGGTGTGCGGGTGGTAACGAGCGTTCACGCGCCGTCCGTTGCGGCGGCACGCTCACGGGCGGAAACGGCGGGAATTTTGGCGGCAAACCGCTTTCCCGTGGCGGCGGAACTCTCTCGCGACCACCGCTGTCGAATCGTAACGGAGGATTGCGGATGAAATGGGCGGGAATCGGGTTGCTGGCGCTTTCGATTATGGCGTTCGGCGGGTGGAAACAAGCGGCGCTCGTCGCTCGTGTCCGCACGTTGCGGGCGGCGCAACTCCTCTGCCGCCGCGTGGGGGAGGAAATCCGCTTTACCGCCGCCCCGCCGACGGATATTCTTGCGAAACTTTCGTCCGACGGCGGGTTGCGGGAATTACCGTTTTTGGCGACGTTTGCGGCGGTTTCGCCGGCGGAGTACGCAAGTCGCTGGCAGGCGGAAACGGCGGATTTTGCCCGCAAAAACGGGCTTTCCGACGAGGAAACGGCGATGCTCGCGGCCTTCGGCGCGGCGCTCGGCACCACCGATGCGCAAAGTCAGCAAACCCATTGCGCCGCCTTTGCCGAACGCTTCAAAACGGCGGTGGCGACGGCGGAAAAAGACGTGGCCGAAAAAGGGCGACTGTATCTGTCGCTCGGCTTGCTCGGCGCGCTTGCGGCGGCGCTTTTCTGTATTTGAAACACGGCGGGAGGCAGGAACGTTGGACGTAGAGTTGATTTTTAAGGTGGCGGCGGTGGGCATCATCGTGGCGGTGCTGAATTTGGTGCTGACCCGCGCGGGCAGGGAAGAGCAGGCGATGCTCACCACGCTCGCGGGGCTTATCGTGGTGCTGACCATTATCGTGAAAGAGATTGCCAACCTCTTTGCGGTGGTAAAAGAGGTGTTCGGTCTGTGACCTCGACAATCGCGATTTTAGGGGTGCTGACGGTGGCGGCGGCGGCCGCGGTACTGTTAAAAACCCAACGTCCGGAACTGGGATTTTCCGTAACGGTGCTGACCTGCGTGTTGATACTTTCGGTCCTTATTTTGCGGCTGACACCGCTGCTTGAAACCGTGGAAACGCTCTTTTCCGAACTGCCGCTTTCGTGGGAATACGGAAGTATCCTTTTGAAAGGGCTCGGTATCTGTTTATTGACCCAAACGGCGGCGGATTCCTGCCGCGACGCAGGGGAAAGCGCGCTCGCGGGCAAAGCGGAGCTGACAGGTAAAATCACTTTACTCGCGCTTTCCGTTCCGCTATTCAAAGAGGTGGCGGCGCTCGCCGCCGCGATGATCGGCGGCGAGGGTGTGGGCGGATGACGGCGCGAAAAAGGGGCAGGTTTCGGTTTGCAAAACGCGCGACGTGGATTTTCGTGTTTTCCTTGATATTATGCGGTTTTATGACGATTTTCGCCGCCGCCGAAGCGGAGGAAATCTATCGGGAACAATGGCAAGAAAGCGGCGCAGAAGAGTGGATTTCATCCCTTCCGGACGGCACGAAAGACTTGCTTTCGCAGTTGGAAATCGACGGCTCTTCTCTGTCAAGCATAACCGCTTTACACCCGAAAACCGCCGCGGAATTCCTCGTTTCGGTTGCCGACGAAGAAAAAACCGTGCCGCTGTCCGTTTCCGGGGTGCTTTTAGGGATATTGTTGCTCTGTTCGCTGCTCAACGGGCTGCAAAAATTGCCGCAGGAAGAAACGCTTTCCACTACCTATAAGACGATGGGAGTTTTGGCGGTGTGTACCGCGCTGTTTTTGCCGCTTTGCGACTGTATGCGGCGGGCTACGGCGGCAATGGACGGCGCATTCGTGTTTATGAGCAGTTTCGTACCGGTGTACGCGGGGGTGCTCGTGTCTTCCGGCAACCCGTCGGCAGCTTTATCTTTTCAGTCGGTGGTTTTGTTCGTAGCCGAGGCGATGACGGCGGTACTTTCCGGCGCGATTACTCCGCTTTTAACCGTGTCGCTCGGGCTCGGCGCGGCGGGCGGTATCGACAACACGTTTCCGCTGTGTGCGGTCAGTCGGTTTCTCAACCGACTTTGCACGTGGACACTCGGCTTTTTCTGTACGATTTTCGTGGGGATGCTTTCCCTGCAAACCCTTGTGGGAACGCGGGCGGACGGGGTTTCCATCCGCGCGGTGCGGTTTTCGCTCGCCAACCTCGTTCCGGTCATCGGCAACGCGGTCAGCGAGGCGTTCGGCACGGTGCAAAACTGCCTTATCGTATTGCGTACCACGCTCGGCGGCATCGGTGTAATCGTCACCGGTATTTTGCTGTTGCCGTCGCTCGCGGAATGCGGGTGGTGGGCGCTGTTGCTCAGTTTGTGCGCCGCCGTCGCGGAAACGCTGGCGTTTCCGACACTTTCCGGGCTTCTTAAACTGTCGGCGGACGTGGTCAAAACGCTGGCAGGCATTCTGGTGTGCGGCGGGTTGTTTTTGATTATTTCCATCACCGTCGTGACGTTGGCGGCAGGAGGGTAGATATGGACTCGATTCGCGTGTGGGCCACAGGGCTGTGTTTGGCGGCAATCGGCGGCGTGATTTTGCGCCGCATCACCCCGGAAAAGGGCAGCGGAAGGGTGTTCCGTGTGTTGTTGTCCGCGTTTTTCATCTGTGTGTTTTTTACGCCGCTTTACGGGTTGTTTTCCTTTACGCCGACCTTGTCTTTCGAGGCACTTCCCACCGATATCCAAGACAGTTTGTTGGACGAAACGGTCACGCGGCAACTGAAAACCGCGGTGGAAACGGCGGCACGGGAGATTGCGGAAACGGCGCTTTTTGCCCGCGGGCTTTCCGCCGAAAAAATCGACGTAACGACGGATACCCGCGCGGATGGGAGCATATATATCCTTCGAGTGGACGTAACGCTTGACCGCGGCAGTCGCGGGCATACCGCCGAGGCGCGGGAAGTGCTTCGAAACCGTTTGGAGACGGACGTTGCGGTAAAGGAGGCGGGAGAATGAACGAGCCGAAAACCGAAGAAGGCGAGAAAACGCCGCACGTTTCCGTTTCGGAATGGCTGTCGTCGCCGAAAGCGCTTAAAATCATCGTGTGGGCGGGGCTTATCGGTATGGCGCTGATTTTGGTGTCGTCGCTGTGGGACAGTCATCGCGCCGCACAAACCGCCGCACCGGCGTCCGACGATTACGCCGCCGTGATGGAAGCGAAACTGCAAGAAACGCTTTTATGCGTAAACGGCGTATCCGATTGCCGCGTGCTGATTACGCTGGAAAACGGCAGTCGGGCGGTGTATGCCGGCGGGAAAGAACTGACCGAGTGCGAGCCCACCGTACGCGGTGTGGTGGTGGTTGTGCAGGGCGTTTTGGACGACACCGCCGAAACCGAGGTCAAAAACGTGGTCAAAACGGCGTTGCACGTCACCGAAAAACGGGTGTGCGTTGTGAGCGATATGCAAAACGAATCTTAACGAGAAAGGGCGCGATTGTGATGAAAAATTGGTTCGGGAAAAAGCAAGTACTGTTGGGGTTTTTGGTGGTAGCATTAGGGCTTGCGGTGTATCTTAACTACCATTTTGCCACCCAAAACCCGCTGGCAACGACAAGCGGCACCACTGCAAAAACCACCGTCCAAAAGAACTTGGGCGACTCGAAATTCGTGGGGGCGACCACCGCGAAAAACGGCGGCGGAACTACGGCGGAATACTTTGCCGCCGCCCGCAAAAACCGCACGGCGGCGCGGGACGAAGCGGTGGAGATTATCGAGGATATCCTGTCACAGCCGACGGTGACCGACGAACTCTCCAAGCAGGCCTCCGCCAAACTGGCGGCGCTGACCGATGCGGTGAAGCAGGAGAGCGATATCGAGACGCTGCTCGCGGCAAAAGGATTTTCGGAATGCCTTGTGTTCATCGACGGGGACAACGCTCACGTCACGGTGCGCGCGCCGAAACTGACGGCGGAACAGTCGGTGCAAATCCTCGATATTGTCACCGCCCACAGCGACGTTTCGGCGGAAAAAGTGAATATTGTGGCGGTAAAGTGAAAAAAATATGCAAAAATTTGCGAAAATGGGTTGCTCTATACGAAGTTTGTGCTATAATATAAGAAAATGATTACGCGTGTAATCGTATTCTCGCCGTTATACGGCGATAGGAGGTACTTTGTATGAGCGAACTGTTTAACGCGCCGCAAAGCGGCGACTGCATTATTTCGGACGACGTGATTTCCACCATCACCATCTCCGCCGCTTTGGAAGTGGAAGGTGTGGCGGCTATGGCGCCCCGCGGTGTGAAACTCGGCAACGGGAAACCGGTGAAAGCCGTGAAAGTGACCACCGAAAACGGCGAGATTACGCTGGACGTTTACGTGGACCTTTTTGCGGGCTGCCGTATTCCGGACGTGTGTGCCGAGGTACAAAAACGCGTCAAGAGCGAAGTGCAGGATATGACCGCCAAACCCGTGACCAAGGTCAACGTGCACGTGTCCGGCGTTGTGTTTGAAGAAAAAGGCGAGCAAAAAGCCGTCTCGGAAAGCGAAGAAGAATAATCCGCGGATGCCCTACACCCATTGTCGGTGGAGGGCTTTTTCCGCGTATAAAACCACTTGCGGACGTAAGGAGAGGATACTATGACCCGTCATGAAGAAAGAGAACAGGCGTTTTTGCTGTTGTTCGAAATGACGTTCGGTGAGGAATTTATCGAAGACAAAATGGAGAGTGCTGTGGAAGCGCGTTCGGCGGTGTTTACCGAGTTTTCCAAACGCTTGGTGAACGGTGTTACGGACTACCGCATCCAGCTGGACGACCGTCTGGCGGCGCATTCCAAAAACTGGCGCTTGGACCGCATTTCCCGCGTGGCGCTGACCGCGCTTCGTTTGGCGGCTTACGAGATGCTGTACTGTGACGATATTCCGGACAGCGTGGCTATCAACGAAGCGGTGGAACTCGTTAAAGCATTCGGCGGCGAGGAAGACGGTGCGTTCGTCAACGGCGTGCTCGGCGGTCTTTCCCGTGCCGGCGAAGCGGAGACGGCAAACGTATGATTGCTCTCGGACTGGATACCAGTAACTACACAACGTCGGCGGCGCTGTATGACAGCGACACCGGCGTTTTGGTGCAAAAGAAGCAGTTGCTGCCGGTGAAAGAGGGGGAGTTGGGACTTCGCCAAAGCGATGCCGTGTTCCATCATACCCGCCAACTGCCGGACATCGTGGAGGCGTTGTTTGCCGAGGTAAACGAGCAGGGTTTGCCCGCGGCGTTTTCGGCGGTGGGCGCTTCCACCCGCCCTTGCGAGACCGAGGGCTCGTATATGCCGTGTTTCCTCGTGGGAAACGGGCTTGCCCGCAACCTTGCCGCGGCAAACGGATTGCCGCGGTTTGAATTTTCCCATCAGCAGGGCCACGTTGCCGCCGCCGCATTCGGTGCAGGGCGGCTCGATTTGTTGGACAAGCCGTTTTTGGCGTTTCACGTATCCGGCGGCACGACTGAAGTGTTAAAGGTTGAGCCGGGAACGGACGGCTTGCCGCATTGTCAAAAAATCGGCGGCTCGCTCGACCTCAAAGCCGGTCAACTGATTGACCGCGTCGGCGGGATGCTCGGACTGCCGTTTCCCGCGGGTCCGGCGCTCGAACGGTTGGCGCTCTCTGCGCCGGAACTCAAAAAAGCCGAGCGACCGCACGTGAAAGCGGAGGCGGACGGCTGCCATCTTTCCGGCATCGAAAACCAATGTAAAAAACTGCTTGCGGACGGAAAAGAGCCGGCATTCGTGGCGCGATATTGCCTTTGTGCCGTATATCTTGCGGTCAAAGGGCTGACCGAAGCCGCGCTGCAGCAGACCGGCGACCTGCCGGTGGTGTATGCCGGCGGCGTAATGTCCAACAGCATTCTCAAAGAGAAATTACAGTCGGAGTTCGGCGGGATTTTCGCCCCGCCGGAATATTCGTCCGACAACGCCTGCGGCGTGGCGGTGCTGACCGCCCGCGCGGCACGGAATTTGTAAGAAAGCGAGGCGAACGCGGTGGGCGTTGTTACCGTAACGCAGTTAAACCAATACGTCAAATCCCTTTTGGACGGCAACCCGCTGCTTTCGTCTGTGTATATCAGCGGAGAAATCAGCAACTTCACAAACCACTACAAGTCCGGCCACTTATATTTCACGCTGAAAGATGAAAACGCCGCCGTCAAAGCGGTGATGTTCAAAGGACAGGCATCGAAACTGACCTTTGAGCCGGAAAGCGGGATGAAAGTCATCGTCCGTGCCCGCGTATCGCTGTATGACCGCGACGGCGCGTACCAGATTTACGTCGATGCGATGCAGCCGGACGGCGTGGGTGCTTTGCAGAAAGCGTATGAACAACTGAAAGCCAAACTCGAAAAAGAGGGGCTTTTCGACGAAAAGCGCAAAAAGCCGCTTCCGCGGTTTCCGCAAAAAGTCGGTGTCATCACCGCCGAAACCGGCGCCGCCGTGCGGGATATTATCAACGTGCTCGGGCGGCGGTATCCGCTTGCCGAAATCGTGCTGTGTCCCGTGCTCGTGCAGGGTGACGGCGCACCGCCGCAACTGATTGAAGCCCTGAAACGGCTAAACGACCAAAACGCCGCCGACGTGATTATTATCGGGCGTGGCGGCGGCTCGATTGAAGATTTGTGGGCGTTTAACGACGAGGGCGTGGCGCGGGCGGTTGCCGCATCGAACATCCCCGTCATTTCCGCCGTCGGTCACGAAACGGATTTTACCATCTGCGACTTCGTTGCCGACTTGCGCGCGCCGACTCCGTCCGCGGCGGCGGAACTTGCCGTCCCCGACCAAAACGAACTGGCGGTGTCGGTGGGACATCTCGTCGGGCGCGCTTCCGCGGCGCTTGATTTCCGCTTAAAGCGGGAACGCCAGCGGCTGGAAACGCTTACGAAAAGTCGCGCACTTGCCGCGCCGCAAACGCTGGTGGAAGAACAGCAAATGCGGCTCGATTACAGCGTAAAAAATCTGCAAACGGCTTTCGGCACCACGGTGGCGGGCGAACAAAAACGCCTGTCTGCCGCCGCCGCAAAGTTGGATGCGTTAAGTCCTCTGAAAGTGCTCGGGCGCGGTTACGCGATTGCCCGCAAAGGGGACACCGTTGTCCATTCGGTTAAGGACGTGTCGTCCGGCGACCGGTTGACCGTCCGGCTTGCGGACGGCGAATTGCCCGTTGTGGCGGAATGAGGAGGATTGTGAGATGTCGAAAGAAATGACGTACGAGCAGGCGATGACCCGCCTCGAAGAAATCGTCGCGCAGTTGGAGGGCGGCAAATGCTCGCTCGACGAGTCGATGAAACTCTTTGAAGAGGGCGCCAAAACCGCGGATTTCTGCCGCAAAGCGCTCGCGGAGGCGGAGCAAAAAATCCAAAAATTACAGACGAAAACCGCAGAGGATTCTGCCGAGGAATAATTCTATGAAACTCTATTCGCAACAATTAGATACGTATTGCGCGGCGGTGGAACACGCGCTGCCGTCCTATTTGCCTGCGCCGAAAGACGGGGAAAAAACCGTCTGCGACGCGATGGCGTACGCCTGCGAAGCGGGCGGAAAACGCTTGCGCCCGGTGCTGTTGTGCGCGTTTGCGGCGCTCGCGGGCGGGGACGTGGCGGCGGCGATGCCGTACGCTTGCGCTATCGAGATGATTCACAGTTATTCGCTCGTACACGACGATATGCCGTGTATGGATAACAGTCCGCTTCGCCGCGGCAAGCCGTCGGTCCACGCGAAATTCGGCGAGGATATGGCGCTCCTTTGCGGCGATGCGCTGTTAAATCGCGCGTTCGAAACCGTGCTTTCCGCCGACACCGCTGTCGCCGCCGACCGCCGCTTGCGCGCCTCGTTCGTGCTGGCGCGTGCCGCGGGCATTCGCGGGATGATCGGCGGGCAGACGATTGACCTCGAAAACGAGGGGAAAGCCATCGAACTGCCGCTTTTAGAAGAACTCCACCGCAAAAAGACCGGTGCGCTGATTACCGCCGCCTGCGAAATGGGCGCGATTCTCGGCGGCGGGGACGAAAGTTTGGTTGCCGCCGCGCGGGAATACGGCAAAAGCGTCGGGCTGTGCTTCCAATTAGTGGACGATATTTTGGACGTGACCGCCACCGCCGAAGAACTCGGCAAACCCGTCGGCGGGGACGAACAAAACGAGAAAAACACCTACGTGTCCCTTTTGGGACTTTCCGAAACCCGTCGGCTTGCCGCCGCGCAGACCGACAACGCCATTGCCGCACTTGACGGCATCGACGGTGCGGACGATTTGAAAGCGCTTGCAACGGTGCTCTTATCCCGTACCTTGTAAAAAGAGGCTTTTTTATGGACGTTCAACTGCTTAACAACATACATAGTCCCGCCGATTTACGTGCGCTTCCCCGCGAGCAACTGCCCGCGCTTTGCGACGAAATCCGCGCGGTTATTCTTGACCGCGTGTCCCAAAACGGCGGCCATTTGGCGCCCAACCTCGGCGTGGTCGAGTTGACGGTGGCGCTTCACCGTACCTTCGACTGCCCGCAGGATGCGATTGTGTGGGACGTGGGCCACCAATGCTATACCCACAAACTGCTCACCGGACGGTACGAGCAATTCGACACACTCCGTAAGCAGGGCGGTATTTCCGGCTTCCCCGACCCGCGCGAGAGCGAGTATGATGCGTTTATCGCCGGCCACAGCAGTACCGCCGTGTCGGTGGCGGCGGGTTTGGCCCGCGCCAACACGCTGAACGGCGACAACCACACCGTAATCGCGGTTGTCGGCGACGGCGCGCTCACCGGCGGTATGGCATACGAGGGACTTTCCAACGCCGGTCAAAGCAAAGACCGCCTGATCGTCGTGCTGAACGACAACCATATGTCTATCAGCAAAAACGTGGGCTTTGTGGCGCGCCACCTTGCCAATCTGCGCGCCCGCAGCGGCTACGTCAAGTTCAAACACGGACTGACGAAATTTTTACATAAAGTCCCGCTTATCGGCAAACCGATTTACCGCTTTTTGCTTCGCGCCAAACAGCGGATGAAATACGCGCTGTACGACAGCAGTACCATGTTCGAGGATATGGGTTTTTACTACATCGGCCCGATTGACGGACACAACCTGCGCGACCTGACCGCCGCTATGGAATCGGCAAAACAGATCGAACAACCCGTTTTGCTGCACGTGGATACCGTCAAAGGCAAGGGCTACGGTCCGGCGGTGCAAAATCCCGACACGTTCCACGGCATCGGCAAATTCGACGTGGAAACCGGCAAACCCGCGCCCTCCGGCAACTCGTTCTCCAAGACTTTCGGCGAAACGATGGTGGAACTCGCGAGCGAACACAACGACGTAGTCGCGATTACCGCCGCGATGAAAGGCGGCACGGGGCTTTCTCCGTTTGCCGAACAGTTCCCCGAACGCTTTATGGACGTGGGTATCGCCGAGGAACACGCGGTGACCACCGCTTCCGCGATGGCGACCAAAGGGCTTGTGCCGGTGTTCGCGGTGTATTCGACGTTTTTACAGCGGTGTTTCGACCAACTCGTCAACGATACCGCTATTCTCAACAACCACGTGGTGTTCGCCATTGACCGTGCGGGTATCGTGCCGGACGACGGCGTGACCCACCAAGGCATTTTCGACGTGGCGATGCTCAACGCCGTCCCGAATATGACGGTGTACGCGCCGTCCACCCTCGCGGAACTGCCGCTGTGCTTAAAACAAGCCATTTACGGCACGTCCGGTCCCGTTGCCGTCCGTTACCCGAAAGGGGACGAACTGCCCTGCGACGTGGAGTATACGCCGGACGGACATTTATATACACTCTTTAATCCCGACGGCGAAAAGCCGAAAACGCTGCTCGTAACCTATGGGCGCACCTTCTGTTCGGTGATGAACGCCGCCAAACGCTTAAACGAAAACGGCATTCCCGTAGCGGTGCTGAAACTCACCCGCGTGAAACCGCTTCCGAAAGGGGTTATCTCGCTCGCGCTCGGGTATTACCGCGTTCTTTTCTTTGAGGAAGCGGAACTCGCGGGCGGTGTCGGCGAGTATTTCGGCAGTCGGCTTGTGCAGCGCGGCTTTGCCCGCGAGTACGAAATCCACGCCATCAAGGGCTTTGTTCCCACCTGTAAAACCGATTGGGGTCTTGCCCAAGTGGGGCTGGATACCGACGGAATTTACCGCGCGGTAGCGGGCGAGGCGTGCACGTCGGAGGAAACCGATGAGTGAACGGCGATTGGATGCGGCGCTTGTGTCGCTCGGACTCGCCGCTTCCCGTGAATCGGCGAAAAAGCATATCCAAAACGGTCTCGTTACGGTCAACGGCAAACCCGCCAAAAAACCGGCACAACTCGTCACGGATACAGACGAAATCGCCTGCGCCGCGACCGATCATTTCGTCGGGCGTGGGGGATACAAACTCGAAAAAGCGCTTGCGGCAAAACGCTACGACCTTGCGGGCAAGACCGCGCTCGACGTGGGCGCTTCGACCGGCGGGTTTACCGAACGGTTACTGCTCGCGGGGGCAAAAACCGTCTATGCGCTCGACGTGGGGCACGGGCAACTGCACGAACGGCTGAAAAGCGACCCGCGCGTGGTCAATTTGGAGGGAACGGACATCCGTTCGGATGCCGCCCGCAACGCCGTTTCGCCGGCCTCGGTGGATTTTTGCAGCGTGGACGTGTCGTTTATCAGTCTTAAATTGGTACTTCCCGCGCTGCCCGCGTTTCTCAAAAACGGCGCGGACGTAGTGACACTTATCAAACCGCAGTTTGAGGCGGGCCGCGCCGCTGTCGGCAAAGGCGGCATTGTAAAAGACAAAAAGGCGCGCGAAAAGGTGCTGTTGGAACTGATGCCCGTCTTCGCCGCCGAACATCTTCGCGTAACTAACCTGCTTTTGTCGCCCATTACCGGCGGCGACGGCAACGTGGAATATTTAGCCCTTTGCACGTATTGTCCCGACGAAACGGTGGTTCCCGTCGGTGACGATGCGGTGAAATCTCTCGTAAATCAGGAACCAAATCCAAACGAAAGGTCGTGTGGCGTATGCGTGTAGCCCTTGTCAACCACCCGCATATCGAACAATCGAAAGAATTGGCCGCCCGCGTGTGTGACATTTTGTCCGCGCTCGGTGCCGAGCCGATTTGCACCACCTTCGGCAACGCCGAGGAAGCGATTTTAAGCGCGGATGCGGCGATTGCGCTCGGTGGGGACGGCACGATGATTCACGTCGCCAAAATCGCCGCCGAAGCGGACGTGCCGCTGCTGGGTATCAACTGCGGCCACCTCGGATTTATGGCGGGTATGGAATCGGACGATTTGTCCGACTTAAAACGCTTCGTCAGCGGGGATTACGCGCTGGACGAACGGCAGATGCTGGACGTAACCGTCGAAAACGATGGCGGCGAAATCGCCCGTTTTTCCGCGCTCAACGAAGTGGCGGTGTCTCGCGGTGTAACCACCCACGTCGCCTCGTTCACGCTGTTTGACCACGACAAAAAAATCGCCTCCTATGCGGCGGACGGCTTGCTTGTCGCCACGCCGACCGGCTCTACCGCCTATTCGCTTTCGGCGGGCGGGCCGATCGTCGACCCGCGGGTTGCGTGCTTTGTGGCCACGCCGATTTGTCCGAACGTGTTGACCGCGCGCCCCATTGTTATCAGCGTGGACGCGGATTTAACCTTGCAAATCGCGCCGCGCCACGACGACGACCGGCTCTATCTCTCGCCGGACGGCGAAAAAGGCATTGAGGTCGGCAAAAACGACCGCATCCACGTGCGCCGCCACGAAAAAACGGCAAAATTCATCCGCTTTACGCCCAACGCGTTCTATCATACGTTACACGTAAAAATGCTCGACCGCACCGAATGTGCGGAAAGTAACAAGAAATGAGGTACGAAAAATGAAAGACAATCGCAGAAACGCCATTTTGGAAATCATCCAACAAATGCCGGTGGAAACCCAAGACGAGTTGCAGCGCCAGTTGTCGTTGCGCGGCTTTGAGGTTACTCAAGCCACCGTCTCCCGCGACATCCGCGCTTTGCGGCTTGTGAAACGCCACACCCAAAGCGGTCGCAGCTGCTACACCACCTCCGACCCGAGTGTCGGCGGCAATTCCCGCTTTTACGCGGTGTTTTCCGGCGCGGTGGAGGAGATTGACTACGCCTCCAACATCGTCGTGTTCAAATGCGGTGCGGGTATGGCGAACGCCGTCTGCGCTTCGATTGACGACGAAAAATGGGACGATCTCGTCGGCACGCTCGCGGGCGACGACACCATTTTCTGCTTGATGCGCAACGAAACCGCCGCCAAAAATCTGGCGGAACGGCTGAATACTTTACGATAATTTCCGAAAAAGGAGAAGCGCTATGCTTTCTCATCTCAACATTGAAAATATCGCCATTATCGAGCGTGCCGACCTGCGGTTTGAACGCGGCTTCAACGTGCTCACCGGCGAAACCGGCGCAGGTAAGTCGATTATTATCGACGCGCTGTCGGCGGTGCTGGGGGAACGGACAAGCCGTGATCTCGTGCGCACCGGCGCGGAAAAGGGCATTGTGACCGCGGTGTTTGAGGAGTTATCCGCAAAAACCGCCGCCGCCGTGACCGCCCTCGGGTTTTCCGAGGTGACGGACGAGCGCGCACTGATGCTCTCCCGCGAAATTGCGGCGGACGGCAAAACCACTTGCCGCGTGAACGGCAAAGCGGTGACGATGGCGGTGTTGCGCGACGTGGGACGGCTTTTAGTCAACACCCACGGTCAGCACGAAAACCAAACGCTTCTGTCACCCGAAAACCACTTGCAAACGCTGGACGTGATGGGGGATTTATTGCCGCTTCGCGCTACGTATGAGGCGGCGTATCACCACTATTGCACCTTAAAGCGCGAGTGGAACACGCTGACAAAATCCGCCGATGACCGCGAAAAACGGCGCGAACTGCTCGCGTTCCAGTTGGCGGAAATCGACACCGCGGCGCTGACGGCGGGCGAGGAAGAAGAATTACTCGAAACCTGCCGCTTGTTCCGCGACAAAGAGAAAATTGCAAGCGAACTGACCAAAGCCGAAAAAGCCCTCTGCGGCGAAGCGGACGAGCTTTCCGGAAAAGATACGCTCGGCGCGGTGGATTTGCTTTTTGATGCCGCCGAGAGTTTGCGCCGCGCCGCCGCCCATTACGACGGAGCGACCGCGCTGTCCGAACGGCTGACGTCGCTTTGCGCCGATTTGGCGGATTGCCGCGACGAGGTCGTGGCGACGTCGGAAAACTTCGCGGTGGACGAACAAACCCGCGACAACGCCGAAACGCGGCTCGCGGAAATCCGCAAACTGACCGCGAAATACGGGCAAACCGTCGCCGACGTGCTGGCTTACGGCGAAAAATGCCGTGCGGAGTTGTCCGCCGACGAACACGCCGACGAACGCCTTTCCGTGTTGGAAGCCGAAATTGAAAAAGCGGAAGCCGCCGTGATTGCCGCTT
Source organism: Clostridia bacterium (assembly GCA_024404755.1). Classification (GTDB taxonomy): domain Bacteria; phylum Bacillota; class Clostridia; order Oscillospirales; family Acutalibacteraceae; genus RGIG426. The sequence continues at coordinate 5,695 of JAKSPN010000021.1, read as the reverse complement.
CCGAAACACTCCACAATGCGCGGGTCATCGCGGGCGAAGCGTTCGCCAAAGCGGTGGAAAACGAACTGTGCTATCTCGATATGCCGCACGTCAAAATGGCGGTCGCGATTGAGCCCACGTCGCTGACGGTGACCGGCGGCGATAACGTAGAATTTCTGCTTTCCGCCAACGTGGGCGAACCGCCGAAACCGCTTGTAAAAGTCGCCTCCGGCGGCGAACTGTCCCGCATTATGCTCGCGATTAAAGCGGTCATGGCGGACAAAGACGACATCGACACGCTGGTGTTCGACGAAATCGACACCGGTATCAGCGGTCGCGCCGCGCAAAAAGTGGGGGACAAACTGCGCGAGATTGCCACGTCCGACAAACGCGCACGGCAGATTCTCTGCGTTACCCACTTGGCGCAAATCGCTTCCAAAGGTCACGCGCATTTGCTGATTGAAAAATCCGTCCGCGACGGGCGCACGTTTACCGACGTGCTGCCGTTGTCCGCCGACGGGCGCGAGCGCGAACTCGCCCGCATCATCAGCGGCGTGGAGAACGAAGCATCTTTGCTCGCGGCAAGAGAAATGCTTGCGGCAACCTAAACTTGCACATAACGCGCTCTTACGCGTTTTGTATAAATTGTATTAAATTTTATTTATAGGAGGAACCCCAAATGATTCTCAAAAATGCAACCGTTTACGGTGCCGACTTCGAGCCGGCCAAACAGAACATCGCCGTGGAAGGCGAAAAAATCACCGCCGTCGGCGCGGTGGACGGCACGGGCGAGGAATTCGACCTCACCGGCCTCACCGTCATCCCCGGCATGATTGATATGCACATCCACGGCTGTGCCGGCTTTGATACCGGCGATGCCACGCCGGAAGCGCTCGAAGCGATGTCCGCGCTTCTCGTTACCCGCGGTGTCACCTCGTTCTGCCCGACATCGATGACCCTCGGCTTCGACGAACTGACCAAAATCTTTGCGAACGTCGTGGAGATGAAATCCAAAGTGTCCGGTGCGTATATCCAGGGCATCAACATGGAAGGCCCGTACATCGCCATGTCCAAAAAAGGCGCGCAAAACGCCGACTACGTCCGCAACCCCGATAAAGAGGAGTTCAAAAAACTGTTCGACGGTTGCAACGGCGCGGTGAAAGTGGTGGATATCGCCCCCGAATGCGACGGCGCGGAAGCGTTCATTAAAGAAGTTCAGCCGTATTGCGCGGTTTCGATTGCCCACACCGCCGCCGATTACGACGAGGCGTGCAAAGCGTTCGAGTGGGGCGCGCGCCACGTGACCCACCTCTACAACGCGCAAAGCGGGCTTACCCACCGTAAACCGGGCGTTGTCGGCGCCGCGTTCGATATGGGCAGCCAAGTCGGTGCCCGCGCGGAACTCATCTGCGACGGCTTCCACATCCATCCCGCCGCCCTGCGCATCGCGTTCAAACAAATGGGCGAGGACGGCACGGTTATCGTCAGCGACTCGATGAAAGCCGCCGGCAGCGTGGACGGCGTGTACGATCTCGGCGGTCAGCCGGTGTACGTGAAGGACGGCAAAGCCCTCCTTGAAGACGGCACGATTGCCGCCTCCACCTCCAACCTGCACGAGGAGTTCAAAAACGTCGTGTCCTTCGGTATTCCGCTGAAACAAGCCATCAAATCCGTCACCATCAACCCGGCGAAAGCCATCCGCGTGGACGACGTTGCCGGCTCGATTGAAGTGGGCAAAAACGCCGACCTGCTCGTGATGGACGACGAGTGGAATATCAAACTGGTCGTGGTCAAAGGCGTTGTGAAAGTCAACAATCTGTAAGATTTCGCTTTGAAAAAGGAGGATTTTGTGATGTCGGACAACAAAAACGTGAACAAACAAACCCTGCTTTGGATCGGCGTGGCGATTGTGTCCGCGCTGGTGGCCGCCGCGACCGTGGCGGTGGTGCTTCGCCGCTTCTTCAAAAAAGAGGAACTTTGCGGCGATGCGGAGTGCATCTCTTATGATTTTGAGCCGGAAGAACTGGAATTTGACGATGAATTCGGCGCGGACAACGTCATCGACGTGACCGAAGTCATCGACCAAGCGGAAGAATAAGCGTTCACCCGTCGGCGTGCGCGTCGGCGGGTGTCTTCCGGTTTATGAAACCGATGTTTTAAGCGAAAGGAGTGAGGGCGTTGCGCAAAAACGACCTTTTTACCGTGTCGATTGACGGCGTAACGTCCCTCGGCTCCGGTATTGCCCGCGTGAAAGACGCGGAACACCCCGACGGGCTCGTCACGTTTGTGCCGCTGACCGCGCCGGGGGATGAAATTTCCTGCCGTATCCTAAAAGTGGAAAAACGCCACGCGTTCGGCAAGATGGAAGCCCTGCTTTCGCCGTCGCCCGCCCGCACAAACAACGTCGGGTGCGATGCGTTCGGCAAATGCGGCGGTTGCGCGTGGCGACACGTGCGGTACGAGGAAGAACTCTCCTACAAAGAGCAACACGTGTTCGATTGCCTCACCCGTATCGGCGAGGCAAGCCCCGAATTTCTGCCGATTTGCGGGTGCGAAAGCCCCGACGGCTATCGCAACAAGGCGCAATATCCGATTGCGCCGGATAAAGAGGGCAAGCCCACGCTCGGCTACTACGCGACCCACAGCCATCGGGTCGTCGCCGCCGATACCTGTGCGCTTGAACCGCCTGTTTTTACCGAAATCAAGCGGCGGGTGATGGCGTGGATGAGCGAAAACGGCGTGCCCGCCTATAACGAAGAAACCAAAGCCGGACTTATCCGGCATCTATATATCCGCAAAGCCGAGCAGACGGGGGAAACGATGGTGTGCCTTGTCGCCACCTCCGGAAAAATCCCCGCCGTCTCGGCGCTTATCGCCTCGCTTCGCGAGGTGGACGGCGTTTGCTCGATTTTAGTAAACGTCAATAAAAAAGACACCAACGTCATCCTCGGCGACCGCGAATTTACGCTGTGGGGACGTGACACTATTACCGATATCCTCTGCGGCGTGAAAGTGCGGCTGTCCGCGCGGTCGTTTTACCAGGTAAACAGCCGTCAAGCGGAACACCTTTACACCATTGCCGCCGACTTTGCCGACCTGAAAGGCGAAGAAATCCTGCTCGACCTTTACTGCGGCGCGGGAACGATTGGGCTCTCGATGGCGGGGCGTGTAAAAGACCTCATCGGGGTAGAAATCGTGCCCGAAGCGGTGGAGGATGCGAAGCGTAACGCCGCCGAAAACGGGGTGGAAAACGCCCGTTTTCTGTGTGCGGACGCGGCAAAAGCCGCCAAAACGCTCGCCAAAGAGGGCGTGCGCCCCGACGTGGTGGTGCTTGACCCGCCGCGCAAAGGATGCGACGAATCGCTCATCCAAACGGTGGTGGAAATGGCCCCCGACCGCGTGGTGTACGTCTCCTGCGACCCAGCCACGCTCGCACGCGATGTAAAGCGTTTTGCCTTGTCGGGCTACACCTGCCAAAAAGCGCAGGCGGTGGATATGTTCCCGAGAACAGCGCATTGCGAAACCGTGGCGTTGCTCAAAAAATCATAAAAACCGTTCATTCAAAGGGGGGGATCACCGTGAAAAAAATCCGTTTCGGCATTGTGGGTGCCGGAAATATCGCGCACCGCTTTGCAAAAGCGTGCCAAAACTCCGAAAAAGCGGAACTGTGCGCGGTGGCTTCCCGTACAATGGAAAAAGCCAACGCCTTCGGCGACGAATTCGGCATTCCGCTTCGCTTCGGCAGTTATGAGGAAATGGCAGAGTCGCCCGACATCGACGTGGCGTATATCGCCGTGCCGCACGCGCTGCACAAACCCTGCTCACTTCTTATGATGAGCCACAAAAAACACGTGCTTTGCGAAAAACCGATTGCCGTCAACTCGAAAGAGTTGGAGGAAATGATCGCCTGCGCAAACGAAAACGGCGTGTTTTTGATGGAGACGATGTGGGGACGGTTTGTGGACGGCACCAAAACGCTCCTTTCGCTGCTTGAAAGCGGCGTAATCGGCGACGTGTTGGGGCTTCGCTGTCAATTAGCGTACCGGCTCGGAGAAGCGCAATGGGACCACCACGTATTGAAAAACGAAAACGGCGGCGGCGCGCTGTTGGACGTTGGCATTTACGGGCTGATGTTCGCGCGCGAAGTCTTCGGAACGGACGTTGAGCAACTAAACGCGCTGTGCAGCACCTACAAAAACACCGACAGCCACACCGCGATTGCCATGCGCTACCAAAACGGCGCGATTGCCGAGATTTCGTGCGCCACGATGGTGCAAAAGCCCATCGAAGGCGTGGTGTTCGGCACAAAAGGGACCATTTCGCTCGACGAGTTTTATGCGCCGCAAATCATCGAAATCACCGCCGAAGCCGGCAAAACCGTTAAGAAAACGCCATGGCGCGGCAACGGATTCGAGGAAGAAATCGACCACGTGTGCGACTGTGTTGCAAGCGGTCTTTTAGAAAGCCCCGTCCATTCGTTTAACGAGATGCGGTTTATTTTCGCCCAAATGGATGCGATTCGCGCGAAACTCGGCATTGTATACCCGCAGGACGGGCGGTAAGGTTTAAGAAAGAGAGTGAGCAATATGGCGGCGGTATTTTCCGCCGAAGCGCTTGTAAAATAAAAAACATAAGGAGAAAGCGATGTCCTACTCAAACATAGACATTTCCGCGGCGGAGGCAGGGGCGATGAAAGTCACCGAAAGCCAATGCCACGATTGTATACACCGACAAGGGTTTGACGGCTGCGCCGTCTTTAAGAAATGCCCCGACAAATACGTGTACGTGTCGGCCAACTGCCCGTGTCCCAACCGAAAAACCAATTCCTGAGGAGGAACTACAATATGATCTACGATAACGTCTTACAAGCCATCGGGCATACGCCCATTATCCGCTTAAACCGTCTGTGTGAGCCGGATTCTGCCGAGATTCTCGTCAAATTCGAGGGGCTCAACGTCGGCGGCTCGATCAAGACCCGCACCGCGTACAACATGATTTGCGAAGCGGAAAAGCAGGGACTGCTCAACGAGAATTCCATCATCGTTGAGCCGACGTCCGGCAACCAAGGCATCGGTCTTTCGCTGGTCGGCGCGGTGCGCGGCTATAAAACCGTCATCATTATGCCCGACTCGGTGAGCGTCGAACGGCGGTTGCTTGTCAAGCACTACGGCGCGGAGGTTATCACCGTCCACGATGACGGCGACATCGGCGCGTGTATCGACGAGTGCTTGCGGTTGGCGCTCGAAATGCGCGACAACGACCCGAACGTCTTTGTGCCGCAACAGTTCGAGAACGTCAACAACACGCTGACCCACAAAAAACACACCGCGCTTGAAATTATGGAGCAGGTGGCCGGCCCGATTGACGGGTTTTGTTCCGGCATCGGCACGGGCGGCACGATTACCGGTATCGGCGAGGTGCTGAAAGCGCAGTATCCCAATATGGAGATTTGGGCGGTTGAGCCGGAAAACGCCGCCATTTTGGCGGGCGGCAATATCGGCACGCACCTGCAAATGGGTATCGGCGACGGGCTGATTCCGCCGATTCTCAACACCGAGATTTATAACGATATCTGCATTATTTCCGACGAAGAAGCGCTGAAAACCGCGCAGGACCTCGCCAAATACGAGGGCATTATGTGCGGCATTTCGAGTGGTACCAACGTCGCCGCCGCCCGTCGGTTGGCGAAAAAACTCGGTAAAGGGAAGACGGTCGT
>JAKSPN010000020.1 GCA_024404755.1 Clostridia bacterium | reverse complement strand
ATGGAAATCGAATTGACTGCCGAAAACTTTAACGAAGAAGTGTTGGAAAGCCAACTGCCCGTGCTGGTGGATTTTTGGGCAACGTGGTGCGGCCCGTGCCGTATGATTGCGCCGATTGTGGAGGAAATTGCCGCCGAGTACGACGGCAAAGTCACCGTCGGTAAGGTGAACGTGGACGACGAGCCGGAACTCGCCACGGCGTTCGACATCGACTCCATTCCCACGTTGATGGTGTTCAAAAACGGGGAAGTGACGGGCACGCTCGTCGGGCTTCGCAAAAAAGAAGATATTGTGGCTTTGTTTTAACCAAAAACGCTCGTCAAAGACGAGCGTTTTTTTGTGCTTTTTAGGGGATTGCATTGACTTTTTGTCGCGCGGGTATTATAATATATTAAATATAAGTTAAAAGGGGGAGTGCGGGTTGAAACGCGTAAAAATCGTTCTCAAAGCGGCGTTGTGCGTGGCGTTTTGTTTGACGCTTTGCGGTTGTTCGCTGTTGGAATTCAACACGTCCCAAAACCTGCTTCCTCCTGCCGCAACCGGCGACGAGGAGGCCATCCAAACCGCCCTCGAAACCTATATTTCCGGCGAATACGGTTCTGCCGCCGCCGGACAGTATAAACTCAAATACCCCAACTCCGGCGACTACCGCACCGCCTTTGTCGTGAAAGACACCGACGGCGACAACGTAGCGGAGGCGTTGGCGTTTTACACGTTATCGGACGAACAACCGCTGGCGCACGTTAACTATCTGCGCAAGCATGGAAAAGAGTGGGAGAGCGTGGCGGATATCGAAAGCGAAAGCGCGGATATTCGCGAAGTGCGCTTTTCCGATTTGGACGGCGACGGACGGTTGGAACTGCTTATCGGCTACGAAATCGCCATTGCCCGCGACAGCCGTCTTTGCCTGTATCGGTTGTCCCCGATTGCCATGACCGAACTCGGCGCGTATTGGTACACCGATTTTCTCGTCTCCCGCGTGGTCAGCGAGGCGCAAAACGACGTGACCGTGTTCCACATCAGCAACTCGGAATACGTGGTGGAAGCCACGCTGATCTCGATGCAAAACGGCGAGATGAAAACCCGCGGCAAGGCGTTTATCGACGGCTATATCGAAAAATTCGCCGCGATTGACAGTTGCCGTTTTGAGGACGGCACGACCGGCATTTTCGCCGACTGCGAAAAAGAAAACGACACGCTCATTACCGAACTTCTGTGGTGGGACGGCAAGCATTTGCAAGCCCCGCTGTATGATCCCTACGCCAACGTAACGGTAAAATCCGCCCGCACGTCGGGATTGTCGTTCTGTGACGTGGACGGCGACGGGACGTTCGAGTGGCCGGTGTGTGAAGAGCTGCCGCTTCCCGAAAGCGAGAACGGCGAGCCGTTGTGGTTGACCCGCTGGTGTTCTTACGACACGGCGGCAGAGGAGGACGTGACCGAATTCTATTCGGTGACCGTCCCGCAGGACGGCTATCTTCTGCGGCTGGATAACGCGTGGCTCGGTGCCGTTGCGGCGGCGTACGACAAGAGCGCTCATCGTCTCGATTTGTTCTATACGCAAGACGGCAAAGAAACGCTCGAATGCGTGATTCGCAACAGTTCCGCCGAGGATGCGACTCCGGTGGAAACCGCGACCGGCGCGGTGGGTCAGCCGGCACCCTTTGTGTACAAAACCGTGTCGCTCAAAGGCAGCGGCGCGGACTACCGCGTGTGGTGGAACGACCAAAAAGACGCGGCGCTTGAATTGGATCTCAACGACATTCTGTACCGTATGACGGTGCTTTCGTAAGGAGGCGGCTTTTGTGAAACGAATACTCATTTGCGAGGATGAAGCGTCCATTCGCGATTTCGTGGTGTTGTATATGAAACGGGCGGGCTTCGCCGTGCTCGAAGCCGGCTCCGGCGAGGAAGCGCTTGAAAAATTCACCGCTTCCGAGGAGGCGGGCGAGCCGGTGGACGTGGCGCTTTTGGACGTGATGCTTCCCGGCATCGACGGATTCGAGGTGTGCCGCCGCTTACGCGAAAAAAGCGACACGATGGGCATCATTATGCTCACCGCCCGCACGCAGGAAGCGGAAAAAGTCAACGGATTGCAAAACGGCGCGGACGACTACGTTACCAAACCCTTCAGCCCGTCGGAATTGGTGGCGCGGGTGGAAGCGCTGTATCGCCGGCTTTCCAAAACCCGTGCCGCGGACACGGTGACGTATAAAGAGGAAATCGAGTCCGGTGCGTTCACCTTAAACGTGCGCAGTCGCACGCTGACGAAAAACGGGGAACAGATTGACTTAACCCAAGTGGAGTTTCAAATCCTCGAATACTTTTTCCGCAACCCCGGCCAGACGTTCAGCCGCACGGATATCTTGCACCGTGTGTGGGGCGAGGATTACTACGGCGAGGACAAAATCGTGGACGTGAACATCCGCCGCTTGCGGATGAAATTGGAAGAAGACGCGTCCGCCCCGCAACACATTTGTACGGTGTGGGGGCAGGGTTACGTGTTTAACCCGTAAGAGCATCGTAAAATTTTCGGAAAGGAGTGGCGACGATGGCGTTGCAAAAAGTAACCGGCATTACCAAACGCTGGCTTATCAACGGACTCGGTACGGTGTTCGTGTTTTTGGCGTTGCTCGTCGCCGCGTTTATCCTGCTGACCCGTAACTACTACTACCGCGGCGTGCAGTCGGAACTGCTCTCTTACGCCAACAGTTCGGCAGATTTGTTCGAGCGCTACATCAAGGGCGGTAACTTTGATTTGGAGTCGGGTCTTCGCGACTTTGTGGCGAATTTCCAAGATAAAGAAATCGTCGAAGTGCAACTGATTAACAACGAGGGCGCGATTGTGCTGACCTCCACCGGCTTCGGTCGGTCGGGCGAAACCGCCCCCGATTGGGACGGCACCGTGACCGGAAAAGACAACACCGCGTCGTGGCGCGGCAAATCCTCCGTCGGCGAAAACGTGATGTCGGTGTGTGTGCGTATCTCCGAAAAAGGCGCGAAAACCGCCTACGGTTTGCGCTACGTCACCTCGCTGCGGCTGGTCAACGCCGAAATGCGCTCGGCAACACTCGCCATTATCGCGATTGCCTTGGCGGTCTTGTTCTTCGTTATGCTCTCCAACTCCTACTTTGTCAGCACGATTATCAACCCTGTCAAAGAAATCGGGCGCACGGCGCGCAACATCGCGCTCGGGCATTACGACGTGCGTATCGAAAAACGCTATAACGACGAAATCGGCGAACTCACTGATACGATTAACTATATGGCGGGGGAAATTGCCACCACCGAACAGATGAAAAACGAGTTTATCTCGTCCGTGTCCCACGAATTGCGCACGCCGCTTACCTCGATTAAAGGGTGGAGCGAAACGCTTTCGGAACTCGGCACGGAAGACGAGGAAATGACCAAAAAGGGCTTAAAAGTCATCTCCGGCGAGACCGATCGTCTCGCGCGTATCGTGGAAGACCTCCTCGACTTTTCAAGAATGCAAAGCGGACGGTTTTCGGTGCAAATCGAAAAAATGGATTTGCTCGCCGAGGTGGAGGACAGCGTGATGCTCTACCGCGACCGCGCCAAACGCGAGGGAATTACGCTTAAATATATGGAAAACGCGCGGGTGATGCTCCCGATTGAGGGTGACCGCATCCGCTTACGTCAGGTGCTTGTCAACGTGATTGACAACGCCATCAAATACTCGAAATCCGGCGGAACGGTGCGGGTGGAGGCCGCCGAAATCGGCGAGTTCGCCCAAGTGGTTGTCAGCGACACCGGCATCGGCATCTCGGACGAAGATTTAGAGCACATTACCGACAAGTTCTATCGCGCCGGCAAAAACGGCGGCATTCCCGGCTCGGGAATCGGACTTGCCGTTGTAGATGAGATTATTAAAAAACATAACGGTACGCTGGAAATCGAAAGCGACGAGGGTGTCGGCACAACGGTCATCATCACGCTTCCGAAAAAACAACCGCAAACCGAGAAGGAGACAGTATGAGCAAAGAAAAATCCTGCCCCGCGAAGTTCACCTCCATCGGCGGACAAGCGCTGATTGAGGGCGTGATGATGCGCGGACCGAAAAAAACCGCGATGGCGGTGCGCCACGCGGAAACCAAGGAAATCCAAATGAAAGAGTGGGAAAACGGCGCATCCAGAAAGGGCTTTTTCTGGAAAACCCCGTTTATCCGCGGTGTGTTCAACTTCGTCGATTCGCTTGTTCAGGGCTATAAAGCGCTGATGCTTTCTGTCGATATGTCCGGTATGGGCGACGAGGAAGTGGAGAACGAAAAGAACGAAAAAGAGATCAAAAAGTTGAGCGACGGCCCGCTGTTCGCGGTGCTGATGGTCATCAGCTGCGCGCTCGGCGTGGCGATGGGTGTCGGGCTGTTTATCTGGCTTCCCATTCAGATTTACAACCTGCTCAAAGGCGCGATTCCCGCGCTCGACAACCGCTTTTTGCAGTCGTTCTGCGAGGGATTGTTGCGCATTATCATCTTTATCGCCTACATCGCTGCGACCGCGCTGATGAAGGATATTCGCCGCGTGTATCAGTATCACGGTGCGGAGCATAAGACCATTTTTTGCTACGAACACGGCCTGCCGCTGACGGTGGAAAACGTCAAAAAGCAAATCCGCTTCCACCCGCGTTGCGGCACCAGCTTTATGATTTTGATGTTGCTTATCGGCATCTTCTTCTCGATGATTATCCCGCACAACATTCCGTCGCTTCTGCGCGCCGGTATCAAAATTTTGATGATTCCCATCGTGATGGGTGTCGGCTACGAGGCGATTAAACTCGCGGGCCGCAAAGACAACAAATTTACCCGCTTTATCTCCGCGCCGGGACTTTGGGTGCAGCGGATTACCACCCGCGAGCCGGAAGACGATATGATTGAATGTGCGATTGCCTCGTTCGTCGAGGTGTTGCCGCTTGACGACAAGGCGCGCACCACGGCGCAGACGGTGCTTTGGACTCCGTATGAGGAGCCGCAAAAAGACGAAGAAACCGTAAGCGAAACCGAGGAAACGACCGAATCCTAACGAAATCGGGTGAAGAAAATGACCTATCGTGAGTTATATCGCCAACTGATGGCGGGAATGAAAGAGGCGGGCGTGCCGGATGCGCGCTTTGATGCGAGTTGTCTGCTCGAAGATATCGGCGGTTTGCCGTTTGCTCAACGGACACGGTATTGGGGCGAATACGTCCCCGAGCCGATTCGCTTTGAGGTTGAGCGCGCCGCGGCACAGCGTATGGCAGGTCGCCCGCTGCAATACATACTCGGCAGTTGGGACTTTTTGGCGCTGACTCTCCGCGTGGGCGAGGGTGTGCTCATTCCGCGCCCCGAAACCGAACTGCTCTGCGAAATCGGCGCCGCCTTTATCCGCAACAGCAGCCGCCCGCACCCGCAGGTGTTCGATTTGTGCGCCGGCTCGGGTTGTGTCGGGCTCGGTATCTGCACGCTCGTGAAAGAGGCGCAGGTGACGGCGGTGGAACTGTCCGAAGCCGCGTGCTACTACCTGCGCTATAACGTCGCGAACCACCCCGACTGCAACGTGGATATCGTGCAGGCGGACATTCTCACCGACTCACTCTCTATTCCCGGTATGGCGGAACTGATCGTGTGTAACCCGCCGTATATCCGCACCGCCGATTTGGACGGGTTGCAGGCGGAAGTGCAGCACGAGCCGCGTATCGCGCTGGACGGCGACGAGGACGGACTCAAATTCTACCGCGGACTGACGAAACATTGGGTCAAACGGCTTGTGGACGGCGGTATGATGGCGGTGGAAATCGGCGAAGACCAAGGGGACGACGTGTCCCGCTTGTTTGTGGAAGCCGGACTGTCCGACGTGCGCGTTTATAAAGACGCGTCCGGTCTCGACCGCGTGGTTACCGGTATCCTTTGCCCGTAAAATTAAAAAGAAAAAGACCGCCGAAAGGCGGTCTTTTTTTGTGCGTATTTTCAGGTGATAATGCGGTAGGCGATGCCGCAAAGTGCTGCGACGATAAAGAGAAGAATAATGCCGCCGCACCCGATTTTGAGCGTTTTGAGAATGGAGGAGCCGCCGCTTAAAAAGCGGAACGCCGCATCGGCGGCGCGGGAGATTTTGCCGAGACTTTCGGCGGCTTTGCGGTTTTCTTCCGCTTCGGTGCGGTTGCGCTCGATTTCCGATTGCTTGCGCTCGTTTTCGAGCTTTTGTGCATCGATTTTGGTCTTTAACTGGTCGTTGTGGGACAGCACCGCGTTGCAATGCGGGCAGACGGCGCAGTCGGCATCGATTTGCGCCTCACAGTATTCGCAAAAGATTTTCTCGCTCATGTTCGGCTCTCCTTGCGGGTGAATTTCAAAAGTTCGTCATAAATACGCTTGCAGTTTTCGCGGTCGGCATAGGCAAAAAACGCATCCGCACGCGCCTTGTATGCGGCGGGCATCTCGCAGTCGTGTTCCATCGCGTCGATGAGCGCATCCACGAGATCGTCTTGGGTTTTGCAAATCTTACCGAAACCCATTTCCTCGGTTTTGAACGCGCCTTCCTCGTAATGTTTCGGCAAACTGTCCGGCAGGTAGTAGAGAAGCGGCTTGCGCATATACGCGAAGTCGAATTGCACGCCGGAATAATCGGTAATCATCAGCGCGGATTCGCAAAACAGTTTTTCGTACGACGTGTCGCCGGTCGCGGCGAGGATTTTTACGTCCGTGTCGTGACCGAAGTCACGCAGTTGCGGGCTGACGATGGGGTGAAGCACGTAGACGATATCGTAAGAAAGGCGCTTGGCGGCGGCAAGAAGCCGCTTATCGTGAATGAGCGCGTCGTAGGTCTTAAAATAGGCGGAATCGCGAAAATGGGGGTTATAATCGCGCTGGATGCCCTCGTTCTTGCGCACCGTCACCGCCGACTGCATTCGCCAAGTGGGGGACAGCAGCAGTTGTTTCTTTTTCGCATCCTTTAACCCGTCAAACCGCGGCACGCCGGTGAGTTTCAGTTCGTCGCCTTTGTAGTCGTAAATCGGGCGGGAGAGGTTGTTGATTTCAATCGGCGCGGCGCAGAAATAAAGTTCGGTGTTGTCGCGCAGGCGGTTTTGCGCCGCCGCGATGTTTTGCACCGACAGCCCGTGTTGCACACAGGCGGTTTTGAAATGCACCAAATCGCGCAGATACGCCGACGTATCCACCGATAAGTGGTTAACTTCCATCACGGTGGAGTTGGAGGCGACCACCACGTCGGCGTTGAGGAACGCCATATAGTGCCGCAGGGTGTTGCGGTAGGTCGGTTTTAAGCCGTCGGCTTTGAGCGCCGCCGCTTCGGGCGCGTGTTTGTCGATTAAGTAGGTTTTGTAAATGCCGTCTTGTTGCGGTTTTGAATAGCGATAGATATATTCGCTGTTGTCGCCGCCTTTGTAGATTTTGTCGAGGAAAAACCACACGGTTTTGCCTTTCCAAAACGGGCGGGTAACCCAGTAAGCACCGCGCATTCCGAGCATCGCCAGCGCACGCTTTTTGCCGCTTTTCAGCATCTCGAACGCGAGCGAAAGTTCGCGCCCAGCGCCGGACAGCGGTTTGTTTTTATAGAATTTGAGGGACAGCGTTTCTTTATCATAGCGGCACACGCGGTCGGCGAACCGCCACGTCGCGTGTTTGAGCGTTTCGGTGAGTTTTGCAAAGTGCGACGGGAAGATAAGCGGAAGCGGATAGGATTTTCCGTCGAACGTGAGTTCAAAATGCACGTCGCCCGCGGCTTTCACCGCTTCATAGGGGAGCGATACCGAAAACGCGCGTTGCTTAAAGGCGGATTTGCCGAAATATTTGGTCAGCGCAAACCGTCCGCACCACGCGGGCGCGAATGTTTCGCCGCCGACACAGACGGACAGCGCCGCCGCCTCGCCGTAGACGTTGGCAATCGTGCCGTCGATTTCGAGCGTGTCGCCGACGTAGTCCATCCGCTGGATATTGACGGGGGTGAGCATCGAGTTGCCGAACGGCACGCATCCTTTTTTCGGGAGCGACAAAAGCAGTTGCCCGCCTATAGCGGAGAGTTTCATCTCTTCGGTAAAGCAGTTGTGTTTCAACTGCAAAAACATCACTTTTTGAGAAAACGCGAGCGCATCGCCGTCCGGCAAGACGCGGTCGATAATTTCGTCGTCCGCATATTGCAACACCGCGGAAAACCGCGCTTGTTCCTCGTCCGCTTCGGCGGCGGAGAGTACGCGGCGGTTGCGGTTATCGCGGTTGGCTTCGGCTTTGCACCAAAGAAGATATGTCGCCGCCGCCTGCAAATAGGCGGGGACGAAACCGCGCTCTTTTTTCACGGTTTTCAGCAGCGGCAAAAGCCACTCGTCGAGTTCCGCTACGTACCAGTCGCGGTCGTATACGCGGGGAAACACCGCAAAATGCGGGTCATAGGGGGTGGCATAGGTGTAGGTCACCTCGTCGGCGGCGAGCAACAGTCCGTGCTTCCAAAGCAGACGAAACAGTAAATCCTGCGCGCCCGCTTCGTCCGAAAGGGTTTCGTCCCAGTCGAATTTTTCGAGGGTGGGCAGGAAAAAGAGCACGCCGAACGCGGTCAGCGGAAAACGAAGCGCCACCGGCTTTTTGCCGCGCAAATCCACGCCGACGGTGCGGTTGCCGGCGGAAAAACGGTCCACGCCGCCGCCTGCAAATTTCTGTTTCGGGCAAATCAGCGGGATGTCGGGGAGTTTCGGGAGTTTTTCCTCGTCCTCATCCTCTAACACTTCGTCGTCCACGTTGACGCGGTCGGCGAATTTGAGCATTTTTTCAAAATAGGTTTTCGGGAACGCATCGCCCGCGCGCAAAACCGCCAAATAGTCGGTTTCGGCATCCGCTTTGGCGGCGTTGAACGCGGCGGCAAGCGAGCCGGAAAGCACGCGCACGCCGTGGGATGCCGCGTATTCGTCGAAAACGGGGCTGTTTTGCCCGTTTTGGGCGAGAAGGGGAATGAGTTTCGCCTTTGCTGTTTGCGCCTCAAACGCGGCGAAAAGCGCCTTGTTTTGTTGCTCGTCTTCGCCGGCGACGAGAAGCACCGTTATCCGTTCGCCGTTCATACCGATTCCTCCAAAATCGCCACCGTGCGGCGCACGCCCTCGGCTACGTCGATTTGGGCTTCGAATCCGAGCGCGCGAAGTTTCGCACAATCGAGGATTTCCGGCGTTTTCGCAAACGTCTTCGGCGGTTCGGGCTCATCTTCGGGATTGGCAAACGAGAGCGAAAGCCCGCGCTCGGGGAACGCGGCGACGGCGATTTTGCCGAAGTCGCGGATGGTTACGTTCGAACGGTCGTCGGCGATGTTGTACACTTCGCCGTTTTCGCCCGCAAGCAACACGGTCAAAAACGCCGCCGCGGTGTCCGCCACGTAGCAGAACGAGCGATACGCCGCGCCGTTGCTTTTCAGCAGAATGTTTTCGCGGCGCACGACGTTCGCGATAAACTGCGCCCATACGCGGTCATCATCCAGCCCGCACGCGCCGTAGATGTAGGCGGGGCGGACGAGTTTGACCGGCGTGCCGAACTGATGGAAATAGGCGCTCGCAAGCGTTTCGGTGGCGCGTTTTCCCTCGGCATAGCAGTTTTTGTAGACGGTGAAATCGAGAATACCGTTCG
Source organism: Clostridia bacterium (assembly GCA_024404755.1). GTDB lineage: Bacteria > Bacillota > Clostridia > Oscillospirales > Acutalibacteraceae > RGIG426. The sequence continues at coordinate 11,820 of JAKSPN010000020.1, read as the reverse complement.
TTTTCTCGCTCATCACGTCGCCGTCGTACACGTCGCCGTAGACTTTTAAGCTGGATGCGCAAAGCACGCTTTCGGCACCGCAATCGCGGGCGTAGGCGAGCACGTTCGCCGTGCCGACGGTGTTGGTGAGCAGCGTGCCGACGGGGTTTTGCTCGTATTGGATGGCGCTCGCGGGGCTGGCCGCGTGGATGACGAAATTCGCTTTCGGTAAATCGGAGGGCAGGTCGCACACGTCGCCCGCAAGAAGCGTGAGTTCGTCGCGCTCGGCGGCACCGCCGAACGCGTTGCGCGCTTTTTCCGCGTTGTGGACGAACGCGACCACGCGGATATTATCACCGAAAAGGTCGTTTCGCGCGAGCACGGCCAGCGTGAGATACCGCCCGATGAGGCCTGCGGCACCGGTCAAAAAGAGGGTTTTGCCCGCGAGTTTTTCCCACGGCAAAGCCCGCTTCGCAACGGACAAAACGTCCGCATACAAAGCGGGTTTCAAAAGCTCTTTCAACGGGGTATTCATCGTCTCATCCGTCCTTTCTCTCAAAAATTACAACCCGTGGGAAGCGGCATTTTCGCTGTTGGCGAGTTCCGCTTCATGGCGTTTTTTGTATTCGTAACGGGATTTTAAGACGTGTAAGTCATAGTCGGTGGTGACTTTGATGTTGTCCTGATCACCCGGCACAAGGCGGATTTCTTCGCCGAGCGAGATAAACAGTTCGCTCGAAGAAACGGGGGCGGGAAGCCCCAAGCGTTCTACCTCGCCGTGCGCCCACAGAATGCGCGAAAGGCGATAGCCCTGCGGCGCTTGGGTGACGAACATTTCGTTGCGCGGCATAGCGATTTTACAGGTTTTTCCGTCGGGACTTTGAAGTACCGAGTCGATGCTCGGTACGCAGGGAACGGCGGTGCCGAATTCCCGCGCGGTGGCGATGCAGTCGGAGATGAGTTCGTTCGTTAAAATCGGGCGCACGCCGTCCGAAATCAGTACCACGTCGTCGTCGTTCATCGGCTCGGCGGCTTTCACCAGTCCGTTGTGGATGGACTCAAAGCCGTTTTTGCCGCCGGGGACAACGGCGGTGATTTTCGGGAGGTTGAATTCGGCAATCAACTCGTTGAGATAGGGAATCCAGTCCGCGAGGCAGGCGACCACAATCGCGTCCACTTCGGGGTGATAGGCGAATTTTTCGAGCGTGCGGATGATGATGGGCTTGCCGTCCACCTCCAAAAACTGTTTCGGCTTGTCCGCCGATTTCAGCCGTACGCCGGTGCCGCCGGCAAAAATGACAACAGAAACCATCGAAAAACCTCCTTATCGGGCGTGTTCGGTAATAAACTCACAGAGCGTTTCGGCGGCGTTGCCGCGCTCGCGGCTGCCGAGTTTTGAAAGATGCTCATGCACCGCCTCGGTGTAGGCGGCAAGGTCAAATTGCGACAACTGTTGCGCCAATTCCTCGGTCGTTTCGGCGAGGGGGAACGGCCACTTGTGAATATCCAAATAGAAATCGCGCTCGCATTGGTAATCGGAGAGGTCGGGCGCAAAGAGAAAACACGGTTTTTCGGTCAGCGAGAAGTCCCAGATGCAGGATGAATAGTCGGACACCAGCACGTCCGCCGCGCAGAGCAGTTCTTGCATATCGGGGTAGGCGGTCACGTCAAGCGCGGTTTGCGAGCTCGCTTCTTTTGCCATATAGTGGGTGCGCACAAGCACCTTGTAGCCCGGAAAACGGCGTTGGAGCGCGGCTTTGACCGCTTCGTCCTCAAACCACATGGTTTCGGTTTCGCCGTCGTTGCGGAAGGTGGGGGCAAACAGAACAAGCGGTGTTTTGTCGTCGATACCGTAAAATGCGCGCACTTTTTCGTTGGCGGCGGCACGGGCGGCTTCGTCGAGCAAAATATCGTTGCGGGCGAGGCCGGTTTCCATCACGTCGCCGGTATAGCCGAACGCGCCGCGGATGACCGTTTCGGTAAACGTTGTCGAGCCGGAGGTGAAGAGGTCGATATGGCTCGCAATGCGGCGCAGACGGCGGTGGTAGCCCGCGGTTTCGTTCGGTACGTCGTGGCCGACTTTCTTATACAACCCGCAACCGTGCCACGTTTGGATGACGGTTTGCTTTTTGCCGAAGGGGAGATAGGAGCAACCGGACAAATCGTTGAGAACGACGACCTTGGCGGTCAAAATGCGGTAAAAATAGGCGAGCGTGTCAAACCCGACGGCTTTGAAACCCTGCGCTTCAAGCGCTTTGCGGGCTTCTTCGTCCTGCGCACACCATTCGATGTTGAATTTGTCGCCGTACGTTTCCCGCAATTTGCGGCACACCGCTTCGGGGTTGCAGGTCACGCGCTTGCCGGCATACGCCGAAAAAAAGACAGTCCGCGCACGAACGGGGCATAAGCGAAAGAGGTGCAGGCATCCGTAAAGAGCCTCCACCGCCGCACTTTTGAGCCATTCGCGCACGGAAATCCCTCCAAATTTTTGGTTTTATTCTCCCACGAGCGCCGTCAGCACGGCGAAGTCCTCGGGGTAGGTGAGTTTTTGTAATTTGCGGTCGCCTTCGACCAAAGCCACCGGTTCGTCCGGCAAAAACGCGCGGACAACGCCGCAATCGTCGGTGCACGCCGCCAGAATTTCGGGGGAAAGGCGGGCGTACGCCTCGGCAAGGGTGTAAAGGCAAAACCCTTGCGGGGTCTGAATCTGCCACAACGTCTTGCGGTCGGGTACGGCGGCAATCGTTTCGCCGTTTTCGGTCACCGCCACCGTGTCGGTTACCGGCAAAGCGGCGGTCGCGGCACAGAAAGTTTCGAGCGCGTCACACAGCCGCGCGATAACTTCTTTTGAAAGCAAAGGGCGGGCGGCATCGTGGAGCAACACGCGGTCAAAACGCCCTTTAAGCCCTATGTCTAATGCGGCTTTGACCGAATCCTGCCGCTCGGCACCGCCGACCGCAACGGCAACGGTTTTGGTTACGCCGAAACGGGCGAGCGTGGCTTTCACCTCGTCTTCGTATCCCGCGGGGACTACTACGGCGATGCCGTCGATATGCTCGCTCGACTGAAAGGCGAGGGCGGAGTGGATAAACACGGTTTTTCCCGCTAACTCCACGAACTGTTTGGGGATGTCGCCTGTAAAGCGGTTTCCCTTGCCGGCCGCTAACACCACGCCGAGCGTCTTTTTTGTCTTTTTATTTTCCGCCATACATCTCAAACGCTTTCTCAACGTCGCCGTCGTACATCACGGTGCCTTTTTTGAGGTAGATGGCGCGGTTGCACACCTCGCGTACGCTGTCGATGGAGTGGCTGACGAACAAGACGGTAACGCCGCCTTTAATCAGTTCGGCGATTTTTGCCTTGCATTTTTTCTTAAACGCCGCGTCGCCGACGGACAACGCCTCGTCCACAACGAGGATGTCCGGCTTCGTGTTGATGTTGATGGCGAAGCCGAGGCGCATCTTCATACCGCTCGAAAACGTGCGGACGGGCTGGTCGATATAGTCGCCGAGGTCGGCGAAAGTGATAATGTTGTCTTCAATCTCGCGGATTTGCTGGTCTTTAAGACCGAGCAGATAGCCTTTCAGGTAAATGTTTTCGCGGCCGGTCATTTCCTGGGAGAAACCGGCGGTCAGTTCGAGCAAAGCCGCCACCTGACCGCGCACCGTCACCTCGCCGGAGGTGGGGAAGGTCACGCCGGTGACCATTTTGAGCAGGGTGGATTTGCCCGCGCCGTTCGAGCCGATAATACCGATAGACTCGCCGCGGTTGACCTTAAACGACACGTCGTTGAACGCGAGATTGGTTTTTAGGTTTTTGCTCTTATGAAAGAGCGAGAAAAAGCGTTCTTTGTCGTTGCGATAGAGGGTATACACCTTGGAAACGTGGTCGAATTCGATAACGGGCAGTTCTTCCTGCACCGCGGGGGTTTTGTTTTCGTCCATAAAATCCCCTCCTTACAGAATGTCCGCAATCTTTTTGCGGGTGCGGTTGTAGTTCCAAGCGCCGAGCAGGATAATCGCGATAAGTTCCGCGAAGAAAATCACGTTTTCCCACAACGCCGAGGTCATCACGTGGCCGTCGGCGCAGGTGACGGACTGCTGCCAGAACCATTCGCCGTAGAGGAACGTCTTGCGATAGCCGTTGATGAAGTAGGTGATGGGGTTAAAGTACATCACAGTGCGCAAAATCGGGTTTTCCAGCGCGTAGGTGTCGAACAGCGTACCGGACACCCAAAAGAGCATCGTCAAAATGGAGTTGACAAGGTTTTCAAAGTCGCGGCTGAACACGGCAAGCGGCGCGTTAAACCACGAAAGACCGAGGAAAAAGAGGAACATCAGCGGCGCATAGAACAGAAACTGGACGTTTTGCACCATCGGTCCGACCTCGCCGGTAAACATCAGCACCACGTACATCAGCACGGTTAAAATCAGTTGGATATAAAATTTCGACAAGGTCGTGAAGGTCATAATCGTCGAAACGGGGTAGGAGATTTTCGTCACGAACTGGCTGTTGGTGCGGATACATTTCGTACCGAACAGAATACTGTCGTTCATAAAGAACCAGGGGATGTAGCCGACGAGCAAGAAAGAAAACACGCCGAACGCGCCGTGCCGCAGGTCGCCGCCGTTGCGCAGTCCGAGTGCGAACAAAAACCACAGAGCGAAGAGGGTGAAGGCGGGCTTGATGACTGCCCACGCAAACCCGAGGAACGCGCCCTTGTAGGTTTTGATGAGTTCATTTTTCGAGAGCAGGAAGATTTGCTTGCCGAAGTGGCGGTGTTCTTTGATGATTCGGAACAAACGGACCACATCTCCTATCTATTAAAAACTTTGTTTTATACATATATAGTCAGTATACCGAATTTTTCCCGATTTGTCAACGAATTCCGGGCAAAAAGTGGTTACAAAAATGAAAGAAACCCGCTGTTTTCACAGCGGGTTTCAAAAAGTCGAATCTTACAGCATCGAAGCGGCATCTTTGTCGCAGATGATGGTGACGTTCGGATGGAGTTGCAGAATCGAAGCCGGGCATTTCGGATCGATTTCGCCGTAAATCATATCGTGCACAGCCTGCGCTTTGCCGGCGCCGGTGGCGACGAGGACGATGGCTTTGGATTTCATGATGGTGCCGATGCCCATGGTGACGGCCTGACGCGGCACGTCGGCGCTGCTCGCGAAGAAGCGGGTGTTCGCTTCGATGGTGCGGGCGGTCAGGGACACGACGTGCGTTTTCGCGGCGAAGGTGTCCGCCGGCTCGTTGAACGCGATGTGACCGTTGTGGCCGATACCGAGGATCTGCAGATCCACACCGCCGGCCGCTTCGATCGCGGCTTCGTACTGGGCGCACTCGGCTTCGAGGTCATCCGCAGTACCGCAGAGAACGTGGATGCTCTCTTCCGGAACGTTGATGGAGTTGAACAGATTGTCGTGCATGAAGTAGTAGTAGCTCTGATCATGCTCGTGGGTGAGACCGACGTACTCGTCGAGGTTGAAGGTGGTGACTTTGGAGTAGTCCACGGTGCCCTCTTTGAAGTAGTTGATCATGGCGTTGTAGGTCGGAATCGGGGTGGAACCCGTAGCGAGACCCAGCACGCAGTCCGGTTTTTCGAGAACGCGCGCCGCGAACATGGCGGCGGCAGCTTTGCCGATGGTTTCGGCGTCTTTATACACTTTGACGACCATTTTGAAAACTTCCTTTCATATTTGCGCCGATGGGCGCGATTTACGTATTCTATTATCGCGCATTTTACGAAAAAATCCCATACTTTTTCGGTCGGTTTTTTTGCATTTTATGGTATTTTTCCGCCGCAAAAATCGTCGCGGTCGGAAAGATAAGAAAAATGACGAAATTTACTCTTTTTTATAAAGATTTTAGTAGACATTCCGTGAAATAAGAGGTATAATATACCCGTATATTGTCCGTATGAGTTTATTATCCCGACAACATCAAGGAGGATTTTGAAAATGAAAGTTGTGATTCTTGCCGGCGGTTTCGGTACCCGTATCGCCGAGGAAAGCCATACCGTTCCGAAGCCGATGATCGAAATCGGCGGTCGTCCGATTTTGTGGCACATTATGAAAGGGTATTCGGCGCAGGGATTTAATGACTTCATCATCTGCTGCGGCTATAAACAGCACGTGATTAAAGAGTTCTTTGCCAACTACTATCTGCACACGTCCGACGTGACCTTCGATTTTGCGAACGACAACAAAATGATTGTGCACAACAGTATGTCCGAGCCGTGGAAAGTGACGCTCGTCGATACCGGTCTCAACACCATGACCGGCGGTCGCGTGCGCCGCATCAAAGAGTACGTCGGCAACGAGCCGTTTATGCTCACCTACGGCGACAGCGTGTCCGACGTGGACTTTAACGCGCTGCTTTCTTACCACAAATCCCAAGGCCGCAAAGCGACCTTGACCGCCGTTCACGCGGGTCAGCGTTTCGGCGTTTTGGGCCTCGGCGACAACGGCGACGTGGCGGCGTTCCGCGAAAAACGCGACGTGGACGGCAGTTGGATTAACGGCGGCTTTATGGTGCTTGAACCGGAAGTGTTCGACTTGCTGATTGACGACACCACCGTGTTGGAACAAAAACCGATGGAGACCTTGGCGGAAACCGGCGAACTGTCCGCGTTCCGTCACAGCGGTTTCTGGCATTGCATGGACACCCTGCGCGACCGCCAAAACCTCGAAGCGATTTGGGCTTCCGGCGATGCGCCGTGGAAACGCTGGTAATTTAGAGTTTACGAAAGCGAGTTTACGAAATGGATTTGAGTTTTTTTAACGGAAAACGCGTGTTCTTGACCGGTCATACCGGTTTCAAAGGCGCGTGGCTGTCCCGCATTCTGCAAAATGCCGGCGCGATTGTTACCGGCTATGCGTTGGAGCCGGAAGAAAAATCCCTTTTCAAGATTGCGAACATCGCCGAGGGGATGACCTCGGTGTACGGCGACGTGCGGGATTTTGACGCGATGAAAGCCGCGTTCGATGAGTGCGATCCCGAAATCGTGCTGCATTTGGCGGCGCAGCCGATTGTGCGCGAGAGTTACAAGCGCCCGGTGTACACCTACGAAACCAACGTGATGGGCACGGTCAACCTGCTCGAATGTGTGCGGCAGGCGAAACACGTCATTTCCGTCTTAAACGTCACCACCGACAAGGTGTATCTGAACCGCGAGGAGGAGACGGGGGACGGCTACCGCGAAAACGAGCCGCTCGACGGCTTTGACCCCTACGCCAACTCGAAATCCTGCTCGGAACTCGTGACCCACAGTTACATTCGCTCGTTCTTTGACGGCGACGATGCGCCCGCGGTTTCGACCGCCCGCGCCGGTAACGTCATCGGCGGCGGCGACTTTGCGGTGGACCGCATTATCCCCGACTGTGTACGCGCGGCGGAAGCGGGAACGCCGATTATCGTGCGCCATCCGCGCTCGGTGCGCCCGTATCAGCACGTGTTAGAGCCGCTGTTCACCTATCTGATGATTGTGGAAGCGCAGGCGAAGGATAAATCGTTTGCCGGTTGTTATAACGTCGGCCCCGACAGTTGCGACTGTGTGGAGACCGGCAAACTCGTCGATTTGTTCGTAAACGCGTGGGGCGGCGGTATGACGTGGGAAAACCGCGACGACGGCGGCCCGCACGAAGCGACCTATCTGCGGCTTTGCTGTGACAAAGTGAAAGAAACGTTCGGCTGGAAACCGACGTGGCATATCGACACGGCGGTGGAAAAAATCGCCGAATGGGAACAATGTCGCTTAAACGGCGGCGACGTGCGCGCTTGTATGGACAAGCAGGCGGCGGAATTTTTGGGAGGATACAACCAATGAGTGAGATGAAAACCGAGGCGCAGGCGCGCCAAGAGATTTTGGACATGGTGGCGGACTACTGCCGCACCTACCACAAGAAAAAAGAGTATGAAAAAGGCGACCGCATTCCGTACGCTTCGCGCGTGTACGACGAGGCGGAAATGGTCAACCTCGTGGACAGTTCGCTGGAATTTTGGCTGACCGCCGGTCGCTATACCGACGAGTTCGAGGCGAAACTCGCGGCGTATCTCGGCGTGCCGTATGCGTGCCTTGTCAACTCCGGTTCGAGCGCCAACCTGCTCGCGTTTATGACGCTGACTTCGCCGCTTTTAGGCGACCGTCGCGTGCGCCCCGGTGACGAGGTGATTACCGTCGCCGCCGGCTTCCCGACCACCGTGACCCCGATTATCCAATACGGCGCGGTGCCGGTGTTTGTGGACGTGACCATTCCGGAATACAACATCGACGTGACGATGCTTGAAAAAGCGCTTTCCGATAAAACCAAAGCCGTGATGCTCGCGCATACGCTCGGTATGCCGTTCGACGTGGCGGCGGTCAAAGCGTTCTGTGACAAACACAATTTGTGGCTCGTCGAGGACAACTGCGATGCGCTCGGCTCGGAAGTGCTTGTGGACGGCAAACTGCAAAAAACCGGTACGGTCGGCGACCTCGGTACGAGCAGTTTTTATCCGCCGCACCATATGACGATGGGCGAGGGCGGCGCGGTGTATACCAAAAACCCGCTTCTCTCGAAAATTATGCGTTCGATGCGCGACTGGGGCCGCGACTGTGTCTGCCGTTCCGGTCAGGACAACCGCTGTAACCACCGTTTCGACGGGCAATACGGCGAACTGCCGCGCGGCTACGACCACAAATACGTCTACTCGCATTTTGGCTACAACCTGAAAGCCACCGATATGCAAGCGGCGGTCGGCTGTGCCCAAATCGAGAAATTCCCGTCGTTTGTGGAGCGCCGCCGTCACAATTTTGCCTATCTCTATGAAAAACTCAAAGGCGCCGAGGATAAACTCATTCTTCCGAAAGCGCTCGACGGCAGCAACCCGTCTTGGTTCGGCTTTATGGTCACCTGCAAAGAGGGTGTGGACCGCGAAAAGGTCGTGCCGACTATCGAGAGCAAAGGGGTGCAAACCCGTATGCTGTTTGCCGGCAACCTCACGCGCCATCCCTGCTTTGACGAGATGCGCGCCTCGGGTAAGGGTTACCGCGTGGTGGGCGACCTTAAAAACACCGACGAAATTATGCGCCGTACGTTCTGGGTGGGTGTCTATCCCGGAATGACCGATGCGATGCTCGATACCATGGCAGAAGTGATTTTAGAGGCCCTCAACGCCTGAAAGGAAGCGCTGTAAAATGAGCGAACAGAGGAAAACGATTTCGATTATGGTGCCTTGTTACAACGAGGAGGAAAACGTCGTCCCGTTGTCCAAAGCCATTATCGAAACGATTGAAACCGAACTCCCCGCCTACGACTACGAACTCTTGTTTATCGACAACTGCTCGAAAGACAATACCCAGGCGCTGATTCGCGAGTTGTGCCGCCAAAACCCGAAGATTAAAGCGATTTTCAACGCCAAAAACTTCGGTCAGTTCAACTCGCCGTATCACGGAATGTGCCAGACCACCGGCGATTGCACCATTACGATGTGCGCCGATTTCCAAGACCCGGTCGAGATGATTCCGCAATTCGTCAAAAAGTGGGAAGAGGGCTACAAAATCGTTTGCGGCATCAAAACCGCCAGCCGCGAAAACCCGATTATGTACTTTTTGCGCTCTTGCTACTACCGCACCATCAAAAAGATGTCCGCGGTGGAGCAAATTGAGCATTTTACCGGCTTCGGTCTGTACGACAAACGGTTTATCGAGGTGCTTCGCGACCTCAAAGACCCGACCCCGTTTATCCGCGGTATCGTGGCGGAACTGGGTTTCAAACGGTGCGACGTGGAATACACCCAGCCGAAACGCCGCGGCGGCAAGTCCAAAAACAACTGGTACAGTTTGTACGATGCGGCGATGCTGTCGTTTACGTCGTATACGAAAATCGGCTTGCGCCTCGCGACCTTTGTGGGCTTCGGTCTGTCGGCGCTCAGTTTTCTCGCCGCTATCGTGTACCTTATCTTGAAGCTCTTGTATTGGAACCGTTTCCCCGCCGGAACGGCGCCGATTTTGCTCGCCGTGCTGTTGCTCGGCTCGATTCAACTGTTCTTTATCGGGCTGCTTGGCGAATACATTTTGTCTATCAATCAACGCTCGATGAATCGCCCGCTTGTGGTGGAAGAAGAGCGCCTAAACTTTGACACGAAAGACGAGGGGGAGACGGAATGAAAGGCATTATTTTAGCGGGCGGCTCGGGTACGCGCCTGTATCCGCTGACCATGGTCACGTCGAAACAACTGCTTCCCGTGTACGACAAGCCGATGATTTACTATCCGCTGTCTACGCTGATGCTCGCGGGTATCCGCGATATCCTTATCATCTCCACGCCGCAGGATTTGCCCAATTTCAAGCGGCTTTTGGGGGACGGTTCGGCGTTCGGCATCTCGCTTTCCTACAAAGAACAACCCTCGCCGGACGGACTTGCGCAGGCGTTCCTCATCGGTGAGGACTTTATCGGCGACGAGCCGTGCGCGATGGTGCTCGGCGACAACATCTTCTATGGCAACGGCGTGCGCATTCTTTTGCACCAAGCGATGATGGATGCGAAAGACGGCAAAGCCACCGTGTTCGGCTATTACGTCAAAAACCCCGAGCGCTTCGGCGTGGTCAACTTCGACGAAAACCAGCGCGTGCTTTCCATTGAAGAAAAACCGAAACAGCCGAAATCGAACTATTGTGTGACGGGTCTCTATTTCTATGACAAGCGCGTGGTGGACTACGCCAAAAAGGTGAAACCGTCCGCCCGCGGCGAACTGGAAATCACCGACCTCAACAATATGTATTTGGAGGACGGCTCGCTCAACGTCCAACTGCTCGGGCGCGGCTACGCGTGGATGGATACCGGCACGATGGACGCGCTTGCCGATGCCGGCGACTTTATCCGTATGGTGCAAACGCGGCAGGATATGCTCGTTTCCGCGCCGGAGGAGGTCGCGTTCGTCAACGGCTGGATCGGTGCGGACGAACTGCTTGAATCCGCCGAGCGCTACGGTAAATCCCTCTACGGCGAACACTTAAAACGCGTGGCGCAGGGCAAAATCTACTACGGCTGAACGTTATGTAACTACGGCTTGAAAGAAGGGGACTTTTGTGAACATTCTCGTGACCGGCGGCGCCGGATTTATCGGCGCAAACTTCGTGTATTTGGAGTTGGAAACCCATCCCGAAGACCGCATTGTGTGTCTGGATGCGCTGACCTACGCGGGCAACCTCAAAACGCTTGATACAGCGATGCAAAACCCGCAATTCCGCTTTGTAAAAGGCGATATTGCCGACCGCGAGGCGGTGTTTGCGTTGTTTGCGGAGGAAAAATTCGATGCGGTGGTCAACTTTGCCGCCGAAAGCCACGTAGACCGCAGTCTCAAAGACCCCGGATTGTTTCTGCGCACCAACGTCCTCGGCACGCAGGTGCTGATGGATGCCTGCCGCGAATACGGCGTTGCGCGCTATCATCAAGTGTCTACCGACGAGGTGTATGGCGACCTGCCGCTGGACCGTCCGGACTTGTTCTTTACCGAAACGACCCCGCTTCACACGTCGTCACCCTATTCGGCCTCGAAAGCGTCCGCGGATTTGCTCGTGCAGGCGTATCACCGCACGTTCGGCTTGCAGGCGACCATTTCCCGCTGTTCCAACAACTACGGGCCGTTCCAGTTCCCCGAAAAACTCATTCCGCTGATGATTTCCCGCGCGCTTTCCGACCGGTCTGTGCCGGTGTACGGCAAAGGGGAGAACGTGCGCGACTGGCTGTACGTGAAAGACCATTGTATAGCCATTGACCTCATTTTGCGCAACGGCAAAATCGGCGAGGTGTACAATATCGGCGGTCACAACGAGCGCCGCAACATCGACGT
>JAKSPN010000002.1 GCA_024404755.1 Clostridia bacterium | reverse complement strand
GATTTTGCCGTACAAAATCCATCATCCGAAAATACTTCCTTATCCATCCGAAAGAGTCGGTTGCGGGATTTTTTTATTTCTGTTTCATTTCTTCCAAGTAGTCGTTGAGCTTGGCGTTTTCGATGTCGGTGATGAACATATGTCCCGGGGAATGGGTAATCACAATCGGCGGTTTGGCGTTTTCCACCGCCGCCTGCGGGGTCACACCGCACGGCCAAAACACCGGCACTTCGCCCTCGTAAATATCCACCGCATCGCCGTAATCGGGCTGCATCACGTCCGCAATACCAATCTCTGCCGGATCGCCGATATGCAGCGGCGCACCGTGGACGTTGGGCATTTTTTCGGTGATTTCTTTCGCTTTTTGCGCGTTTTCCGGCGTCATCGGGCGCATCGAACACACGGTCGGGCCGAAAAACGGGCCGGCTTTTTTCGTTTGGACACTCGTTTTATACATCGGCACGTTGCGCCCCTGCGCGATATGCCGCACTTCGATGCCCGCTTTCATCAGCGCTTCCTCAAACGAGAAGCTGCACCCGATTAAAAAGCCGACGAAATCGTCCTGCCAATAGTCCGACGCGTCGCGCACCGTTTCGCACAGCACGCCGTCGCGGTAGATGTAATATTCGGGAATGTCGGTGACGATGTTGCCGCCCTCGCCCATCGCGTGGGTCAGCGGCTCGCCTTTGATGATTTCCAAAACGGGGCAGGGAAACGGATTTAAGCGGCAAAATTCCTCGAAATCCGCCGCCCATTTGCCGGGCAGAATGACAAGATTCGCCTGCGCATAGCCCGCCGCCATCCCCGCGGTCGGGAAAGTGATTTCCTGACTGCGGATGCGCTCGCGCACCTCGCGCGGGTGCATAGTCTTATACGGGGTAATATCAAATTTCGCCATACAGCACACTCCTTACTCCACACGCTCGACGGTGACGTTAAATTCCTCGTTGCCGCTTTTGACCGTATAGCGGGAGAAACGGCTTTCCGGAATATCGCTGTCGAACAGTTCACGCAGGCGGATATATTCGTCTTTTTGCGCGATAAACGCATCCTGCGCGGTTTTGATATCGGTTTTGACAAACCGCACCGTGTCCCCCGCTTTGCATTGGGCGATAAACGGCATATCCACGTTGATAACGCTCGCAATTTTCGCGTAGCCGCCGGTCGTCTGACGGTCGGACAGCATAATAATCGGCTCGCCGCCGTCCGGCACTTGGATGGCGCCGAAGGTGATACCGTCGGTAATGATGTTGCCGTCGGTCACGTGGGTGATTTTCGGGCCGGTCAGGCGGTAGCCCATCCGGTCAAACTCGTTCGTGACGGTATACCCCTCCGAGAGGAACGTGTGAATGCCCTCGTCGGTAAAGCGTTCTTCCTGCGGCCCCATCAGCACCCGCACGGTGCAGTCACCGGTGAACGCCGGCGCTTTAATCACGCGGCGGGAGAGGTTTTTCACCTCGATAAACGGTTTGCGGAACGCGATTTCGTCGCCGCGCTGTAATTTTCGTCCCTCGTAGCCGCCGAGGTTTGCTTTGATGTAGGTCGAGCGACTGCCCATAATGGGCGTAATCGCCAAACCGCCCGCAAACGCGATATACGCGCGGCAACCGGTTTTCGGCGCGCCGAACGACATCACCGCGCCTTTTTTCACTTTCACCGCACGGTACATCGGGCAGGGCACACCGTCAATCAGCGGGGACAAATCACCGCCGGTCACGGCAATCACCGCGGGCGACGTAAATTCCATCGTCGGGCCTAAAAGCGTAACTTCCAGCACCGCCTCGTTATACTTGTTGCCGACGAGAATATTCGCGTAGATATACGACTGCACGTCCACCGCGCCCGACACGCCCATACCGTAGCGCTGATAACCGCGGCGACCGGCATCCTGCACGGTGGTCAGAAGTCCGCCGTTTTGAAACAACAGTCCCATTACTCTTCCTCCTTTACGTAGGAGTGGCAATGATAGCGCCCTTGTTCAATGCGGGTTTCAATGCGCTTGTACTCCGCTTCGTCGATAGGAATAAATTTCACGTGAAGCCCCGCGTCCAGCAAAATCGGGGTGTCGCGGCGGGCATCGTAGAGCTTCACCGGCGTGCGGCCGATAAGTTGCCAGCCGCCGGGCGAGTCGATGGGATAAATGCCGGTCTGCTTGCCGGCGATACCCACCGAGCCGGCGGGAATGAGCACGCGCGGGGTTTTAAGCCGCGGGGTGGCAATCGACTCGTCCATACCGCCCATATAGGAAAATCCGGGGGTAAACCCGAGCATATAGATAAGATATTCCGCGCCGGAATGGATGCGAATGACGTCCTCGGTGCTCATGCCGTTGTGGGCGGCAACCGTCTCCAAATCGGGGCCGTATTCTCCGCCGTACACCACCGGAATTTCCATCACAATCGTATTCAGTTTTTGCGCCTTGTGCGACACCGCCAAAAGCGCTTCCAAACGCTCTTGCAGCGCTTCATAGCGAATTTTCTCCGGCGCATAGTGGATGGTCAGCGAACAATAGGTCGGCACCGTTTCATACACACCGTCAATCTGCTCCTCGGCGAGCGCCTCGTCGAACGCGCGGATTTTCGTGTTGATGTCGGTGCTGATTTCGTTGCCGAATACCACCGCTACCGACGTGTCGCCGGTGATTTTGATTTGGGGATAACTCATAGGGATTCTTCCTTAAACTGAATTTCAGCCGACCACGTCGGCAATGTTCGTAACGGTCACGCCGCCCTGTTCGAGCGCCTCGCGGATGTCTTTGACAAACCCGATAGCATCGGGGTTGTCGCCGTGAACACAAATGGAGTCGGCTTTAATGGGGATGAGTTTGCCGGACAGCGTTTCGACAACGCCTTCCTTCACCATCCGCACCGTCCGTTCAATCGCAAAGGCGCGGTCGTGGATAACAGCGCCCTCCATTTTGCGGGGAACAAGCGTGCCGTCTTCCATATAACCGCGGTCGGCGAACACTTCGCTTGCGGCTTTTAAGCCCACTTTTTCGGCGGCGCGGATATGCTCGCTGCCCGCGAGCCCGAGCAGGATGAGATTCGCGTCCACGTCTTTAACGCCTTGGCAAATCGCTTCCGCAAGCGCCGCATCTTTCGCCGCCATATTGTAAAACGCGCCGTGGGGTTTGACGTGTTGAAGCGACAGTCCCGCCGCTTTCGCGAACGCGGCAAGCGCGCCCACCTGATAGACGGTGTAAGCATACGCCTCGTCGGGGGAAATCACCATATTGCGGCGGCCGAAGCCCTGCAAATCCGGAAAACCCGGGTGCGCGCCGACAGCGGTGTTGCGCTCTTTCGCGAGCGCGAGGGTCTTTTTCATCACCACCGGATCGCCCGCGTGAAACCCGCAGGCGACGTTCGCCGAGGTAATATAGCGCAGCACCTCGCTGTCCATTCCAATCGTATATGCGCCGAAGCTTTCGCCGAGGTCGGCGTTTAAGTCTACTTTTGCCATCGTGGAGTCTCCTTTTCGGAAAAAGTCACAAGCAAGCCGGTGCAAAAGCACCGGCTTGCCGTTTGTTTAAATCAAGTTGTCGCGTGGATTACGCGCCGAACAACGCTTTCGCGCTGGTGACGAACGCGGTCATATTGCGCGCGGCGATAAACAGGAACACGCCGATAACGAGAATCGCAAGCACGTTGATGACCACGCCGTTTTTGTACTGACCCATCAGTTTCTTATCGTTGCAGGCAAGCAGCAGCAAAATCGCGGTAATGGGCAGTAAGAACGCGTTGGCGGCTTGGGCAAAGAGGATGATTTCTTGCGGCGAAGCGCCGAGGGTGCAAGTCGCGGTAATACCGAACGCGAGCACGATGAGCCAAATAACGCGGAAGCGCCATTTTTTCATATCCTCGCCCCAACCGAGAATGCCGGAAGAAGCAAACGCGGCGGACAGCGGCGCGGTAATCGCCGAACTGAAACCGGCGGCAAACAAGCCGATACCGAAAATGGTGGTCGCCCAAGAACCGAGCAGCGGCTCGAGCGATTTCGCCATATCGCCGCCGTTGGCGATGGCGAAGTCCGGAATACGGCTCTTCGCGGCGGCGGCGCACACGATAACCGCGAGCGAGATGATACCGCCGAGACCGATGGCGAGAATGGAGTCGAGGTTGGAAGTTTTAATATCCTCTTCCGGGTTGCTCCATTTTTTCGCCGAAGACGAAGCGTGCAGATAGATGTTGTACGGCACGACGGTGGTACCCATAAGCGCGGCGATGGTCATCCACGCTTTGCCGCCGTCCTCTTTCGGGGCGGAGGGAACGAACAGACCTTTCAGCACCGCGAGCCAGTCGGGACCGACCGCAATCGCGCAGATGAGGAACAGCACGCCCATCGCGACCACAAGACCGGTCAGCACTTTTTCGATGTATTTGTAACTGCCGCTGAACAACAGCACAAACGCCACGATACCGATCACCAGCGCGAAGATGAGTTTGAGAGTCGAGCCGTCGAGCGCCGGGTTGATCGCCTGCACACCGAGCACCGAGCCGGACACGTTGCCGGTTTCGTACGCGACGTTGCCGATAAACACGGCGGCGATAACGAGAATGGCGAGGAAGGTGCGGCTGCCTTTGCTCGTGTATTTGTCACGAAGCGCTTCGCCGAGACCTTTGCCCGTCACGATGCCGAGACGGGACGCCATGCTCTGCATGATGATAACGGAAATGGTCGAGAAGAGGATTGCCCACAACAGCGTGTAACCGTAGTTCGCGCCGGAAAGCGAGCAAGAAGTGACCGTACCCGGTCCGATGAACGCGGCGGCAACCACCGCGCCGGGGCCGACCTCTTTCAGTCGTTGCCAAAACGATTTTTTCATAGTGAAACCTCCTAAGTTTCGCATAGTGTTAGGTTATTATACCATTTCCTATACAAAAATACAAGAAAAATTTGTCAAATACATAAAAACGAGAAGTTGCGGGTTTCTTTCATGACCGAATTGCGCGCCACCGAACGCTTCTTTTTCATCCTCTCACCTCGTTTTGTAAAAGGTCTTGTACGTCCACCGTCACAAGCGGCGGGCGTTTTTCGCTAAACGCGCACACGGCGCAGGCATAACCGGCAAAGTCGGTATACTCCGCAAAGGTCGCCGACTCCCCTTCTATGCGGCTCGGCTCGCCCAAAGTTACCGAAAAATCCGACAGCGGCAGGTGCATTCCCTGCCCCGTGGCTTTTTGGAAACTCTCTTTGAGTGTCCACAGGCGGAAAAAGCGGCGCACGCGCTCGGTTTCGGTTGCGGCTTCGTCCAGTTGGGCGTTTTCGGCGGCGGTAAAAAACCGTTTCGCCACGTTCGTGTGGGCAGGGTCGATTTTTTCCACGTCGCACCCGATGTCGCTCTCCGACACAGCGCACACTGCCCACGTTCCCGAATGGGAAAGGTTAAAACGAAGCGAACCGTCCGGCGCGAAGGGTTTGCCGTTGGGCGATGTCAAAAATGCCGTCGGAAACGGCTCCCCCGCCTGCAAAAAGGCAAAGCGCAAAAGCAGTTCCGCGCCAAGCGACAACGCCGCATCCTCGCGTTTGCGGTAGCGGGCGGCTTTTTCCCGCCGTGCGGGGGTGACGGCGGCGGTCGCTTTCTCGAACAAGCCGTCGTCCGTCACAAGCGGCGTGACGTTCACCGCATACATCGCCGTTTTCACGCTCATTCGTCCGCCTCCGCCGCGCCCATAATCTCGTCGATGGCAAAGCGAAACGGCAGATTATACCGCACCAAAGCGGGGTTGTTCGCACACTCCAAATACACGCCTTCTTGCGAAGCGCAAAGCGGCGTGACAGCGGGGACGTTTTCAAAAACCGAACGGTTCATACCATTCTTCTCCTTTCGTGAGAAAAGAATCGGGTGAAAAATTGCCTATATATGGGTAATATACCACACGCGCGTAAAAATAGCAACAAAAACCCGCGCGAAACGCGGTTGACAGAGCAGCGGCGCGGCGTGTATAATGTCTTTCGTAAATTCCAATCCGTTTACGGGAGGACACCGTATGTACAAACTGTTTTTGGTCGAAGACGATAAAGGCATTACCGACGGCATCGTTACGTTGGCAAGTGCGTGGGGATACGAGGTCGTGTGCTGCCGCGATTTTCGCGCGGTGACCGACGAGTTCGCCGCCTGCGCACCGCATCTTGTGTTGCTTGATATCGGGTTGCCGTTTGCGGGCGGGTTCCATTGGTGCCGCGAAATCCGCAAACTGTCCAGCGTGCCGATTCTTTTCATCTCGTCCGCTTCGGACAACCTCAATATGGTGATGGCGATGAACGAGGGCGCGGACGACTTTATTCCGAAGCCCTTTGACGGCAACGTGCTGATGGCGAAGGTGCAGGCGCTTTTACGCCGCAGTTACGACTTTGCGCCGTCGTCGCCGCTTTTGTCGCACAAAGGCGCGATGTTCAACGTGGGCGACGGCTCGCTCACGTTTGAGGGGCAAAAAATCGAGTTGTCCAAAAACGAGGCGCGCATTCTGTTTTGCCTTTTGAGCAACAAGGGCAAAACCGTCAGCCGCGAAAAACTGATGACCGAACTGTGGGCAACCGACAGTTTTGTGGACGAAAACACGCTGACCGTCAACGTCAACCGCCTGCGCAAAAAACTTTCGGCGGCGGGATTATCCGACTTTATCGCCACCAAATTCGGCGAGGGCTATTGTGTGGGGTGACAAGATGACCTTTTTCGCGTACTTAAAAACCAAAACGCGCACGCTCGCGGCGCTCGCCGTGTGTGTGGCGCTGTTTGCGACGGCGTTCGCGCTCTACCACCTGCCCGCCGCGGCACTCCTCTACCCCGCGGCACTGTGTTTGCTTTTCGGCGCGGGGTTTCTTGTGTTCGACTATATTCGACAGAAACGGCAACACGACGATTTTTGGCGGGCGTTTTCCCCGCTGACCCCGCCGAGCGCCCCGCTTGCCGCCGATTCGGTGCAGGCGAAAGATTACGCCGACGCGGTTGCCGCGCTTTACCGCGCGCTTGCCGAAAGCGATGCCGCCGCCACCGCGAAATACGCGGAGATGGTGGATTACTACACCGTGTGGGCGCACCAGATTAAAACCCCGCTGGCCGCGATGAAGTTGTCGCTGCAAAACGAAGACAGCGCCCTCGCGCGGCAACTGTCCGCCGACCTTTTCCGCACCGAGCAGTACGTCGATATGGTGCTCGCGTTTTTGCGGCTCGGCGCGGACAGCACCGACTACGTACTGCGCCCCTGCCGGTTGGACGACGTGCTGAAACAGAGTCTGCGCAAGTTCGCACCGGAGTTTATCGGGCGCAAACTGTCGCTCTCGTACGAGCCGACCGCCTCCACCGTCATCACCGACGAAAAGTGGTTTGCATTTCTCTTTGAACAACTGCTCTCGAACGCGCTCAAATACACCCGCGAGGGCGGCATTACCGTAACGGCGACCGATAACGTGCTGACGATTGCCGACACCGGTATCGGCATCGCCGCCGCCGACCTGCCCCGCGTGTTCGACAAGGGGTTTACCGGCTACAACGGGCGGGAAGACAAAACCGCCAGCGGGCTCGGGCTGTATCTGTGCAAGCGGGTGTGCGACGCGCTGAATATTCGCATTGCGCTCACCTCGGAAGTCGGAAGCGGCACAACGGTCACGCTCACGTTCGACCAAAATCAAACGAAATTTGAGTAAATCTTACGAAAGCGTAAGATTTTTCGGCAAAACTGTAAGCAAATGCAATGGAATCGCGGCAAAAAGCGCGGTATACTGACCTTGCAAACCAACGAAGGAGGATTTTCACATGGCATTACTCGAAGTTAAAAATCTCAAAAAAGTCTACTCCACCCGCTTCGGCGGCAACAAGGTCGAAGCCCTCAAAAACGTCAACTTTACGGTGGACGAGGGCGAATTCGTCGCCATTATGGGCGAATCCGGCTCGGGCAAAACCACGCTGCTCAACATTTTGGCGGCGCTCGACCGCCCGACGGCGGGAAGCGTGCTTCTCACCGGCGAGGATTTGAGCACGGTAAAAGAGTCGAAAATCGCCGCGTTCCGCCGCGATAATCTCGGTTTCGTGTTCCAGGAATTCAACCTGCTCGACACCTTCACCATCGCGGACAACGTCTATCTGCCGCTGGTGCTCGCCGGCAAATCCTACCACGAAATGAGCACCCGCCTGCTCCCGCTGGCCGACCGTCTCGGCATCGGCGACCTGCTCGACAAATATCCCTACGAGGTGTCCGGCGGTCAAAAACAGCGCGCCGCCGTCGCCCGCGCGCTCATCACCGAGCCGAAAATTCTGCTCGCCGACGAGCCGACCGGCGCACTCGATTCCAAAGCGTCCGACGAACTTTTGCGTTTGTTCGGCGAGGTCAACCGCGCGGGGCAAACCGTTTTGATGGTCACCCACTCGGTCAAAGCCGCTTCGGTCGCCTCCCGCGTGCTGTTTATCAAAGACGGCGAAGTGTTCCACCAACTCTATCGCGGCGACGAATCCGGCGAGCAATTCTACCAAAAAATTTCCGACACGCTGACGGCGATTCAGACGGGCGGTGACCGCGGATGAAAACCCTGTTTTATCCCCGCTTGGCGCTGACCGGTATGCGCAAAAACCGCAAACTGTATCTGCCGTATATTCTCAGTTGCATCGGCATGGTGATGATGTTTTACATCCTCCACGCGCTCTCCTACTCGGAAGTGCTGAAAAACGCCAAAGGCGCCGCCACCGTCGGTACCACGCTCGGTCTCGGCAAATACGTCATTGCGGCGTTTTCGGTGCTGTTTCTCTTTTACACCAACTCGTTTTTGACCCGCCGCCGCTATAAGGAATTCGGTCTTTACAGCATCCTCGGCATGGATAAGCGCAAAATCGGCCGCGTGGTCATTTTTGAATCGCTGTTTGTGGCGATTATCGCGCTGGCGGTCGGCCTCGGGCTCGGTATCGCGTTCTCGAAATTCGCCGAACTCGGACTGCTCAACGCCGCTTCGATTGACATCGACTACCGCTTCCGCATTCCGCCGAAAGCGATTACCGACACGCTGCTTCTTTACGGGATTATCTTCCTGCTGCTGATGGGAAAATCGCTGTGGCAGGTGCGGCGGCAAAACCCGCTGGAACTGCTCCGCTCGGAAAACGCGGGCGAAAAGCCGCCGAAAGGCAACCTGATTATCGGGCTGATCGGCGCGGTGATTCTTATCGCCGCCTACGTCACCGCGGTGTCGATCAAATCCCCGCTGTCGGCGCTGACCGTCTTTTTCGTTGCGGTGCTTGCGGTCATTCTCGCCACCTATCTCTTGTTCATCTCCGGCTCGGTCGCGTTGTGCCGCTTGCTGAAAAAGAGCAAAAACTACTATTACAAAAAGCAACATTTCGTGTCCGTTTCGTCGATGGCGTACCGTATGAAACGCAACGGCGCGGGGCTTGCCTCGATTTGCATTCTCTCGACGATGGTGCTCGTGATGATTTCGTCCTCGGCCAGTCTGTATTTCGGCAAAGACCAGTCCATTCGCTCGACCTATCCGCGCGACTGCGAAATCGACGTGGATTTGGAAACGCTCGCGCATTTTAACGACGACGTCATCCCCGAACTGCGCGCCGCGTACGAGAAATCCTTTGCCGACAACGGTTTCACGCCGAAAAACCTCTACGAAACCCGCTATGCCTATATCACGGCGGCGCAAAACGGCACTACGTTTAACCCCGATCCCTCCTCGGTCGGCGCCATCAACTTTGACGACGTACGCCAACTGTTGTTTGTCTCCGCCGCCGATTACGAAGCGTTGACCGGCGAGGCGGTGTCGCTTAAAGGGAACGAAGCGTTCCTTCACACCGACCGCTGCCGTTACGACTACCAAACGCTGACCGTCGGCGACGTGGCGCTTTCGATTACGGGAACGATGAAAGAAAACCCCGTCAAAACCGAGTCGGAGGCGTTTTTCGTCCCCACCCTCGCGCTTGTCGTTTCCGATTACGACGTGCTCGCCCCGTTTGACAAACCCGAAGATTCCTATGCCTTCGCGATGATGACCTTCCGCTATGCCTATGCCTACGACACCGGTCTTCCGGACGAGGAAGCGGAGGAGATTTTCGCCGACCAATACGATGCGATGAACAACGTGTTCGAAAACCGTTCGGATTTTGACGGCTGGGGCTGTTATTCCGGCTGTGTCGCCACCGCCAGAGCAGATTTTTACGGCGCGTACGGCTCGCTCTTTTTCCTCGGCATCATTTTGTCGGTGGTGTTTATCTTTGCCGCCGCGATGATTATCTACTACAAACAGATTTCCGAGGGTTACGAAGACCAAGCCCGTTTCGGCATTATGCAAAAGGTCGGTATGACCAAAGCGGACATCAAAAAGAGCATCAACAGCCAAGTGCTGACCGTGTTTTTTGCGCCGCTGCTGCTCGCGGGATTACACCTTGCGTTCGCGTTCCCGCTTGTTTGGAAAATTCTGCAAATGTTCTCGCTTACCAACCTCTGGTTCGTCATCGGCGTGACCGTTGCGGCGTTTCTCTTGTTCGCCGCATTTTACGCGCTCATTTACAAACTCACCGCCCGCGCGTATTACAAAATTGTGGCGGAATAAACCTCGTTTTACGAAAAAATATTCTCTCCTCGCAAATTTCCGCGCATTTTTACGCGAAAAATGCTTGACAGCGTTTTTTCACGGTGGTAGACTATGTACGAATGTTTTTATATTGGAGGTTTTCATAATGAACGCTTATCTCAATCGTGTTCTCGATGACGTCCGCACGAAGCACTCTAACGAGCCGGAATTCGTGCAGACTGTCGAAGAAGTTCTCTCCTCCTTGGAGCCGGTCATCGATCAGCATCCGGAGTATGAGAAAGTCGACCTGCTTGGCCGTATGGTCGAGCCGGAACGTATGTACACCTTCCGCGTGACGTGGGAAGATGACAACGGCAACTGGCACACCAACACCGGTTATCGCTGCCAATTCAACGGCGCAATCGGCCCGTACAAAGGCGGTCTTCGTTTCCAGAAGAACGTCTGCCCCAGCATCATCAAATTCCTCGGTTTTGAACAGACCTTCAAAAACAGCCTGACCGGCCTGCCCATGGGCGGCGGCAAAGGCGGTTCCGACTTTGATCCCGCCGGTAAATCCGACGCGGAAATCATGCGTTTCTGCCAGGCGTTTATGTCTGCTCTTTATCGTTACATCGGCCCGGACGTGGACGTTCCGGCGGGCGACATGGGCGTGGGCGGCCGCGAAATCGGCTTCCTGTTCGGCCAGTATCGCCGCCTGAAAGCCACCTTCGAGAACGGCGTGCTCACCGGTAAAGGTCTCTCCTACGGCGGCTCGCTGATTCGTCCGGAAGCCACCGGCTACGGCGCGGTGTACTACCTGAACGAAGTCCTCGCTCACGAGAACGATTCCATCGAAGGCAAAACCATTGCCTGCGCCGGTTTCGGTAACGTGACCTGGGGTATCTGCAAAAAAGCCGCGGAGCTCGGCGCGAAAGTCGTCACCCTCTCCGGCCCGGACGGTTACATCTACGATCCGGACGGCGTTGTCACCGAAGAGAAAATCAACTACCTCCTCGAGATGCGTTCTTCCGGCCGCAACCGCGTGCAGGATTATGCCGACAAATTCGGCGTGAAATTCGTTGCCGGCGAGAAACCGTACGGCGAGAAAGTCGATATCGTGATGCCGTCTGCTATGCAGAACGACGTGCACATGGAGCAGGCGAAACAAATCGCCGGCAATGGCACGAAATACTACATCGAGGTCGCCAATATGCCGACCACCAACGATGCTCTTAACTTCCTGCGCGAGCAGCCGGGTATGATCGTTGCCCCGTCCAAAGCGGTGAACGCGGGCGGTGTCGCGACCTCCGGTCTCGAAATGAGCCAGAACTCCGAGCGTCTGTCCTGGACCGCCGAAGAAGTGGATGCCCAACTTCACAAGATTATGAAGAACATCCACGATATGTCCGCCGCCGCTGCCGAGAAATACGGCCTCGGTTATGACCTGGTTGCCGGTGCGAACATCGCCGGTTTCGACAAGGTTGCCCAAGCCATGATGGAGCAAGGCGCGTTCTAATCGAAATTCTTAAACACAAAAATCCCGCAGTCGTTCGACTGCGGGATTTTTTATTGCTCTTGTGTGAAAGCGAAGCCGCAAGTTGTCACAGACTTCGCTCGCCGCTTAACCGAGCAGGTTCGGCTGATTGACGTCCATCGCCTCGTCCGGCACAAAGGGATCGTCGAGCGTCAGCGAGATGGCTTCCATCGTCTCCGGTGGTGGACGGCACGTCCTGCCGCTTCGAGCGCATCGCTTTCATATACTCGTTGCGCGTCGGATATTTTTCTCTCCAATACCTCGAGATGTAGTAGGCATACAGTTGTTGATAGTTCATACAAATCCTTCTTTCTGTTGTTTGAACAGAGGGGTCTCACCCGTAATACCCCGAAACGCGGAAAAAGATTACGTCCGTTACGGAATTTTTTACTTATACACCTTTATTATAAATCACGCTGGGTGTTTTTGTAATAAAAAAAGAGGGCAACGCCCTCTTTTTTCGCTCGATTTACAGTTTTTGTTTCATAAGCCCGTGCTTTGTACAGTAAGCGTATAAAATCCCGTGTCCGCGCCGCGGAAACCGCGCCCCCGCCGCGCCTTCGGGATACCATTTGACAAGCGTGACGCGCTCGCTTTGTACCAACGCGGCAAAACTCAAAAAATGGTCTTTTTCCATCGGGTGTCTGCTTTCGACAAACCACTCGTCTTCCACCGGTGTCACCGAAAGCGCGTGCGCTTCGTCCGCCTCTTTCGCCGCAAGCGGCGGCAACGTCACGCCGCAACACGAAACGGCGATTTCGCCCACGCTGTGCACGATATTGCCGCACACGGGACACACGTAAAACTTGGTTTTCAGCATATTGGCGGCGCGGTTGTTGTTTTTGACCGCATCGCCGGAAAACAACTCCGTTACCGACACCGCGAGCGCCGCCGCAAGCGGCTCAAACAGCGCCACGTCGGGCAGTCCCGCGCCCGTCTCCCATTTGGAGACCGCTTTGGCGGTCACGCCGAGCGTTTGTGCCAACTGCGCTTGGGTCAACCCCTTTTCTTCTCGTTTTTTGCGAATGATGTCGCCGATTTCCCTATGCATACCGTTCCCTCGCTTCTTCGGTCGTTACGTCCAGTATACCCGCAATTGCGTCGGCCGTCAATCCACTTGTCGTGGATTACAAAAAACCGTTGATTATTTTTTGCGCGTATGCTATACTGAATGTCGCAACTGAAAACGGGGTGTAGCGCAGTTGGTAGCGCGCTTGCTTTGGGAGCAAGATGCCGCGAGTTCGAGTCTCGCCACTCCGACCAAAAAAGCAAGTCTTTCGGCTTGCTTTTTTCCTTTTTATGGTGAAAGTCGCGGGGAAATATGATACGATATCTAAAAACCACGGTGAACGATGCGATTGCATCTGTGTCAATCGAAAAAAAGAGAGAGGCGATTGCCTCTCTCTTTTTTTGGTGGGCGTAAACGGACTCGAACCGCTGACCTCTTGCGTGTGAAGCAAGCGCTCTAACCAGCTGAGCTATACGCCCGAAAATGGTGACCCGAACGGGAATCGAACCCGTGTTACCGCCGTGAAAGGGCGGTGTCTTAGACCGCTTGACCATCGGGCCGTAATGGTAGCGGCAATTGGATTCGAACCAACGACACTGCGGGTATGAACCGCATGCTCTAGCCATCTGAGCTATACCGCCATAAACGCTATCCAAGGCGGACAGCGCATTTTATTATATAGTATAGTTTCTCACTTGTCAAGTAAAATTTTCGATTTTTTTCAAATCATTTTCAGTAAGTCGGTTGGTCTTTCACCAAAACCCCCGAAACCACAAAGCGGGTGTTGCCGTTCGCCGTCACGCAAGTTTCGAGCGTCACGATGCGGCTGTCGGTGGTGAGCTTGCAATCGCGGGTCATTCCGTACGCCGGATGCGCCACGTCTTTCAGGTAGTCCGCAAACACCTTTTTGTCCTTAAAGAACCCGTTTTGCACCAAAATATGCTTATCGTCGCGGGTATACGCGGAGAAAATCCGATAGGTCAGGATATGCCCCTCGGTATAAATCGTAAACTCCGGCGTAGAATCCCACATCGACTGCACTTTCAAATCGTGCAGCGCGCGGAACATCGTACCGTTTTTCATACAATGCCCGTAGAGGATGGTGTTCGGGTCGGAGAAATCCTTGGCGTTGTATTTTTGGGTGTAAATCGTGCCCTCAAACAGATATTCCTTATCCACACCGCGGTGGAGATAAAAATCTTCCTCCTCGTCGGGCGCGCTTTGGGCAATCGGGTAGTCGATGACCGTGTTCGGCATCTTAATCCACGCATACAAATCGGAGTTTTTGGCTTTCAGCGCGGCAAAGTCGATGGGGTTTTTCACCTTGGCAACGGTGGGGGTCACGTCCTCGACCTGCATGGTCGTTTTCTGCGTAGGAACGACCGAAACCTCCGGTTCTTCCGGTTTTTGGGTGTTGGCGAGCACGAGCGCCGCCGCCACAATCGCCGCAACGACCACCGCGGCGACAATCAAAATCCACCACGGTTTTTTCGGTTGTTTGTTGGTATAGCCGCCCGTCGGCATCACGGGAGACGCGTTCCATTCGTCCATTTTTCCACGACCTTTCGCTTTTTATCAAAAAATCATTTCATCGGTTTATACCGCCGATTCGAGCGGTTGCGGGCGTTGCGTTTTTTCTCGCGGTTGTGGGCAATCGCCAGCCCGATATACGCGACGAGCAACACCACCAGAATAACAATCATACCCCACAGCCACGGCGACGTAATCACCGCGCAAATGCGGCTCCACACGAACAACAGCAGACTGCGTTTGACCGATTCGCTCGCCACAAGGTCCACCGTGCCGAGCGACTGGTCTTCGCGGATATACAAAGTGGCGTGACCGAGCACCTGCCCTTTGTCAATCGGCGCTTCGTAACATTCTTTGTCCAATTTGATTTCGGTGCGGACGGTATCCAAATCGAGTTCGTCCGGCACCACGCTTGTCAGCGTATCCTTGGCGACGAGCGTGACCGAATCCACCGTCCAAGACAGTTTGACGTCGGCGCGGGTCATCGGCTGATTTTTCTTTACGAGCGTTTGGTAGGTGAAATTGTTCATCGCCCACCGCGGCAGCGTTTCGGTGGCGTTATAGTGCGTGCCGGTATCGCCGTCCTCGTCTTCAAGCGGGCAACCGAGCACCACCGTGATATAGCGGTAACTGTCAATCGCGCAAAGCGATACCAGCGCCTTGCCGTCAATCTCGGACACACCGGTTTTGCCGGCAATCATCGGCTCGTAATAATATTCCGACGACTCGCGGAGCATATAGTTACTGCTCTCCCACGAGCGCGGCTCGCCGCCCTTGACCGGCGTGACGGTATATTCCGCCGAGGACAGCGCCTCTTCCAGCACCGGATCGTCCAGCGCGTACCGCATGGCGATATACAAATCGCGGGCGGTGGTTTTTTGGCGCGGGTCGTCCAGTCCCGTCACGTTCACAAGCGTGGTATTCGTGCAGCCGATGGTTTTGAGATACTCGTTCATCCCGAGCACAAACGCATCCACGCTTCCCGCCGTTGTCGCGGCAAGCGTCACGGCGGCATCGGCGGCGGTTTGAATCATCGAGAGGGAGAGGAGGTCTTTCACCGTCCACGTTTCGCCCGCTTCCATATTGGCGAGGGTCAGCCCCGTGCCCCAAATATAATTGTCGCGGAGCATTTCGGTATAAATACCGGTGGCTTTGTTGATATCTAACTTTTTGTCGTCAATCAGTTTTTTCGCGTACAACCCCACCATTACGCGCACCGTTGCGGCGGGGTCAAGCGGCGTATCCGCCGCTTTTTCGTATAACACCGAATCCCGGCCCGCGATACCGTCGGCGGCAGGGGCGGAGGCTTCCATATACACCGTCATCGCGGCGCGGGCGTTCATCTCTTTCGCCACGTCGGACGGCAGTTCGTACCCCGCCGCCAACGCCGAAAGCGGCGCCATACAAAGCAAAAGTGCCGCTATGCACGCCGAAACGACGATTTTTTTCAATTTACGCATAGACAAACCACCTTTTTTCGCCTATAATAGAGGAAAGTACACGTATACGGATATAGTATACCAAATCCTTTGTCAAATTGCAATCCTTTTTAGGAGGGATTTTTATGTTGTATCTCACCGGCGACCTGCACGGCGACGTGTCCCGCCTCGCGCACACCCGCAAACTGAAAAAAGGCGACACGTTGTTGGTGCTCGGCGATTTCGGCGTGTTGTGGTACGGCGACAAGCGGGACGACAAACTCTTAAACTGGCTCAAACGCCGCAAATATACCGTTCTGTTTTTGGACGGCGTTCACGAAAACTACGCCCTGCTCGACGCGGTGGAACAAGCGGAATTCGGCGGCGCGCCCGCCGGAAAACTCGCCGACAATATTTTCCACCTGCACCGCGGTGAAATCTATGAAATCGAGGGCAAAACCGTGTTCGCGTTCGGCGGCGGCGATGCCGAAAACGAATGGGAATTCCGCACCGACACCCACTCCGAGCGCGAAATGCCCTCCGGCGACGAGATGTCCCGCGGGTACGAAAATTTGGCGGCGGCGGACAACAAAGTGGATATTATGGCGACCCACTCCCCCTCCGGCAAAACCAACGGCTATTTTTCCCGCAGCGGCGACAACGCGCGCCTGCGCGGCGTGCACGTCTATCTCAATCGGCTGGAAGACATCGTGACGTTCGACCATTGGTATTTCGGCAGTCTCCACGTGGACCGCCCCTGCGGCTCCCGCCACACCGCCGTGTTCGAGGAAATTCTTAAAGTAGAGTGATTCTTTACACAAAAACAGCGCATCCCTTCGGATGCGCTGTTTTTTCGTATTTCTCACACGTCCGTCCGATCGCACACCTCGCGGATTTTATCGCGCAGGGTCACGAAATCGGCGAACCACTCGCCTTTTTTGCGCGGGTCGCGCAAAACGGCGGCAGGGTGCAGCGTGCCCATCAAAAGCACGCCGTTTCGCTCGAAAAACTGACCGTGTTCTTTCGTCACCTTGAAATCTTTGTTAATAATCTGGCACGCGGCAACACGACCGAGGCAAACGATGATTTTCGGGCGAATGAGCGCCACCTGCGCCCGCAGCCACTCGATACACGCCTCCTGCTCCTCGGGCAGCGGGTCGCGGTTTTGCGGCGGGCGGCATTTGACGATGTTCGCGATATAAATATTCTTCTCGCGCGACAGTCCCACCGCTTCGAGCGCCAAATCGAGCAGTTTCCCGCCGCGCCCGACAAACGGCTCGCCCTGCAAATCCTCGTTTTCGCCGGGACCTTCGCCGACAAACAACACTTCCGCCTGCTTGTTGCCGACCCCGACCACCACGTTGTGGCGGGTTTTGCACAGCCCGCACCGTTCGCAGGCAAGGCACTGTGCGGTCAACGTATCAAAATCGGCCATTTTCCGAATGTCGCTCATACAAATCCGTCCTCTTTCAAAAAATTTTTAACTTTTTCCATATTATAGCACATTTGCTCTTGAAAAGAAAGAACTTTTGCGGTACAATTTAGAATAGTATCAAAAAACATAAAGAAACGGAGAATACTATTATGGAAAACGGTATTTTGGTCGAAACTTCGGCACGTCACCTGCACGTTACGCGGGAACATCTCGACATCCTGTTCGGTGAGGGCTATGAACTCACCTCCAAAAAAGATTTGTCCCAGCCGGGTCAGTTCGCGTGCGAAGAGCGCGTGGACATCGTCGGCCCGAAACGCACGCTGTCCGGCGTGTCCATCCTCGGCCCGATTCGCAAAGCGACCCAAGTCGAACTGTCGCTGACCGACGCGCGTTCCATCGGTGTCAACGCGCCGGTGCGCGAGTCCGGTGACATTGCCGGTTCCGGCGCTTGCAAAATCGTCGGCCCGAAAGGTGAAGTGGAGATTTCCGAGGGCGTTATCGCCGCGAAACGCCACATCCATATGACCCCCGCCGATGCGAAAGCGTACAACGTCGAGGACAAAGAAATCGTGTCCGTCCGCCTCGAAACCGAGGGTCGTGCGCTCACCTTCGACGACGTGGTGGTGCGCGTGTCCGACAACTTCTTCCTCGCCATGCACATCGACACCGACGAGTCCAACGCCGCCGGTTTCAACCCCTCGGTTAAAGGCATCATCATCAAAAAATAATCCCCCCAAGACGTAAAAATAGGAGGACGGTCCCATGGAATTTCTTGACAAACTTGCCCCGTTGGATAAAGAGGTCTATGACGCGTGCGCATCGGAACTCGCCCGCCAGCAGCACAACATCGAACTCATCGCCTCGGAAAACATCGTGTCGGAGGGTGTGCTTTACGCCGCCGGCTCGGTGCTGACCAACAAATACGCCGAGGGCTATCCGGGCCACCGCTACTACGGCGGCTGCCAATACGTGGATATCGTGGAAGACCTCGCCCGTGAGCGCGCCAAAAAACTGTTCGGCGCGGAGCACGCCAACGTCCAGCCCCACTCCGGCGCTTCGGCGAACCTCGCCGCGTTCTGCGCCTTTATGAAGCCGGGCGACACGGTGCTCGGCATGGGACTGCCGAGCGGCGGCCACCTCTCCCACGGCACGAAATTCAACATTTCGGGCAAACACTTTAACTCCGTTGCCTACGGCTTAAACGAGGAGACCCAACTCATCGACTACGACGAGTTGCTCCGCCTCGCGAAAGAGCATAAACCGCAGATGATCGTCGTGGGCGCTTCCGCCTATCCGCGTATCATCGACTTCAAACGCTGCCGCGAGATTGCGGACGAAGTCGGCGCGTACCTGATGGTGGATATGGCGCACATCGCCGGCCTTGTTGCCGCGGGTGTGCATCCGTCCCCCGTGCCGTATGCCGACGTGGTGACCACCACCACCCACAAAACTATGCGCGGCCCGCGCGGCGGTATGATTCTCTGCAAAGCGGAATACGCGAAGCAAGTGGACAAAGCCGTGTTCCCGGGAACGCAGGGCGGCCCGCTGATGCACATCATCGCCGCCAAAGCGGTCATGCTCGGCGAAGCGCTGAAACCGGAATTCAAAGCGTATCAAGAGCAAATCGTCAAAAACGCCGCTGTCCTCGCGGACGAACTCAAATCCGCCGGCTTCGACCTCGTGTCGGGCGGCACGGATAACCACCTGATGCTCCTCGACCTGCGCTCGGTGGGTATCACCGGTGCGGAACTCGAAGCCCGCCTCGACGAAGTGCATATCACCGCCAACAAAAACGCCATCCTCAACGACCCGCAGCCGTCCTCGATTACGAGTGGTATGCGCCTCGGCACCCCGGCGGTCACCTCCCGCGGCTTCAAAGAGCCCGAGATGAAAGACATCGCCCGCTTCATTAAAGAAGCCACCTTCGACTTCGATGCTTCCAAAGACCGCATCACCGAAGAAGTCATCGCGCTGTGCGAGCGCTTCCCGATTTATACGAAATAAACCGACAACCGATTACAAAAAGGAGAGTTGACTTATGCCTTACATCATTCTTGCCATTGTTGTTATCCTGTTCGCGCTGTCCGTCCGCGTTGTGCCGCAGGCGCACGAATACGTCATTGAATTCCTCGGCAAATACCGCAAAACGTGGGGTGCGGGCATCCACTTCCTCATCCCGTTTTTCGAGACGATTGCCAAACGTATCACGCTGATGGAACAGTTGCTCGATGCGCCGCCCCAACCGGTTATCACCGAGGACAACGTCACGATGCAGATTGACTCGGTCGTGTACTTCCGCATTTTTGATGCGAAACTGTACGCCTACGGCGCGGTCAATCCCATCAGCGCCCTCGAAAACCTCACCGCGACGACCCTGCGTAACATCGTCGGCGAACTCGACCTCGACGGCACGCTGACCTCCCGCGACGTCATCAACGCGAAAATGACCGAAATCATCGACAAAGCGACCGACGAGTGGGGTATCCGCGTTACCCGCGTGGAACTGAAAAACATCATCCCGCCGAAAGAGATTCGCGACGCGATGGAAAAACAGATGAAAGCGGAACGCGAACGCCGCGAGACCCTGCTTCAAGCCGAGGGTCACCGCGATGCCATCGTCACCCGTGCCGAAGGTGAAAAACACGCCGCCGTCCTCGCCGCCGAAGGTGAGCGCGATGCGCGTATCGCCCGCGCCGAAGGTGAAGCGAAAGCCATTCTGCTTCAAAAACAAGCCGAGGCCGCCGGTATCCGCGCCTTGATGGAAGCCAAACCCAACGCCACCGTGCTGGAACTCAAACGCTATGAAGCGCTGATTAAAGCGGCGGACGGTCAGGCCTCCAAAATCATCATCCCGACCGACGTGGCCGCCGGCGTTGCGAAAAACGTCGTGTGGAACGAAACCACCGGCATCGGAAACACCACCGCGCCCGCGCCGAAAGCGCCCGCCGCGCCGGAAGTGGACCCGTGCTGTGACCGCTTCAAAGACGACGAATAAGAAACACACACAAAAGACCTGCTCACCGAGTGAGCAGGTCTTTTCTTTTTATATACTATATATCCTTTTATTTCGTCGCCTTGCGGAAATCGTAAACCGCGCCGTAAACGCCGCCGCCGAACGGGTGAACGGTAACCCCCTCCACCCCGTCGCCGAACGCAAAGGTGCGGGCGGGATAATACAGCGGCAGGCACGGGCAACCGACAAGCAGGCGCGCCTCCGCTTTTTGATAGGCGGCTTTGGTGTCGGCGGCCAGCGCTTCTTTCAGCAGTCCGTCAAACGTCTTGTCGGAAAACCCGGTGACGTTGCCGCTGTTGCCGCTTGAAAACGCCGCAAGCGCCTCGCCCGCCGTGCCGCCGGTGCTGACAACCGTGCCGAGCGCCAACTGATAGTCGCCGGATTGGATGCGCGCGGAAAGCGTACTTTCCGGCAGTTTCTCCATTTTGAAATACAGCGAAAACCGCTTTTGCCAACTTTGCAAAATCCGCTGTGCCAGCGACACGGACAACTCGTCTTCGCCGCAAAGCAACGTCAATTGCGGCAACGCGGACAAATTCTTTTTCTCGCTTTGCACGTCGCCGAACGTGTCCGTTTCCGCAACGTACGAAGCCCCGCCGCAGGTCGCATCCGGCGGCACAAAGCCGACTGCCGCGCGCTTTTCTTCTTTTTTCAACGTCTCCGCGATGGTTTCGCGGTCCACCGCGGCACACAGCGCGCGGCGGGTTGCGGCGTTCGACAATCCCTCGGTTTCGGCGTTCAGCCACAAACCGTACACCCCGTCGTACACCGTGGCGGTGGCAAAGCCCGCCCGTTTTACAGCGGCTTCCTGCCCGCTCGGCACGGCGCAGGCCGACAGCGCTTCGGACGACAGCGCGTGCGCCACGTCGCTCTCATCCGCGCCGATCACGTACCGCACCGCATCGGGCAAAATTTCCTCTTGTGCATAATACTGGGTGTTTTTGCGTAAAATAAGGTATTCCCCGTGACTCCACGACGACAGCGTAAACCCGCCGTTGGTCAGAAAATACTCCGCTTCCATACCGTAGTGTCCGGCGGAGTTCTCGAAAAACGCGCGGTTGCAGGGGTAAAACGCGGTGTTCGCCATTTTGCGGGGAAACGCCTCGTCCACGGCGTTCAAGGTCACCTTAAACGTGGTTTTATCGGTCGCCTCCGCCGAGACGATATTCGCAAATTTCGATTTCAGCGGCGAACGGGTCGCGGGGTCTACCGCGCGGGCAAACGCAAAGGCGAAATCGTCCGCTGTGACGGGCGTGCCGTCGCTCCACATCGCTTTGCGCAGCGTAAACGTAACGGTTTTACCGTCTCCCGACGTGCGCCATTCGGCGGCGATGCCGGGCAACACCTCACCCGTTTCGGACAGGCGGGTCAAGCCCTCCATCGTGGCGGTCAAAATCTCCACCGAAGCGGCATCGTCCGCCATCTGCGGGTCTAATTGGGCGGGCTCGGCGCAAAGCGGAAACCGAAACGCCGAGCCGTATTTCGATTGGCGCGCGGTACACGCCGTTGCGCTCACGCACAAAACGAGCGCCAACAAAAGCGCCGCAAACCGTTTTCCTCTCACGTCGAACACCTCCTTTTCGGTATATGCCGCACGGAATTTTCTATGCGTATTTTACCACGATTTTTCCCGAAATACAAGCATTTTCAGCGCTTTTCGGCTTGTCAAGTCCGAAAGAGAGGGGATTTTTTGCCACAATACACAAAAAATCGGGGGTTTTTGCAAATTGTGGCAAAAATGCGGCAAAGACCGACTTTTCCCCCGCTTTTGCCTTGATTTTTCCGCAAACCCCCGCCGCTTGGGGGTTTCGGCGACCTCGTTTCGGCGGTAGGCGACGGGAATTGTAAGGCAAAAAGCCCTTACGCCGTTTGTGCAACTTTTACAAAAATGACCACCGTATTTCGTTTGACAAAGCGAAAAATGCTCGGTATACTACCCCCGAAGCCACCAAAAATTCCCGTTGACGGGCGACAGCCCCTTTTCTATTTTTACAACCATTTGCATCAACGGGGAAAGAAAGGATTTGGCCCTTTTATGATGACAAAACTGAAAACGCTTGTGAAGCGCGCGCTGAACAATCGGCTCGTTTCGCTCGGCTCCGTGGCGGTTTTAACGCTGATTTTAACCGGCGTTCTGTCCACCACCCCCGCGATGAGCGAACTGTCCGCCGCCGCCGCGCCCACCGAGCAGGCGACCGCCACCGCCGCCCTCACCGTTACGGTGACAGCGGACGGCAAAACCGTTACCCTCACCCCCGAAAGCGGCACGGTTGCGGATGCGCTCGAGGCCGCACACATCGTCCTCGGCGAAGACGATAAAGTGGAACCCGCCGCCAAAACCGCGCTGAAAGACGGGCTCGCGATTACCGTCACCCGCATCGAATTTGCCGAGCGTGTGGAGTTGGAATCCATTCCGTTTGAGAAGAAAGAGGAATCCACCACGTCGCTGAACGAGGGCAAAAAAGAGAAAAAACAAACCGGTGCCGAAGGCATCCGCGAGCGCGTGTTCTGCGACAAAATCGTGAACGGCGAAGTGGTCAGCAGTAAAGAACTGCGTTCCTCGGTCGTGACCGAACCCACCGACGAAATTTGGCTTGTGGGCACGAAAAAGAACGCGCCCATCCAAAAACCCGCCGGCGTTGTGACCGACGCTTCCGGCAAACCGACTAACTACAAGTCCTGCCTGACCGGTGTCGCCACCGCCTATACCAGCGACCGCGGCAATGCCGGCACGGTAACCGCCAGCGGCCTGCCCGCGCAGGTGGGCGTGGTCGCCGTTGACCCGTCTATCATTCCTCTCGGCACGAAACTGTATATCGCCTCCCCCGACGGCAGCGTGGTCTACGGCTACGCGATTGCCGGCGATACCGGCGGTGCGATGTACAACGGCGAAGTGCTCGTTGACCTGTTCTACGACACCTACGATGAGTGCATCCAGTTCGGCCGCCGCACGATGAACGTCTATATCCTCGAATAATTTGCTTCAAAAAGCCCCGATTCCATTGGAATCGGGGCTTTTTCTCGTTGTTTTGCTTGTATTTTTCCGTGCGGCGTGCTATAATAAGGTGTTATTTATTTTAGGAAAGGACGGGATTTGCCGTGAGTGACGTCATTGTGGCCATCTCCACCCCTCTCGCGCCCGCGGGACTGGGTGTTGTACGCTTGTCGGGCGAAAACGCCCCTGCCGTTGCTGACCGGCTGTTCCGTCCTATCGACGGCGCGCGCAAACCCTCCGCCCTCTCCGGCTATACCGCCGCGTACGGCCACGTGTTCGACGAGACGGGCGACTTTGACGATGCGGTGGCGCTCGTGTTCCGCGCGCCTCACAGTTACACCGGCGAAAACGTCGTGGAGATCTCCTGCCACGGCGGTCTGTACATTCTGCAACGCGCCGTGCGTGCCGCGATTGCCGCCGGTGCGCGACCCGCCGAAGCGGGCGAATTCACAAAACGCGCGTTCTTAAACGGCAAAATGGATTTGACCGGCGCGGATGCCGTGATGGATTTAATCGGCGCACAGGGCGAGCTTGCCGCCAAAACCGCGCTCGCCGCGCGCGAGGGCGCGACCTTCCGCGCACTCGAAGCGGTCAAAGCCGACCTGCTCGCGGTCGCGGCGCAGGCGGCGGCGTACGTGGATTATCCATATGAGGATATCCCCGAACTCACCCCCGAAGCGCTGACCGAAACTCTCTCCGCCGCCGACAACGCGCTTACAAAACTGCTTTCCACGTTCGACGCGGGCAAAATTTTGCGCGAGGGGCTGGACACGGTGATTGTCGGCTCGCCGAACGTCGGCAAATCCACCTTGATGAACCGCCTTTCCGGCTATGAGCGCAGCATCGTCACCGACGAAGCGGGCACCACCCGCGACGTGGTGGAAGAAACGGTGCGGCTCGGCAACGTCACCTTGCGGCTTGCCGACACCGCCGGTATCCGCGAAACCGACAACCGCGCGGAACTCATCGGCGTTGAGCGCGCCAAAGACCGCTTAAACCGCGCCGCGTTGGTGCTCGCCGTGTTTGACGGCGGTGCGCCGCTGTCGGACGACGACCGCGCCCTTGCCGCACAAGCGGCGCAAAACCCGCTTGCCATCGCGGTACTCAACAAATCCGACGTGGGGTGTGAAAACGAGGCGTTTTTGCGCTCGCTGTTCGCCGAAACGGTGGTCATTTCCGCCAAAACCGGCGACGGGGTGGACACGCTGTGTGCCGCCGTCAACCGCGTAACGGGGCTGGCGGGCTTCACCGGCGACGAAGCGGTGCTTTCCACCGAACGTCAGCGTGCCGCCGCGGTCGCCGCCCTCGAAGCGGTGCGCCGCGCCGCCGAAGCCGTAACCGCGGGGCTCACCCCCGACTTAATCGGCGCGGATATCGACGAGGCGATTGCCGCTATCTCGCGGCTGACCGGCGAAAAGGTCAGCGAAGCGGTGGTGGACG
Organism: Clostridia bacterium; assembly: GCA_024404755.1. Lineage (GTDB taxonomy): Bacteria > Bacillota > Clostridia > Oscillospirales > Acutalibacteraceae > RGIG426. Next base: position 18,636 of record JAKSPN010000002.1, on the reverse strand, counting down.
AAGTGTTCTCCCGCTTTTGTGTGGGAAAATAAGGCAAAACTGCAAGAATCCCCGCTTTTTATAGTTTGTTTACACTTTTTTCTCGAAAACGCGGTATGCTGTTTTCGAAAAATGTTCATAAGGAGAGCGATAGTATGATTGAAGTGGAGCATCTGTCCAAAAGTTACGGTCAGCACGTGGCGGTGCGCGACCTGACCTTTTCGGTGGCAGAGGGCGAAATCCTCGGATTTTTGGGGCCGAACGGCGCCGGTAAATCCACCACGATGAATATGCTGACCGGCTATTTGTCCGCTACCGCAGGCAAAATCACGGTCAACGGATTTGACGTGCTGGCTGAGCCGAACGCCGCGAAAGCGAGCATCGGCTACCTGCCCGAAATGCCGCCGCTGTATCCGGATATGACGGTGAAAGAATACCTCAATTTTATGTACGACTTAAAGCGCTGCCAACTGCCCCGCCAAAAACACTTGGCGGAGATTTGCCACCTCGTGAAAATCGAGGACGTGGCGGAACGGCTGATTAAAAACCTCTCGAAAGGTTACCGTCAGCGTGTCGGCTTGGCGCAAGCGCTCATCGGCAACCCGCCGGTGCTGATTTTGGACGAGCCGACCGTCGGTCTTGACCCGAACCAAATCATCGAAATCCGCACGCTGATTAAAAGCCTCGGCAAACACCATACCGTCATCCTCTCCTCCCACATTTTGCCGGAGGTGGAGGCGGTGTGCGACCGCTTGATTATCGTGGCAGACGGGCAAATCGTGGCCGACGGCACCCCCGCCGAACTCGCCAAAGCGCAGGCGAACGATACCCGCCTGACGGTGGAAATCGAAGGGGACGAAAGCGAAATCTCCGCCCTGCTCAACGCTCTGCCCGGGGTCAAATCCGTGGTGGCGCTCGGCAAAAAAGAGGCGGGCGCTTACGCGTTCCGCATTCAGCCGAACGCCGGCGCGGACATTCGCCGCGCGTTGTTCACGCGGCTTGCCGAAGCGGGAATGGTGCTGCTCTCCTCCCGCTCGAACGAGCCGTCGCTCGAAGAACTGTTTATCTCGCTGACCCACGGCGACAATGCGCAGAAAGAAGGTGAGGACGCGTGAGTGCCATTTTCAAACGGGAACTGCGGTCCCTCTTCTCCTCCCCGCTTGCCTATCTGGTGTTGGCGGTGCTGTTCGCCATTTCCGGCTACTACTTCTACCTCGCCAATATGGAGTTCGGCTATCGCTCGCTCAACTACGTGTTCTCCGCTTTATACAGTTACGCCTGCTTCCTCGTGTTGCCCATCCTCACGATGCGGCTTTTCTCGGAGGAAAAACGCCAAAAAACCGACCAAGCGCTGTTTACCGCGCCGGTCAGTTTGACCGGCATCGTGATGGGTAAATTCTTCGCCGCGTTTCTCGTGTTCCTCATCGGCATCTCCATCACGCTCGTGTTCGCGGTCGTCATCGCGTTTATGACCAATCCCGGCTGGTTGTCGGTGTTCGGCAACTATATCGGGCTTATGCTGTACGGCGGGATGCTCGTCGCGGCGGGACTCTTTTTCTCCTGCCTCACCGAAAGCCAACTCATCGCCGCCCTTTGCACGTTTGCGTTCGAGTTGGTGCTCTCCTCCGTCAACTACCTCACCACCGTGTTCGCCGACAACAAATTCGTCGAAACGGTCGTGAACTTCCTCTCCGTCTCCGACCGATACAGCCACTTTACCGCCGGTGCCATTCACTACGGCGATATCGTGTTCTTCCTGTCGATGACGGCGCTGTTTATTTTCCTTGCGGTGCGCGTGCTCGACCGCAAGAGATGGGCGTAAGAAAGGGGTGCTTGTGAAATGGATAACAAAGAGTATATGACTCCTGAATTCGAGGAAATCGAAACCGCCGAAGCCGCCGAAACCGACGGCAAAAACGCCAAAAAAGAAAAATTAGCGGACGGCCGCCGCTTCCGTTTCGGCGCTCTTGCCACCGCGCTGACCGCCGTTGTGGTCGCCGCCGTGGTGCTTCTCAACGTGCTCGTTTCCGCGCTGGACGTGAAGTTCCCGCTGACGTTCGACACCACCGGCGACAAAGTGCTGACCTTGTCGGACACCACCAAAGACCTCGCCCGCTCGATCAAAGAACCGGTGCGCATTACCGCTTGCATCAACGAAGAATATTTCTCCGCTCCCAACACCGGCAACAAAGAAATCGACACGGTGCTGACACAGTTTTATTCCGTTGTCAAGCAGTTGAGTTCGCTTTCGGACGGGAAAATCTCTTACGCGTTCGTGGACTTGACCAAAGACGTGACCGAAGCCGCCGCGCTTTCGTCCTACGACGTGTCGGACGGCGAAATCCTCTTTACCTGCGGCAAACGCTCTAACGTCATCGGTCTGGACGCGCTGATGGAATACGACAGCAACTACAACCAATATATGCAATATCAGCAGTACGGGATGTCCTATACCGGCGACTATACGTTCACCTCGCTCGTGGAACCGGCGATTTTGTCCGGCATCCAAGCGGTGCTGAACGAATCGCTCGCGCCGGTCACGATGGTGGTCGGCCACGGCGAGGACCAAAACGTCGTAAATTCGCTGACCGAAGCGCTGAAAAAGAACGGCTACGAGGTGCTGACCCTCGACATCTCCACGATGGAAAACACCTTCGACGAGAAATCCTCGATGGCGATTTTGCCCGCGCCGTCCACCGACTATTCCGCCGACGAATTGACGCTTTTGCGCACGTGGGCGGCCAATAACGGCTATATGAACCACCAACTGACCTACGTTGTCAACTACTCGGTCTATCTGCCGTCGCTGTCCGAATTCTTTGCGGATAACTACGGCATCGAGGTCACCCCCTACTGGGTGAGCGAAACCACCAACGCCCGCATTTTCGCAAACGGCTCTACCTACACCTACGGTGACGTAGCAAAAACCGACTACACCGACGAGCAGGAAAAAGCCGTAAAAGCGCCGGCGACCATCGCGCTGAAACTGCTTTGGGACGAGGACAAAACGCTGGCGAAATACAACCAAGCGGTCGTCACCTTCCCGAACTCCGCGCAACTCATCGACTACGCGAAGTACACCGCCGGCTATAAGGCGCTGCTCGAAAACGTGGACGTGAACGACCTGACGAACAACCAAAAGAGCGAGTTACAGCAAAAAATCGACGCGCTCGTTGCCGAAAACACCGCGCAGGCGGAAAAATACCCGATTGTCGGTATGGCGTACGCCCGCACCGAAGCCACCGTGGACGGCATTGAATCCTCCACGTCGGCGCTGGTGTGCGGCAGCGCCGGTATGCTCGCCACCTATCTCGGCGACACCGCCAGCAAAAACGAAGCCGTCTTCAACGCCGTGTTCAACGGCATCAACGGCATCCAGAAAACGTTGTCCGTGCCGGGCAAGAGTTTGTCGAACTCCACCGTGGACTTCGGGTCGGAGGGCGTGAAAAAACTCCTCGGCCTCGGCGTGTTTACCGTGTTGTTGCCGCTGGCGATGCTCATTTGCGGACTTTCGGTGTTCCTGCGGAGGAAGAATTTATGAGCGACACACAAGAAAACGTGACCCCCGAAATCGAGGAACAAGCCGCAAAAGAAGAATCGACGTTGTTTTCCGCGCCCGCCAAAGTCGAAAAGCAAAAACCCGGTAAAAAACGCGTGTTGCCGCTGATTATCACGCTGTGCGTGCTGGTCGTTTTAGGCGGCGGCGTGACCGCGGCGTATTTCGGCGGGCTGTTTAACGAAGAAGAAACCTCCGAGGTGTCCGAAGAGGAATCCGAAGTGTTGCTGCCGTCGCTTGCCGACTATTCCGCAACCGGCATTTCCGCGATTGAAAAAATTACCGTGAAAAACGACACCGGCACCTACTCCCTCGTCGCGGGGGAACACGGCGAAATGGTGGTCGAGGGCTACGAAGACCTGCCGCGGGATGCGGCGGCGGTGGAAAACCTGCTTGTGCAATACACCGCGGTGACCCCCGATTTGGTGATTGCCGAAAATCCCACCGACGAGCAACTCGCCGCCTGCGGATTGGATAAACCCGCCATTACCGTCACCACGAAATACACCGACGGCAAAACGCTGACCATGCAATACGGCCGCGTCGCCACCGGCGGCAGTTCCGGCTACTACGGTATGGAACAGGGCGGCGACACGGTGTGGCTGTTCCGCGAGGACTACTACCAAGCCGCCATGAACGACAAAACCTACTACGTCGGCAAAACGCTGATGACCGCGCCCTCGCCCAAAGACAGCGACTCGGTCGGCACAACGAAGCTGAAAGCGATGACCCTCTCGGGCGGCAACCGCGCCGAAGACGTGTCGATGCGCTACGTTTCGCCGGACGACGGAGAATCCATAAAACTGTGCGGCAAATACGTGCTCGAAAAGCCATATTTCCGCCCGACGGACAGCAACGTGACCGGCGAATGGGATACGGAGTTGTGCGGGCTGTACGGCGCGACGATTGCAGCAATTCACCCCACCGATGCCGATCTTCAAAAATACGGCTTGACCGCGCCCCGCGCGGTGACCACGATGACCTTCGGCGTGTACGTTGCCACCGACGAAAAGGGCAACGCGCTCGACAAGCCCTCGTGGTATAACGAGGTGTCCTACACGATTTCGCTCGGCAACCGCACCGAAGACGACACGTATTACGCCCTACTTGACGGCGTGGATATCGTCTACACCGTCAACGCCGCCACCGTACCGTGGGCGGAAACGGATTACGAGGAGTTGGTCAACAAATCGCTCTTTTTGCGGTATATCACCGAGTTATCCGGCATTAACGCCACCGTGGGCGGCGACACCTATGCCCTCAAATTCACCCACGGCAAGCAAAAAGACGAAAACGGCAGCGAAACCGCCACGCTGAAAGCCACGCTCAACGGCAAAGACGTGCCGGAAGGCAACGTGCGCTCGCTGTACGAGGCGATGATGTCGGTGAAGCGCGTGGCGATTGCCGCCGATGCAAAAACGCCGAGCGACACGAGTGCGCTCACGCTCGAACTGCTCCCGCTTTCGGGCGAAACGGACACCGCGTTCGCGTTTCGCCCCTACTCCGCCAACCGCTATCTGTGCGTGGCGAACGACGGCGAAAAATTCCTTGTGAAAGCCGCCGACGTGGAGACACTGACGGCGCAACTGAATACGCTCGCCGCCCTCGGCGACGAGAGCGACAACGCCTCGAAAAAAGCCGCCAAAGAAACCTCGAAAAAGAACAACCCGTAAAATCGGGACAAGAAAAAACCGCCTTGCAAGCGATGCTTGCAAGGCGGTTTTGTTCTGTTATTTGTCTTTCGGCAGGCGGTTTTTCAGTTTTTCTTCCAACTGCTCGACTTTTTCCTCGATTTTTTCTTTGCGGTCGGACAGCGCAGCGGTCTGGGTTTTCCAAAACGCGCGCAACTGCCGTTTGTGGTGACAGAGTTTTTCTTTGCAGTTTTTGCAGGCGAGCGACTCGTTACAGCACTCGCAAAACCGTTCGGGAACGGTATGCACCCGCACTTCCCACAACGCAAGAAGCACCAGCGCAAGCCCGAGCAACGTCCACGTGTAAAACGACGGGATAAACACAAGCGGCGTAAACATCATCGCGTAGTCCCAGTTATAGATGCGGCAGGTGGTGCAGCATTTGTTTTTCATAAACCACGTTTGGAACGGGCAGAAGAACAAAATGCAAATCATATCGCACACCGAATAGGCGAGCGCGATAAGAAGCAGAATGCCGCGGTCAAAAATGCCCGCCGCATACAGCCCGCCGAACAGCGCGTTTAAGGCAATCCACACGAACGCCACCGCAAAGGTGACTTTCGCTTCCTGCAGGTGCGGGGTCGCGCCCTCGACCGGTTTATAGTTTCGTTTGAACTGCTTTTCGCACCCCATACTTTCCAGCGGCGACGGGAACATCCGCGACAGCATTTCCGCCGCGAACACCACCCAAATCGCGCCGAGCAGCACGAGCATCAGCGGACTTTCGGCATCCAAAAGTTCCGCGCCGCGCACCCGCGCCACCACGTATACGGCGACCGCCGCCAAAAACAGAAACCCGCGATACACCAGTTTCAAAATATGGATGGCGGAGATTTTGGAAAGATGTTTCTTTTCCATAAAAACCCTCTTCTCTTGCGGCTTTCGCCGAAAGAATTTACTCGGTACGCAACGCCACGACCGGGTCTTTTTTCGCCGCCGAGCGCGACGGGATAACACCCGCGATCAGCGTTAAGAGCATACTGATAATCACCAAGGTAATCGCCACCGGCACCGGCAACACCGCCGACAGGTTGTTGATACCGGTCAAACTGTGCAGGATGAGGTTGATGGGGATACACAAGAGGTAGGTAATCAGCACGCCGAGCAGACCCGACGTAAAGCCGATAATCACCGTTTCGGCGTTGAACATACTCGACACGTTGCGCTTGGAAGCGCCGATAGCGCGCAGGATACCGATTTCTTTCGTGCGCTCCTGCACCGAAATCAGCGTGATAACGCCGATCATAATGGACGACACGATGAGCGACACCGACACGAACGCAATCAGCACGTAGGTGATCGCGTCGATAATGGTCGTCACCGACGACAGCAAAATGCCGATATAGTCGGTATATTCGATTTGGGACATCTCCTCCACCGTTTCGTTATAGTCGGCAATGGCGTCCTCAATCACATCTTTGGCGGAGAAAGTGGAGGCATAGAGGTTGATGGAGGACGGCGAATCCAAATCGACAGCACCCAATTTCAGCAGGTTGTCCTCATAGTTGGAGTCGGAGAAGGTGATGGTCTCCTCGTAATAATGGGCGAGGTCTTCGTCAGAACAAGTGGGAAGCAGTTGCTTAAGTCCGGCAATCAGTTGTTCTTCCGAAAGGAACGCGAGTTTGCTTTCCGCTTCGGCGGCATAGGACTCCTTGACCTGCTCCTCAATCGCGGAAGCAAACAGATCTTTGATTTCCTCGTCGCTCATATTGGCGATGTAGGTCTCAATAGCGGCGGAATCCATTTTCATTTGTGCGCCGAGATTTTGCAGCATCATCGCTTCCATCTCTTGGCGGGACATTGCGGCGAGCGTAGACTCCACCGTCCGGTCGACGACCTCTTTCGAGGGGGTGGACATCATCTTTTTGTAAATTTCCGCTTTTTCTTTCTTGTCGGCGCGGTCTACGTAATCCTTGAACGCCGCAGCCTTATCGGAAACAGTTTTGGTCTTTTCGGAATCCTCAAACAAAAGTCCCGTGAAAACGTCCTTGGTGGGATCTTCTTTTTGGGCTTTGATGGACGGGGCTTTTTCCGCTCTGGAAATGATTTCTTCGGTCAGGGCCTTGGTATACGCAATCGCGCCCGTAATCATAGTGGAAACCGCATCTTCGTTCGGGCGGATAATGCCGCTGACTTTCAGCGTCATTCCGTTGTCGTACAGATAGCGAAGTCCGGTTTTGGTGTCTCTCAAATCGGTATAGAGGCCGGTGGTTTCATCGAGCGAGTAGCAGTCCGAGTTCAAAATAACGCGGTAATCCCGACTGCAAATGTCTTTGTAACTCCATTTGGAATCCTTGTATTGGATTTCCTCTTTGTTCAAGGTGGACTCCATCATCTCATCGATATATTCTTCCGATTCCAGTCCCAACGCATACAGCGCCATATCGTCCAATTCGTTGTTTTCGTCCAACACCAAAACAACCTCGTTGTACTTGGTAGGCCATTCGCCGTAAACCACGTCGTACTGCTTTTTGAGCAACGGGCTTATCAGGCTGCCGTCCTGCCCGCAGAGCATTTCCTGCCACAGTCTGGAAGCGCTGTCCATCATAGAGGCGGAAGATCCCATCGACATCGTGTTGCGTGCGCTGATTAACCCTTGCATATCCATACCGAAATATTCGGAAATCAGCTCGGACAGCAGTTCTTGCGAGTCGGAACGAATGATGTTGCCGTCCACGTTTTCCGTGTAGACGAGCAAATCCAAATCGTAGGTGTACTGAACGCCGGACACCGCCTCATACAAGCCACTCTCGGAGTCTTTGTCCTTGCATTCTTTTTCGATGTATTTCTTAAAGGAAGCGAGGTCGTTTTCTTTTTCCTCCATCGTGTTGATAGAGTTCATCAGTTCGTGCACCATCGCTTTGGGATACACCGCGTCTTTTTCGTGCGTTTTCATCGACTCCGCTTTTCCGACAAAGGTTTCAAGCAGCGTGCCGATATCCACGTGTTTCGCTTCGAGCGTCAGCGGGTACGAAGCGAGGGTGTCTTCCTGCACCGCATCGATATAGTTGGTCGTGCCCTGCGACACCGCGTAGATGAGCGCGATACCGATAATGCCGATGGAACCCGCAAACGAGGTGAGTGCGGTACGGCCTTTTTTCGTAAACAGGTTTTTGAGCGACAGACCGAACGACGTGCCGAACGACATGGACGGCATCTTTTTGCGACCTTTCGGCTCGGTTTTTTCCGCCTGCGCCGCTTGCTCGGCGGCGATTTCCTCCGCCGTCAGCGGGGCGGAATCGTCGGTCACCAAACCGTCGAGCATCCGGATAATGCGGGTGGAATACTCGTTCGCCAAATCCGGGTTGTGGGTGACCATAATGACGAGGCGGTCTTTGGCGATTTCTTTGAGAATATCCATAACCTGCTTGCTCGTCTCGGTATCCAGCGCACCGGTCGGCTCGTCCGCAAGGATGATGTCGGGGTTGTTGACGATAGCGCGGGCAATCGCAACGCGCTGCATCTGACCGCCGGACATCTCTGCCGGTTTTTTCTTCATTTGGTCTTTAAGACCCACGCGAATGAGCGCTTCCTTCGCGCGTTTTCTGCGCTCGGATTTTTTGACACCCGACAGCGTCAGCGCCAGCTCGACGTTTTGCAACACCGTTTGGTGCGGGATAAGGTTATAGCTTTGGAACACGAAACCGATCGAGTGGTTGCGATAGGTGTCCCAGTCGCGGTCTTTGAAATCCTTGGTGGAACGGCTGTTAATCTGCAAATCGCCGTCGGTGTATTGGTCGAGACCGCCGATGATGTTGAGCAGGGTCGTTTTGCCGCAGCCGGAGGGCCCCAGCACCGATACGAATTCGCTTTTGCGGAATTGCATATCGATACCTTTGAGCGCCTGGACGTTTTCGCCGCCGGCGGGATAGATTTTTGTAATTTGTTTGAGTTCGAGCATAAAAAGTGGCTCCTTTCGGACGATACTAACCTATTTTACTATAATATCCTATTATAGCAACCGAAAAAACACCCGTCAAGCATTTTTCTCTTTGTTTAATATTTATTTACACTCGCCGAACACCCCGTTTCTTGACAGAGCGCAACGGGTATGGTAAAATAAGCGGATGAAACCGTTTAGAAAAAGGAGTTGCTCCTCTATGAAACTGCCGGAACTGCACGACCGTCTGTTTGACCTACTTTGTGTCATCGACGATATTGCCAAAAAAGAAAACGTCCGCTATTTTATTGATAGCGGTACGGAACTCGGCGCTATCCGCGAAGGCGATTTCATTCCGTGGGACGACGATATGGATCTCAAAGTGCTGGCAGAGGATTACGAGGCGTTCAAAGCCGCAATGATTAAAAACCTGCCGGAGCATATCCATTTTTCCGAGCCGCAGGATATGGCGCCCGCGTTTTACGATTTTGTCGTGCGCATTTACGATGACCGCTATCTTGTCCGCGAAGAAACCGAATCTGACCGCTTTTATCAAAACATCGAAAACCGCATCGGCACCGACGTGTTCATCGTTGCCAAAGCGCCGAACAGTGCTTTTGGACGCAAGCGGATGTTGTTTTCCATCAAAGCCCTCTACGGTATGGGAATGGCGCACCGTCACCAAATCGAGTGGGACAAATACAAAGGGCTTCAAAAAGCGCAAGTCGCGGTGTTGTCCACCGTCGGCAAACTGTTCTCGGCGGAATCTATTTGCAAACGCATGAAAAAACTGACGTTCAAATACGCGAACGTTGACAGTGAATACCGCCTAAAAACCAACGTGCCGCTTCAATTTCTCCGTTACTATCCCAACAACGTGTTTACCGGCGGCGTGGCGCCCTGCTTTATCCGCGGGCGGGAATTCCCCACCGTAAAAGACTACGAAGAACTGATGGCGCTCTATTACGGCGCGGATTGGCGCACCCCGAGACGCGGCCCGCGCTATATCCAACATTTAGACGAAGAAGACAAATATTCCGAAGAATGAGACAGGAACTGTTATGAAAAAACTCGGTAAATCCATTTTGAAGGATTCGATGTGGAGCATCGCCGGTATCGTTCTTATGAACGCGGTGGCGCAGTTTTGCATCTATCCTTTGTGGGACAAATATTTAGGCAGCGACGAATACGGCAATATTCTGTATTTGCTCTCGCTGATGAATATCGTGGCGATTTCTCTCGGCAGCGCCACCAACTACGCGCGGATGTGCAACAAGGACAAAACCGTCAAAAACCGTTCGTATCTGCTCATTTTGGGCGGCAGCGCGGTGTTGTTCGGCGCGGCGGCAATCGTCTGTAAAGAGCTTTTGGGGCTGGATCTCCAAACCGCCGGCTTATTTGCACTGCTTATCGGGTTTACTATGTGGCGGTTTTACGCCGACGTGGAATTCCGCTTGTCGCTCAACTACAAGGGCTATTTTCTCTACTATCTGCTCATCAGTATCGGCTACGGCATCGGTACGCTGATTTTCCTCAAAACCAACCAATGGGTACCGTCGCTCTTATGCGGTGAAATCCTCGGTGTCGCGTTCGTGCTGTGGAAAGGCAAAATCCTCCGTCCGGACGGTCTGCCCGAAAAAGCGGAATTTTCGGAAGTGATGACCTCGGTAGCGGCGTTGTTCGGCTCGAACGTCATCGCCAACCTCATCTTTAACGGTGACCGGCTTATCCTTAAATTCTTCATCGGCGGTACCGCCGTTACCGCGTATTACCTCGCCTCGCTCATCGGCAAAACCGCCACGCTTGTCACCACCCCGCTCAATAGCGTGCTTATCGGCTACCTGATGCGGTACGAGGGAACGCTCAAAAAGAAAGCGTTTGCCGCCCTCGTCGGCGGCGCGGCGGCGGTGTCGCTTGTCGGTATGGTCGGGTGCTACGTCGCTTCGATTATTTTGCTTCCCCTGCTCTACCCCGCTGAATACGAAGCGGTCAAACCGTTCTTGTGGCTCGGCAACTTGGCGCAAATCGTGTATTTTGTCGGCAATATGATCAACGTGTTGCTTCTCCGTTTCGGCAAAAGCCGCGACCAACTGTTTGTCAACACGTTTTACGCCATTCTGTTTGCCGCATTGTGTATCCCCGCCACCTATCTGTGGGGCTTGTGGGGATTTTGCATCGCCTATCTCGCCACCACCGTCGGGCGTATCGCGTTTGCATTTTTCCTGCTCTTCTTGCGCACAAGCAAACCGCAACCCGAGCCGTCCGAATCGGACGACTGATTTACTTAATAACAAAACTCCCTGCAACGAACGTTGCAGGGAGTTTTTTCGTTAAATTTACGGGCCGACTTGCGGGTTGATTTTCATTTCTTCGATTTGTTGCTCCTCTTTCAAGTCGTCCTGAATGGGGTGATATTCGTTCGAGTTGGAAAGTTGGCCGACCTCTTTGTTGAGGGCTTCTTTTTCCGCGGCTTTCTCGGCCTCTAAAATCGCGCCGTATTTTGCGGCGCGCGCTTTGGCGGCGGGCAAATCCATATCCGAATAGTTGCCGCATTCCACCGGCGTTGCGCCGGGAATCGCGCCCTCGAACGCGGCGGTAAACGCGAACAAATCGCGCATAAGCCGTTCCACCTCGGGAAGCGCGGGTGCGCCCGCCAAAATGAGGTAAAATCCCGTGCGGCAACCCATCGGTCCCCAGTAAATCACGCGGTCTTTCACGTCCGCACGGTTGCGCAGATAGGTCGCGCCGATATGCTCGATGGTGTGGATTTCGCCGGTTCCCATCACCGGCTCAAAGTTCGGGCGGGTCAGGCGAATATCGTACGTCGTGACCGGCTGCCCGCCTGCCGCATCCTCGCGGCTCAGATACACCCCGGGCAGTAATTTCGTATGGTCCACGGTAAAACTTTTGATTTTTTCCACAATTTCGCCCTCTTTTCAAAACCTTACCTTTTATTGTATCGTTTTTCTGCAAAAAAGTCAACAAAAACCCCACTCGACGAGTGGGGTTTTGTTGCAGTTCTTATTTCTTGTCTTTGAGCGAGGCCTGCGCCGCGGCAAGGCGCGCCAGCGGCACGCGGAACGGCGAGCAGGACACGTAGTCGAGGCCGATTTTGTGGCAGAACTCGACCGAGGACGGGTCGCCGCCGTGTTCGCCGCACACACCGAGTTTGAGGTCGGGGCGGGTGGCGCGTCCGGCTTCGGACGCCATTTTCACAAGCGCGCCGACACCGGTCTGGTCCAACTTCGCAAACGGGTCGGACTCGTAGATTTTCGCTTCATAGTAGGCGTTGAGGAATTTGCCCGCATCGTCGCGGCTGAAACCGAAGGTCATCTGGGTCAGGTCGTTCGTACCGAACGAGAAGAACTCCGCTTCTTTGGCAATTTCGCCGGCGGTCAGCGCCGCACGCGGGATTTCAATCATCGTACCGACTTTGTAGGTCATCTGGCTTCCGGCGGCTTTAATCACGTCGTCGGCGGTTTTCACCACCACGTCTTTGACGTATTTGAGTTCTTTCACCTCGCCGACCAGCGGAATCATAATTTCCGGCACGACGTTCCATTCCGGATGCTCTTTGTTGACGGTGAGCGCCGCGTTAATGACGGCGGTCGTCTGCATCGCGGCGATTTCGGGATAGGTGACCGCCAAGCGGCAGCCGCGGTGGCCCATCATCGGGTTGAATTCGTGCAAATCCGCAACCACGTTGCGCAGGTCGTCCACGCTGATTTGCAGTTCCGCGGCGAGTTCCGCCATGTCTTCCTCTTTTTGCGGCACGAATTCGTGCAGCGGCGGGTCGAGGAAGCGGACGGTCATCGGGCGGCCTTCCAACACGCGATACATCTCTTCGAAGTCGCCCTGTTGCAGCGGCAAAATCTCGTCAAGGGCGGCTTTGCGCGCCTCGGCGGTTTTGGCGACAATCATCTTGCGGATGGATTTGATGCGGTCCGCCTCGAAGAACATATGCTCCGTGCGGCAAAGGCCGATGCCCTCCGCACCGAGTTCGACGGCTTTCGCCGCATCGGTCGGGGTGTCGGCGTTGGTGCGGACTTTCAGGCGGCGGAATTCGTCCGCCCAGTTCATCACGCGCTCGAATTCGCCGGCGATGGTGGCTTCCACCGTGGGAATCACGCCGTCGTAAATGTTGCCGGTCGAGCCGTCAATCGAGAGGAAATCGCCCTCGCGGAAGGTTTTGCCGCCGAGAACGAAATATTTTTCTTCTTCGTGCATCTCAATATCGCCGCAACCGGAGACACAGCATTTGCCCATACCGCGGGCAACCACCGCCGCGTGGGAGGTCATACCGCCGCGGACGGTCAAAATGCCCTGCGCGGCTTTCATACCGGTAATATCTTCCGGCGAGGTTTCGAGGCGGACGAGCAGCACGTTTTCGCCGCGCTCGTTCCACGCTTCGGCATCCTCGGCGGTGAACACCGCTTTGCCGCACGCCGCACCGGGCGACGCGCCGAGACCTTTGCCGATCGGCGTGGTGGCTTTGAGGATTTTTTGGTCAAACTGCGGGTGGAGAAGCGTATCGAGGTTGCGCGGGTCGATCATCGCGACCGCTTGCTCTTTCGAAATCATCTTCTCGTCCACGAGGTCGCACGCGATTTTCAGCGCCGCCTGCGCGGTACGTTTGCCGTTGCGGCATTGCAGCATAAACAGTTTGCCGTGCTCGACGGTGAACTCCATATCCTGCATATCGCGGTAGTGGTCTTCAAGAAGCGCGCACACCTTCACGAACTCGGCATACGCCTCGGGGAATTTGTCCGCCATTTCTTTAATGGGCATCGGGGTGCGCACGCCGGCGACCACGTCTTCGCCCTGGGCGTTGGTCAAGAACTCGCCCATCAGTTTCTTTTCGCCGGTCGCCGGGTCGCGGGTAAACGCCACACCGGTGCCGCAATCGTCGCCCATATTGCCGAACGCCATCATCTGGACGTTGACGGCGGTACCCCACGAATACGGGATATCGTTGTCGCGGCGATAGACGTTGGCACGCGGGTTGTCCCACGAACGGAACACCGCTTTGATTGCACCCATCAACTGCTCTTTCGGGTCGGTCGGGAATTCGCTGCCGATTTTGGCTTTATACTCGGCTTTGAACTGGTTGGCGAGGTCTTGCAGGTCGTTGGCATCCAACTCGACGTCCAGTTTCACGCCTTTTTTCTTTTTCATCTCGTCGATGAGTTTCTCGAAATATTCTTTGCCGACTTCCATCACCACGTCGGAATACATTTGGATAAAGCGGCGATAGCAGTCCCACGCCCAGCGGGGATTGTTCGAGCGCTCGGCAATGACGTTGACCACGTCTTCGTTCAGACCGAGGTTCAAAATGGTATCCATCATACCCGGCATCGACGCGCGCGCGCCGGAGCGCACCGAAACGAGAAGCGGGTTTTCTTTGTCACCGAATTTTTTGCCGGTGATGTCTTCCATCTTGCCGATGTGTTCCATAATCTGCGCCATAATCTCGTCGTTGATTTGGCGGCCGTCTTCGTAGTATTTCGTGCAGGCCTCGGTCGAGATGGTGAAACCCTGCGGGACCGGCAGACCGATGTTGGTCATTTCCGCCAAGTTGGCGCCTTTGCCACCCAGCAGTTCGCGCATAGTGGCGTTACCTTCGCTGAAAAGGTAAACGTACTTGTGTGCCATAAAAATTCCTCCTAAAATATGTTAATTTTTTCAATCGCAAATTTATGTATTGTACAGTATAACAGATGGTTTTGCAGATTTCCACTATTTTTTTAAGATTTTTTACTTTTTTTTGAAAAAATATAAATTTTACGCGGGCGCGCGCGTATTACTAATAGGTAATTATATAGAGAAAAATTTTTCACTTTTTGCGAAAAAAGTGTTGACGAATGGAAAAAGGTGTGGTATAGTGACTTTACCTCGTTTTTGCGGAGGTTTATTTTTTGTGCGATTTTTTCGTACGCCCCGCGTTGTTTTTACGAGGGAGGCTTATAAGGAGGTGCCGTTATAATGCGAGTGAAAATCACTTTGGCTTGCACGGAATGCAAGCAGCGCAACTACAACACGATGAAAAACAAGCAAAATGATCCGGACAGACTGGAAATGAACAAATATTGCCGGTTCTGTCGCAAACACACCCTTCACAGGGAAACGAAGTAAGGAGGCGTTAGCGTGGCTGAAAACAAAACGTCCGCCACCCCCGCAAAGGCCAAAAAGGCCAAGAAAGAAAGCGGCTTTAAGCGCTACCTGAAAGAGTTGAAAGGCGAATTCAAAAAAATCACCTGGCCGACCTGGGCTTCCTTGTGGAACAACACCTGGGCGACCATCGCCATGTGCGCGATTGTCGGTGCGATTGTTTGCATCATCGACTTCGGCCTGGATGCTCTTATCAACCTGCTGCTTTCCTTGTAAGGAGGGTGCCTGATGGCGGAAGAAGCAAAATGGTATGTCGTGCATACCTACTCCGGCTATGAAAACAAAGTAGCCACCAATCTGGAAACCATCGTCGAAAACCGCAAGTTGCAGGACTGGATTCACGAAGTCCGCGTCCCCACCGAAACGGTCGTCGAGATGAAAGACAACCAGAAAAAAGAAACCGAACGCAAACTCTTCCCGGGTTACGTTCTGGTGAAAATGGTGATGACCGACGACTCTTGGTTCGTCGTGCGCAACACCCGCGGCTGCACCGGCTTCGTCGGCCCGAACGGTAAACCCGTTCCGCTGACCGAAGAGGAAATTGCCCGCCTCGGTGTGGAAAAACGCGAGGTCGTCATCAACTACGCTGTCGGCGATATGGTCCGTATCATCGACGGTCCTCTCGAGAACTTCACCGGCAAGGTGGAAGAAATCGACCTGGAAAAAAGCAAAGTCCGCGTGACCGTGTCCATGTTCGGTCGGGAAACCCCCGTCGAACTCGAACCCGACCAAGCGGAACTTATGGACTAAAACATTTAAGCAAAACGCAGTTAACCGACTGCGCGTAACTGTGCGCCGGACACTCTTCCGGCTGTGGGAGGGGCACCGCGCCTTCGGCGACGGCGTTCCGTCATCCACCACGATTTTTGGAGGTGCTAAAAATGGCTCAGAAAGTTATCGGTTACATTAAACTTCAAATCCCCGCCGGCAAAGCAACGCCGGCTCCCCCGGTTGGCCCGGCTCTCGGTCAGCACGGCGTCAACATCATGGCGTTCACCAAAGAATTCAACGAACGCACCAAAAACGACATCGGTATGATTATCCCGGTTGTCATCACGGTCTATGCCGACCACTCGTTCACGTTCATCACCAAAACCCCGCCTGCGGCTGTCCTGATTAAAAAGGCCTGCAACATCGACAAGGCGTCCGGTGAACCGAACAAAAACAAAGTGGCGCAAATCACCAAAGAACAAATCCGCAAAATCGCGGAAACCAAGATGCCGGACCTCAACGCTGCCAATATCGATACCGCGATGAGCATGATCGCCGGTACCGCCCGCAGCATGGGTATCACCGTCGTCGACTGATATTGACCGATTCGGGTGGGAGGAAAACCTCAGCATTCCGATATACCACCAAACCACCCCCTTGTGGGTAGGTAATTTAGGAGGAACCTTAAAATGAAACACGGTAAAAAATATACGGACAGCCAAAAGCTGTTCGATCGCCAGACGCTTTACGATATTCCGGAAGCGCTGGATCTCACGGTGAAAACCGGTAAAGCGAAATTCGACGAGACCGTCGAAGTCCACGTCCGCCTCGGTGTTGACAGCCGCCACGCTGACCAGCAGGTCCGCGGCGCCGTCGTTCTGCCGAACGGCACCGGTAAAGACGTTCGCGTCCTCGTCTTCTGCAAAGAGGACAAACAGCAAGCCGCCCTCGATGCCGGCGCCGATTTCGTCGGTACCGACGATCTGGTCGCCAAAATCAACGGCGGTTGGATGGATTTCGACGTGGTTATCGCGTCCCCGGATATGATGGGCGTTGTCGGCCGTCTCGGTAAAGTGCTTGGCCCGCGCGGTCTTATGCCGAACCCGAAAGCCGGCACGGTCACTCCGGACGTTGCGAAAGCCGTCAACGATGCGAAAGCCGGTAAAATCGAGTATCGTCTCGACAAAACCAACATCATCCACTGCCCGATCGGCAAAGTGTCCTTTGGTGCCGAGAAACTCCAAGAGAACTTTGACGCTCTTCTGGGCGCCATCGTCCGCGCCAAACCGGCCGCTTCCAAAGGCCAGTACATCCGCTCCTGCGTGGTGTCTTCCACCATGGGCCCGGGTGTCCGCGTCAACCCGCTGAAAATCAGCGGCTGATCCCGACCGACGAAAAATTTTCGTCGTGTCGCAAAAAACGCTTGCAATATCCGAAAGGATATGGTAAGATATCATTGCTGTTCTTCCACAGACAGCAGGTGCGCTTCGCGTATAATGGGATTTCCCGCCTGCCGAGGTCGAAAAGCGTCAACCGAAAACGCCTTGCGTTTTGATTTGGTATGATTGCGCCCTCTCTGTGAAAGCGGAGAGGGCTTTCTTTTTGGAAAAACGGCAAAAACCCATTTTTGTCGGAGGTGAAACACAAATGCCCAACCAATCTGTCCTGCAAGAAAAACAAGCGCTCGTCGCTGCTCTTTCGGAAAAACTGCAGAAAGCCGTCGCCGGTGTGGTGGTGGACTACAAAGGTATTTCCGTGGCGGACGACACCGCGCTGCGTCGCTCTTTGCGTGAGGCGGGCGTCGAGTATTCGGTTATCAAAAACACCATGCTCGGTCGTGCCGCGGACGAGGCGGGCCTGTCCGAACTGAAAGACGTTCTGGAAGGTACCACTGCTCTCGCCACCAGCGAAAGTGACGAACTTGCCGCCGCCAAAGTGCTGTGCGAATTCGCGGATAAGAACGAAAACTTCACCGTGAAAGCCGGTTTCTTTGAAGGCAAAGTGATTTCTCCGGAAACGGTGAAAGAACTGGCAAGCATCCCGCCGAAAGAGACCCTTTTGGCGATGTTGGCGGGTGGCTTGAATGCCACGATCGCCGGCTTGGCGCGTGCGATCAACGCCGTTGCCGAAAAACAGGGTGGTGGCGAAGAAGCCGCCCCTGCCGAAGCGTAATGCTTCAACAAATTTATTAAAAATTACTTTATGGAGGTAAGTACAATGTCTGAGAAAATCACCAAAATGATTGACGAAATCAAAGAAATGACTGTCCTCGAGCTGAACGAGCTCGTCAAAGCGATCGAAGAGGAGTTCGGCGTTTCCGCCGCTGCTCCGGTGGCCGTTGTGGCCGGTGGCGCTGCTGCCGGCGGCGAAGCTGCTGCTGAGAAAACCGAGTTCGACGTCGTCCTGACCGACGCCGGCGCCAACAAAATCGCTGTTATCAAAGCGGTTCGCGAAGCGACCGGTCTTGGCCTGAAAGAGGCCAAAGAGATCGTCGAGGCCGCCCCGAAAGCCATCAAAGAAGGCGCTCCGAAAGAGGAAGCCGAGGCCCTCAAAGCGAAACTCGAAGAAGCCGGCGCGAAAGCCGAACTCAAATAAGAGTTTTTCATCCGACAAGAAAAACCCGCAGTCTCACGACTGCGGGTTTTTTATTT